>NZ_JABRWH010000002.1 GCF_013248975.1 Neobacillus endophyticus
AATTAAATCAGCAGCACGAGATTTAGTGCGATTAAAGACAAGTAATTCATAACCAGCATTTAAAATATGACCGGCCATGCTTTGTCCCATAACACCTGTACCAATAAATCCTATAACTGAACTTTTAGCGTTACACATAACTTACATCATCTCCTATTTTGGTTTTTAATCATTTTGGAAAAATAAAAAAGCATTCGATTGTTACAATCAAATACTTTTTGCCCAGGCGTACGACTATATAAACTGTACGCTCCCTCGTGGTACTCCACGTTTCGCCAGTTGCGCACAGAAGATATTAAGTTTGAATAATTGTAAAATAAAGTTAAATAGTTGTCAAATTTTTCTTTAAAAATAGAATTATCTCTTTTAATCGTTAATACCTATTTATTATTTTTTCTTGTTTAGGAATTGCGCCCGATTGTGGAAGATCCTTGCTTAAACATCATTAAAGATAGCACTTGTTACTGACGGATTCGGATCAGAGGGAGAAAACTAAAAAATCATACCGATATACAATCAATTAGCAATACTAATTACAAGTTATTTAGCATTAAATATGAATAATAAAAAGGCGTGCTCAAGCCAACGCTTTTTTACTTACAGGTTATTCTCTTTTCGAGTACAACTGGACCTGATTTGTTTGTTGCGTTATTAAATAAACGAACTTTAATATAGGTTGGTCTGTATCCAGGGGAAATTTCGTCTTCTTTACCTACCCAAATTGTTTCTTCGTGTTCTGTATTTGGGCTAAGATTGAAAATCCAACTTATCTCTTTCGGTATATACGCCAATACTTCATAACTATCATAATTTCCGAAGGAAGAAGGTTTAGACAAATGTAAGGCGTGAACACTAAGACTTGTCCGATTACCACGAAACTTGCTTTTATAATTATAAATCAGTGCTACCCCTCTGGCGTTTTGGGTGACAACTTGTGCTGGATTAAGTATCTCTGTACAAGGGAAGGTAATTCCAGTTCGTTCCTTTCCAAAGGTTATGGAAGGAAGGGCAGTTAAAACAATAATTACGCAAATGATAATCTTTTTCATACTTTAAAACCCCTTAATCTTGTTAAATATATCCTTCCTTCTAATAATTAAATTTATTTACTAAAGATAAAAGCTTAAATTTATCAGAGATTAATTACACCTTGTCACTTTAGGAATTATTTCCCTGCCATTTTAAGAGCTATTTTTCTCTATAAACAAATATAAAAAGCCCAATTTCTCAACATTAAGAAAATTGGGCTTTTATCATTACTCCAGAATAGCGCCCGATCGTAATATAAGGTTAGCCAGATTTTTCTGGTTGACCTTTTTTTATAAGAGGTTCCGTTTTGGGAGGGAAAAATCACTTTTCTCCCTAAAAAAGAAAAGTAAATAGCAACTGAAATAACATATAAAACAGCATAAAAAATCGGGTACAGACTAAACTGGATATTTCTGCATTTTTTTCTCCTTTTTGATTAACTCAAAATTATTGATAGATGCTCCACTCTGTTTTATCGGAAGTTGACTGTTTTCTTTTTTCCGGTGTTTCATTGTTTCTAAACCTAGAATATTGTCCTCTATTTCTTTTTTCATCATATTAACTATTACAATTATGAAGAAAAAGCCTAAAACCGGAGTGAATACAGTCCATGGAGCAAGGAGGAAATCCTTGAAACCCTGCCCAATTAAACCTGCCCACTCATAGGATAAGGTCGCAGGAGTCGGTGGCCCCTGAGGATCATCCCAGCCAAATATTCCAGCTCTGTTTAGTCCTCCAAGGAATAACCCAAAAATCCCTAAATGCATGATGATTTGCATCGTGCTTATCAGCTGTTGTACTATAAATAACACACTATAAGAACGAAAATATGGTAACAATTGTCTCCGAGCGACATGAAGTTTACTTGCTCCCATAAGAAATGAACTTTGAACAAATGACGTTTTTAATAGCTCATCTGTTATATCTACAGTCATCAAGGTAGCACCAGGAATTCCCAGAAAAACAAGAATAATAATCTGACAAGTAACAAGAGCAGCGATGGGAACATCATTAATCCTGCCTACTATTGGAGTCATTAAGGTAATCGCAATAAAGATGGACGGTATGTAACGGAAAATAAGAAAAAAATCTTTAAAATAGCTTTTTAAAAATGGCGCCCATAAAGCCATAAACAGCCCAATAACTCCTCCAAAAATAACCCTTAGAAGCGCTACACTAAAAGCTGTAATTAAGGTGAATTTGGCCCCATATAGTAGAAGCAAGAACATATCTTCTCCATTTCGGCTGGTTCCGAACAAATGTGATAATGAAGGTGGGAATGGAGGTCTGCTAATGATATTTCCATATTTATCCTCCAAAAAAATTATATGATTAAAATCCGCCGGACCGTATAGGGGATATATGCAGCTCGCCAGTAAAATAAATACCAGTATAGTTGAACCAATTATTGTTTTTTTATATCTTCTCATAAACTGACAGTCTCCTTTCTGTTTAGTCTCTTAATAAGCAGCCAACATCCAGCCTCGACTACTACAAATGGAATAGCCATCATAAACAAACAAATCACTAGAGATGGAAAGTCAATTATCCTTTGTATTACTTTTGTAAATCCATTTAAATTAAACATATATTCGATTAGATAAATATTAGCTAATATTAGCCAAATAATTGTCCGCATTTGTAAGAGCAAAAGAGGAAAGATATTGCGAAAAATATGCACCAGTAAAATTCTAATCATGCTTATTCCTTTTGCCTTTAAATACAGCACATATAGCTGATTATGTTCCTCTGCCATAACTTTAATTAGAAACTGTGCTAATAAAAATACAGGCAAAAAGGAAACTGTTACAACAGGAATAAAGTAAGGCTTTGCCCCAAATATTCCATACAATTGAAAAATTCTTAAACCTGTATTTTTATAAAGTGCAATAACAAAAATTTGAAATAAAAAAATTACTAGTAAATCTGGAACTCCTTCAATAAAATTAATTCCGTATTTTAAGTAAGTTTGCACTTTGCCACTTGAAAGCATCACAAAAACAGCTATCAGCATTGCTAGAAACAAAACAACTAAGAGACTAGCAGCTAAAATGGTCATGGTATATTGATAACTTTCTACAATAGGCAATTCTTTCAAAGGCACCAAATAATTTGGATCCTTCAGCTGAACAAATGCAAATAATTCTTTCATAACCAACCTACCAAACACTTGAAAACTTATTTTAATCTTGTCATTTTCTATACCAAATAAATGAGGAAGATTAAAAGTATATAAAAATCCAGATATTATCAACACAAGTCTAATAACAAGCCTAAATATCGTTTTCATGTGTTCCCCCCTAAATAATTACTTTTTTATTATTACATATTTTAAAAAAAATCCCACATAACGGAAGATCAACTTTGCTAATTCAAGCCTAAAAGACAATATATAATTGATAAAACTGATTCGTATATAGCAAAAATCCCCACCTTCAAATGCAGATGAAAGCAGGGTGTTTTTTATTCAAGCGCTATTTTGCACAATAAATTAATATAAAAAGCGCAATTTCTAATAAAAATTAAGAAGTTGGACGTTTATCATTACTTCAGAATAGCGCCCGTTCGTTTAATAAGGATTTTCAACCATTAGTTATCTAATTTAATGACAAATTCAAGACCTGTTGGTTTTGTTTTTAATGGCGTTTTATATTCTTTAAAAACTAAATTTAGAGTTGAATTTTCTTCGGGTAAAGGTGGTGAGACAATAAAAGTATATGATGTATGCCCACCAGAACCACCCCCTCCTTCGTGTCGACAGTCATAGTCAGTTCCAACTCCCTCTATGGAAATGTCAAAAAAAGTGAATTCTCGTCTTCGGTGGAAATCTCCATCCAATTCATCGAATGAATCTCTATCAGTGGTAAGATGAATGACACTCGCATTTTCAAATTGGCTAATAAACGTTACCGAATAAAACGAATTATCTTTTTCAAATGATTTTAAGATTGGTATGTTTTTAATAAATCCTTTTGGCTCTACAACAGGTTTATAAATCTCTTCGTTAAAAAAATGTCCAAATACACCATTTAAAAATTCTTTATATAAATTATATTTTTCAGACCAAGCAGTTATTAATTGCCGAGGTGGAAAGCCGGGATTATTATTCGAAATGTCTTTCCGTTGTTTGATTAAATGACATATTTGTTCATCTATGGCTTTAATACGTTCATCATAGTGTTTAGTTGGTGGTTCGAATGGCATTCGTTTCATATTTCCCGCCTCCAAGGTTAAAGTAATACATTTCATTTTAACACAAATTGGTAAAAGGAGCTTCTTGTTGCACTAAACTGCCACGTTAATTTAAGTTCACCCCTTCACTATCCCATTATATTTTCACATAAATATCCAGTTACCTTTAAGGTAAGTTCTTCAATTAAATGGCCCGATTGCTGAATATCGTTTATTGTATTTTTGCTACACTCTTATTGTTGAAAAGCCCTCTTTCAACAAAAACCTACCCTTAAATCCACTCTTTTCCATGTTCACGAATGAATTTAATATCTTTTTGATAATGTTCAAGATGCCCTTCAACTATCATTTTTTGAAAAGCAATTTCACCTTCACTGGCTTTTCTTGTAATTGTTTTACATAACCCTTCTAATCGTAGCAATACCATTTCCAAATAATCGGTTTCAATTCCTTCACCGTAAGATTCAAAAAACAATTTAACTCTTTGTTTTATATGGTTAGCATGCTGTAATGAATTATAATAAACTTTCTCACCTGTTTCGGAAAGATAAAATCTACTTAAGGGGATGCAAGTATAAAGAGTATAAGCTATGTCCCAAAGTCTTGGACCAGGTCCAGCAACATCAAAATCAATAATACCTATTGGTCTTTCATAATTAAAAATAATGTTGTATATTGCAAAATCATTATGGCATAATACCTCAAATTGTTTGGGGGTGTTATCTATCGATTCCCCGCTATCGTCAAATGAAAAATCACTCACAGAATCATGATAAAGACGGAGTATTTTCCCTATTTCTATTAAGACATCATCAGACCACATGTATTCTTTTAAAGGATAATTTCCAGCTTCTCCTTCAATAAATGATAATATCTCTCTTCCTTTTTCATCAATACCTAAAAATTTTGGTGCATAATTGAAACCTTTGTTCTCTAAATGCTTTAATAGCTTATGAATTTTAGGACTATCTAGATTTAATTCTCGTCGTACAGTATCTTCCGAACGATACACATTAGAGACATTTCCTCCTGTTAGCATTTCTTCGTTTTCATGGTTTGACATCAAAATATTCCTCCCGAATATGACTTTCTATAAACCAGAATACAACAACTCCTGTTTTCAACTTACCTCTTTAATGGATTGACTTTAAATTCAAGATGTACCGTCTAATTTCCTTTCTTACCCCAGAATATGGCCCTTATCCAGTGTTCTCGATCAAAAGATTTATAGAATGCAACTTTTATCTTTGTGCACAATGGTTCACAACAAAAAAGGGCTCTAAAACTAGAACCCATTTTGTTTTATCTTCTAAATCCACCTTCTGAATGAATAATCTGACCTGTAATCCAATCTGCCTCATCACTCACTAGAAATTTTATGGCTTTTGCAACATCCTTCGGTAAACCTATTCTACCGAAAGGAAACATTGGTTTTAATTCATTTTTGATGCTCTCTGTCATCCACCCTGTATCAGTTGGTCCTGGATTTATTGCATTTACCGTTATTCCCAAAGGGGCAAGCTCAGCTGATAGCGTAATAGTCAAAGCATCAATTGCCCCCTTTGTTGTTGCATATGCTAATTCGCCAGGCATTGGTCCTCGAAATTGACCAGAAGTAATATTGACTATTCTTCCACCTGATTTCTTATCAAACCTTTGAGCAAATTTACTACTTAATAGTGTTGTTGCACGAACATTTACCATGTAATGTTTATCTAATTCTTCGGCAGTTAAATTAGAAAAATCGTTGTTAGTTGAGTATGCTGCGTTATTAATTAAGATATCAGGACAACCAAGTTGTTCAATTACTCTATTTAAAAGCTGATCTGGTGCTTCAAAATGGGTTAAATCCAACTCCATACATGATACCTTAACACCTTTTCGTTTTAATGCTTCCATTAATTTCATTGGCTCATCTAAATCAATGCTCCAAGGCATTTTTTTATCATATTCAGTCCAATATGTAAAAAATATATGATATCCAGTTTCAGCTAACTCCTTACAAATAGCTGCTCCTATACCTTTAAGACGGCTTACACCCGTAATAATTGCAATTTTTCTTTTAATTGGTTCATAAATACCCCTCCAAATGAAGGACGCATAAATAAGGTCAACAGGAGATATGATTATTCCCATCAAAAAAAGACAGACACACAAAAAGGCATCCATCCTCTAACAAGGGTTTTTGAGCCAAAATGCAGTCCTTGAATGATTAAAGATAGTCAAATAAACCCTCTTAAATGAGAGCAAAAACTAGTCTATCCACTTTCTAATCATTACAAGCTCTTCCACATCTCGAATCTTATCCCCTTTCAATATCTCCACTTTTATTATTTTAACAAAATAGGTGAAATTTAACAAAAAATAATTTTAAAAAGCTTATCTATCTCAATCCCCTTGTTCGACTAACCAATTCATTAAGAAGAGCTCATTTCAAATCTAGAAATTCGCCCTTAATGGAATAACAATATATGGGTTTAGTCCAAAAATGGAATATAGCTTGTGGAACTATCGCACCCGTTAGATGAAAATGGATTATCTTTTTATTTTGCATAGGAAAACTTTTAAGGGGAAATTGCTTTCTTCTTCTAGCCATTCATCTTCTTCACTAATCTCTTCAACCGGAAAGCCATTGTGATAAGGAAAACTTAGAAATTCTTCAATGATTGGTTCGAGTTTATCAGTGGTTTCAATTTCACAACTGAACGGTAGCTTAGAATCATAATTCGATACCATATTAAATCTTAATTGTGCAGCTTGCCAATCGAACCATACATAAAAAAGCATACTCTTATTAGAGATTTTAATTTGTTTACGTCTGTTGGAAATAACCTCTCAAAAAAAATCTATAAAATCCTTAACACTCAACTGAGTACTTAATTCATTACTAATAGAAATTGACCAAGTGTTGTTTACTTTTTCTTGGTCTATGTCATCTTCACTATCTCCAATAATCAAAGGGTCAACTACAATTTCTTCAAGGTCTTGGAAGAATTCATTTTTATCCATATTGTCTTCTTATCAAAATAGCTTTTATTAACTCTATTTTACCATTTCTTATTGAAGTAACCTCCTTCTTTAATTTAAGCGAAAGTTTTCACAAACTCTTCAGCATATCAATTTTCTTAAAACGTTTTATTCAGCAATTTTGGGCCGATTGTGGAGGTCTGCTCTTATGTAAATAAATGGAGGTTGTAATCATTTCCTATTCAATTTCCAAAAATTAATCTTAACACTTATAAATAAAAAAATATCGCTGGGCAGCAGCGATACGATTAATAATTATTTGATAATGATTAAAGATTGGCAATTACAGTGATCGCAATGGCATTAATTAAACCAATAACGGCTAACACCATGGCTGCCTTATCAATTTTTTTTATGGTTTCTTCTTTGAAAAAACTTAACATTGCAATCACCCCTTGATTTATTTGAAAATATTATATAACAAAAACTACACTTTTTGCAAGTGTTTTATTCAATTTTATTTTCAGGTTCAAAATCTGATAAGGGTTGCTCCAGGAGCAATTTGATGGAAGGATTCTTTGTTTCTTTAAGTATTTTCACCTTTTCTTCTTCCATTTTATCTTTAAAGTCTTGGTATTCTATTAGCGCCTTATTTTTAAGGTCATGGATCAGTGATTTTTGTTTCTCTAACGCTGCTCTATCAGCTTTCAGTTTTTCTAGTTCCTCTTTCTTAACAATAAGATTAGTTTTTACTTCCTCAGCTGTTATAGCAATTTCACGAATTGTGATTTTGGTTTCGTGCCCATCAAGTGGTGCTTTCCTTTTACCAAATAATTTTGCTAAGAAACCACCACTATTTTCATTCGCTCGATTGACGTGACTATATATATCGCCTTGAGATTTTGCCACATCCCCAAAGGCTTGATTAACTCCCTCAACTACATCAGACACATTCTTCTTTAAAGCTTGAAGTTCTTTTTGTTCCTCTTTGGCCATATGTAGAATGGATTCATGCAATTCAATTAATTGATTTATATGATCCATTTCTTTTTCCCAGTTGGAAACATCAACAACTGCTTTTTGATATGCTTGTCTTCGAATATCATATTCACGGACCATTTGAGTATACAGAAACATAGAAAACATTTGATTTTCCAAACTATCAAGTTGATCATGTACGGCTGATGGCGAGATAACTGTGTTAGTCCCTTTTCTAACCGGGGGTTTTGGAGCTTCTTCTTTTACGGTTTCAGGCATGACACCCACTAAGCTAGCAATATCAACTGGTCTCTTGCCGAGCTGATCTTGAAGTACGAAAATCAAATATAATCTGTAGATTCCTTTATAATCTAGCCTATATAACTTCCCTGCTTGGGTTATTTGTACATATTCTTCTAAACCGTTACGTTGTATGATATTACGAATTTGATAATCCTTCTTTTCTAACCGTTCAGCAGCTTCAGCTATGGTGTATTGATTTTTACGATTTAGTTCTGATAATAATTTCTCTGGAATCAATTCTTCCTGTAATCCTTCTTCTTCTATTACTTGGTATAAAGGATCTTCGTTAAAGATATATCTTATTTCCTCTGCAATTGACATTTCTTCAATATTCTTTTTTTCCGCATTACTAACCGTATATCCAACAGCATCCAAAATAGTATTATCCTGGTCACTCATATGATTCACCTACTTTCGGCAAGTTTCTATTATCTATTATTGGCTAGAAAACTTGCGAATTCAAGAGTTTTCTCTTTGTAATTGAGTTTATCAAAAGAATTATTGCTTATTTATAATGATTTAAACCTATAAATCGGAATTAATAAAACCGATATTTATAATGATTACGCTCTATAGTTATAAATTGTAATTGATAACATCGATATTTATAGTGATTTCGATTTATCATTATCAAAACCGATTGATACTGAATGGTAAATAGTGTATTTATAATGATTATGATTTTTATTTGTTTATACTTATAAAAAGGTATTTGTAATGATTGATTTATTGGATATTTATAGTGATTGTGATTTGTACTAATTTATCTTTATAGAAATAGATTGTTAGTTATAAATAATCGAGTTATTTATAATGATTGAGAGATGATTTGAAAAAAAGATTATAAAATTTTATTCGTATTGATTTATAATCGAGTTATCTATAATGATAATGAATAAGTTTATTGATAGTTGAGGATATTTATAGAACGAGTAGCTTTTTTTGATCCGTCTGGATTGTAATTATTTATAGGTAGTGCAAGTGATTGATATTAGTGGCTATAATCACTATCAATCAGTAAATTGATTGGTAATTTGCAATCATATGACTGATTCAAAGTGATTTTTATAGTTATTAAAAAATACAATAGATAAATTTATTATCAGTGAACCCCAAGAATAGTAATGGTAGTTAAGGCTATGCCAACAAAGGTATGGATCAGTATTAAATGCAGGGTAAAGAGTGGCGTTTATTATTAGTTTTGACAGATTTATAATTTTTTATTCTAAATGATTCATAATGATAAGGAGAGGAATGAGTGGATAAGTACGCGGTTTTCGGATTAGCTGGTTGTCCAACTTCCTAGGAAAATACAATTTAAGGAGTTGTGTAATTATGAAAAACATTCATGATTTTTTAAAATCCTTTGCAGAAGTAAATTCTCAAAAATATGTTGAAAATGAATACGTATTTGTTAGGCTAACGGATTCCTCAAAAGAATGGCATCAAGAAGCATTAGACGTTTTTGAGAAATACAAAGCAGAACACTACAAATACTTTGTTAAACTAAATAACTGGAAAAATGAACTTTTATCAGAGTGTGAGAACTATTGGATTGGAAAAATACCAATTGATTTTGATTTAAAAGCATTAGTTCCTAAGGAATTTTTGATTGAAGCAATAATGGAAGAACTAAAAGAAGAACCACAAGAAGTTATTAAGGCAAAAGACGACTTTGGTTATGAATTTAACAGAGTTGTTAGTTCGGAAGACTATTTTTTCGAAACTACTAAAGGGGTGTATTGGTTATCTTTCAGTGTTTATGATTAATATTTAGTTCTAAACAATATGATGCGAATATTTTCTTTTATACTTTGTTATATTTTTCACATACTAACCCTGGCTTAATATCTTAAGGGAAAATCAGGATTTATAGAAAGATATAAAATAGAAAACAGGGTGATTTAAAGTGATTGCAAATTTTAGCGATATTAATCATGATTAATCAGAGATATGAAGGTTGCAACAGTATGGATCTAGTTGGCGGAACAGGAGAAAAATAATACTTGTTTATAATAAAATTAAATAAGGGACAAACGTTCCTCAGGGGCCCCCAACTATTTTGGTGGAAAGAAGTGGTCAACAGAAAAATAAACAGGATAGGCGATCTCAATACCAATCCTGTTTATTGTTGCTTCCTATTCTAATCCGTCAAAATCCAATGAATCAATATCGATGTCAAAGTTATCATCTTTTTTCTCATTCTCAACTTTTTCATCTTCACCGAGATCAATACCTAAATCACTTAAATCTAAGTCCATATCAAATTCATCATCTTCTGTTGTTGCAGCAATTGAGGAGATAGCTGAATTTTTATATACGAATTTCCGTTGTCTTTCCATAAATTCGTTATATTCTTCAACTAAACCTTTAGCTAATCGGTTAGGAAGTGCTTCTGTTTTGAATACAGTGTACACAATGCCTTTTCTGTTATTATTTTCGACCAAGTAACCATTAAACACCGTTCCATTAATAGGTAATTCTTCTGTAACGGATTTCTTTGATATATCCATGAAAGAACTTGGTATTTTTTTATCTGGAGAAAGGACCGCTAACAATCCAACGTGATGCACTTTAGATGCGATATAACTGCCATCATCTTGCTTTTCCATCAATTCAACTGGCTGATGTAGATTACTTCCTTTGATAGACTCCATGAACATTTCTTGCAAATCAAATTCGTTGCTAATTGCTTTGATATCTCTGGTTATTTTGTTCATTACTAAGCAGCCGGTATGTTCCAAAATTAATCGTTTGAAATCTTGACTATCAAAAGTTACAGATGTGCCACCACCAGTTGTAGCGGTATTCATTTCGTGAATTATATCTTTAATTTGTAGGTTAGCATAATCACGGTAGTTGTCTACTTTAAGCCCTTGACGTTCATTAGTTGGCAACTTTTCGAAGTCATCAGCAAACTGTTGATTATCAGCGAATATAACAAATGCGATTCCTTTTGATTTGTCCTTTGCCAGTTTCCAGATGCGTTGAGTAAAATCATTAACTTGTCTCAATACGTCTGGTCCATCATCTCTAACGGGCAGCGTAACAATGATACCGATTTTAACGGTTCTCTCTGCTGCGTTTTTTACAGCTTGTGCCATGTATTTTTTAAGATTTGCTTTGAAATCCGCTGGATCACTGGATTTTTGTAATTTTACTAATTCTTCTCGGATTATGGGCTTGTTATGGAAGTCGTTGAATTCTTCAATTGCCTTAATGATGGTTGAAGTTCCAGTACCTCCACCTAAACCTGCTAAAAACAATACGAGTTCGTCATTCGGTCTGACACGATCTGTTATAAATTGTTTTAACTTTTCTTTTACTTCTTCGTTTTCCTCAATAACTCTCATGGCTTTCTCAGGGTTTTTTCCCAAACCACCAAGATTAAGTGATACTCGATTACTCGTTGAAATATAACGTAATCCCTGTAAATCGCCATCATTACTATTTAGTGCAAGACAGTTATAGCAAGGAGTACCGTCTGTTTTTTTTATTGAGGCAAAAGCGTCAGCCATTCGTGTTCCTGCCTGGCCGAAGCCAACCATTGTCATATTGATTGCAGGGGGATTATTTGTAAATAGCATTCAATATCTCTCCTTATAAATTATTGTTTATTTTGATTTATCCTGATTGCTCTATTTTTAACGATTTCCTCTACGATCTGCCACCCACGGATTGTTAAAAACAAGAATTTATAGGGTTTAACATGTTTGTAGAATAGAAGTGACATATCTAACAATTTATCAACTTGTCTTTCTGCTGTTTTTCTGTGAATATTGGTTTTGATTTCATGAAACGTGTAGGAACGACCTTTTTCTACTTTGGTTAACCTGTCGACCATTACATTTTCAACAATGTCATTAATGGTGACACCCCTGAGATTCAAATCTTCTCCTCTTTGTCCTCTTTCAGTCCTTCCGATAAATATGCATACTTTTTTGGCGACTTCATCTGCTTCAATGATATCAGCAAACATTTGAACGAGTTCAGGAGGGAATTTAGTATCTATGTATTTTTGATGTAATTCATCAATCACATGTATACCTCCTTTTTTTCACATTTACTACATATTACCTTATATTAGAGTCTGATACAAGACTCTGATACAAGAGTCTATGCAAGAGAGTTAACTCATTTTAATTTTCGAAAAATCGGTTGAGACGTTGGTGTTACTGTGTTTTTATTATGGTATCTATATATAGAGTCTAAGCTGTTGGTGATACTGGTTATCTAAAAAAATACTTGAAAATATCATTCGTTTTCTTTGTGGATTTTTCTCTTAGGTGAATAAAAAGGGGATTCAGCAGATGATTATTAGTAAAAAACTCGGAAAATATGAATATTAAATTGTTAGAGTCTATATATAGACTCTATATATGATTGCTTTATTATCAATGGTTCTCTCTTTAAATGTAAGATTCGAATTATTATAGACTCTATATATAGACTCTTTATATAGAGTCTTTATTCGAAAGGGGGACTTGCTTTGAAGTAGCGGCTATTTAGCATTATAAACGGAACGAATATAAAGAGCTAAAGAAGCAATTAACACACTTATTTGGTTAATAATCTATATTTTTCTGTACGTTAAATTATGATTATGGTCTAAAATGCGGGCAGATCCCGGTTACTGCCCCATCAATTTATAACAAAACTCCATAAACGGAGGATAAAAGGGGATGGCGAGGGAAGGGAATTTATAAATATTTATTTATCCTTAGTACCTCTCTCTTCTCTTTAAATCTTAAAAAATATGATTATCCCAGTGCCAGAATTCCAGAATTCCAGAATTCCACTTTTTTAGTGAAAGGGAGGGGGAGGTGTCGGCTGTCAAAACAACGGTTATGTAAAATTTTGCATCCGAAAAGAGGGGGGGAACTGGCTATATTTATTTGGGGTTAAGTGATTAAAAGTCTCAAATTTTTATTCATTTTAATTACCGAATGAAAACATTCATTTTTAAGATGAAGACTCCAAAGTTGCACACCCAAGGTTGCATTGCCAAAGTTGCAGCCAATACTATGCAACTTTGGGTGTGCAACTGGAGTTGCATATCTAAAGCCTGATTTTCCAAGGGATTAAGGGGCGAAAAGAACCTGAAGTATTATACATTTTCCAAGTCCTTTTTAACATAATTTCACCAGCAATTTCCTTGTCAAAAACCAGCTCTTTTTCACCCACATTTTTAAGGTTTTTTTCTGATCTCTCCCCATGTAATATCACGCCCTAATTCTGTATAATCAATGAATAACTATACAAAAATTCGCTATTTAGTTTGTCCAAGAACCATGCTATAATGTTTGATAAAATCTTATATTTGTATTGGGAAAAACCCACATCTATTTAGGGATTAAATTTCACTATCCCTTTCTTAGGTGTGGGTTTTTTTTCTTTAAATAAAGGGGAGATGAAAATGAACGATGTCTATATTGGAGAAAACAGCAGGCGAATATCCTTAAAAGATTATGAGTTGGAACTCCTCTATAGGGTTTATAAAAACCGATTGCTCACTACCAATCAATTGTATCGGTGGATAGGCGCAGAAAACGTGATACGTTATGACAGTTTTTCCCGTAGGTTAAATAAATTCACGCAAAACTCCTTATTGGTACGGCATGAGTATTCGTTGGGTCAAAAGGGATTTCGCTATCACTACTTCAGTATAGGGACGAAGGGAATTGAGGTTCTTTTATCAAGTGGTTATTTATCGTCTGACACCAAATTATATAACCACTTTAAGGTAGCAGGAGCCAAACGATTAGACCACTATCTTTCTACTCAAGAGGTTGTGATCTCAACTATGCTACGTATACGAAATGAAGGGATAGAGGGGATAGAGGATTTTTCGCCGTATGACTATTTATATATGGATGAAACGGCTGCTTCGCAAGATAAAAAGTTTGTTGTACCTGATTGGATTATTAAAAGTGATGACAAATTTATAAATATTGAGTTGGATACTGGAACTGAAAGTCTTGAGATGATTAGGGACAAATTGAAGGGGTATATCCGGTTAGCACAATCGCGTAAAACGGAAACTCATATTGTTCTTATGGCGGTAATCGATGATTTCTTTCCCACACGATTCGCCTATCCAGAACGACAAAGGCGAATCGGGAACATGAAACAAGCCTTAGTTTGTACACCTGATATCCAATGTCCTAATTTGCAAGTGTTTATTGTTTCGCTGTCCAATGCAACCGAACTAGCATATCGGATTATTCGGAATCAAATTCCTTTTGATCTTGAGAGTAAATCCATGGATGTACAGGTAGCTGTAACATTGTTAGGTGAATACAATGAGGTGTTTGAATATAAATTTTCGGAATTAAAACCGGATATTTTCTATAATCCATCCATTCCGAAACATTACTATGCTGACGGTATTTATAAATTATCGAACCACGCTGGCACCTTTTCAGAAACGGTCATGTTCCTCGTAATGGATGAAGGATATGTTCAGGCTTTAGACCGTTTGGACTTTTTATACAAATCGGCTTTCCAATTTAATTCATTCAATGAACAAATTGACCGTATGATCGTTTTGTATGACAGTCTGACATCACTTCAGTCTGACATTTTCGGAGCTGAATATCCGAAGGTTCTCTTTATTGATGGTCAGACACTAACTTCTACTGTCAGACAGGAACCAAATTTTTTCAAACAAATATCACCATATCGAATGGAGATCACTACTTATGATAAAAGCCGTTAATTGGAAGGCGAGACTGCCGTTTTTAATTGGGACTGCGCTTTTTCTAGATTCGTTCTATCAATTGTGTAGAGCCTTGGTCAATTTGATATTTTTGTTTAACGCTCAAACAACAGGGGAGATCAAGACCTTCTTCTTATTTGGAGACCCCATTCACCCAGGGTTTATCGGATTTGGAGTAGTCGTTCTTTTCTTCATCTGCACCTGGCTATTATCGACAAGGGTAAGTTATTATAAGGGGCTTAAATGGAGATTATTTCAGTTTTTAGTAATGGTTTTCGGGATTATGTTTCAATATTCATGGTTAATCACTGCAGCTGTTTATAATAAGCTCGTTCCATATTTCGCAATGCGGGCTAAGATGATCAATATTCAGGATAAAACGATGCAATATATATTGCTTCATAACACCGACCAGTTTTTATTGCTTCTCATGTCGTTGCCCCTTGTAGCAATGGGTATCGTCATTTTTCATCTTGGGGGATTGATTACAAAAAACCAAGAGGATTTAATTGAGGCTTTTGCACACTTCGAAATAAAAGGGAAATGGATACAAGGATTTACGAAGATCGAGAAAACAGATATATGGCCAGATGTGGAATTAGGAGAGAGTTCAGAAACAGGGGAAATGGTTACAATCCCTGGGCGAGATCGAACCTTGAACTCTATTATTATAGGGAGTATCGGAACAGGGAAAACCGCAGCTCTGGGACTCCCTATGATCAATCAAGATTTGCATTGGATGACAAGATTTATTAATGATTATCCAACCATTTCAAAACTGCCGAACTATCATTCGGAAGAAGTCAAAGGAATGTACCTAAATGGTATCAGTATTATCGAGCCTTCCAACGATTTGTGTCAGAAAGCGCTCCAGCTAGTAAAGGCACATAATATACCAGAGAAGAGTATCACGTACATTAACCCGTTAGACCCGAATACGCCATCGATCAATCCGATGAAAGGGCCTGTTGATAAAGTTGCGGAAGCTTTTGCGCTTGTAATCGAAGGGCTGAATGAGAGTGGAGAAACCAATGAATTCTTCCAGCAATCACAGAGAACCCATTTAAAGCATTATATTTATCTTTTAAAACTACATGAGCCTGATCAAGAAGTAACCTTTGATATGCTCTTAGATATGTACAACAATTCGCAGATCGTACGAAAAATGCATGAGAACCTAAAAAAGACTTTCCCGGAAGATTACGAGAATATTGCGGATCGGGATGAACGTAACCATTGGCAGATTGTGAAACAGATTGATGAGTGGTTTGACAACAACCTTGTTCCTAAAACCATGCGTACGCCACAAGGGGAAATACCTGTCATGATTCAAACGGGACCTTATCGCGGACAAGTGGAGTATTATGATGCCAAAGCAGAATTCGTTCAGGGTTTACGAAATGTTCTGAATGATATTGGTGCAAATAAATTGATTCGTAGGGTACTCTTTGGAAAGAGTGATTTTGACTTTGACGTCCACCTAGAGCAAGGCGGCGTGTTACTTGTGAATACGAGTAAAGGTGAAATCTCAGGATTGTCCAACGTTTTAGGTAAGATCGTATTACTGAGCTTACAAAATGCTGTTTTCCGTCGTCCGCCTAACGTCTCAACGTTCCATCATATCATTGCCGACGAAGCGCCAGATTATCTTTATCAGCCTTTTAGGGAATTCCCTGCGCAATCCCGTAAGTATAAGGTGATTGTCACGATTATTCTACAAACCATTACACAGTTAGCTGACAGATATGGTGAGTATTATATGGATACACTGATTGGTACTTTAAGAAACCGTATGGTCTACGGGGATTTACCTGCATTCGATAGTGAATACTTCAGTAAAATCTTTGGTGAAAAGTATGTTTATGAAGAAAGCACATCAGAACAATCGGTTTCTCCTATGTCAGATAACCCAATGTCCCGCGGTGGTTCTTCGTTCAGTAAGAAAAAGGATGTTATGATGACAGCTGGGGACGTGATATATCAAGATGCCTTCCAGTGTAGTGTTAAAATCGTTGCTAATAACAAGCCAATGCCTGTCCAACAAATTAAAGCTAATTTTGTTCCTAAAGAGGAATTTAAAAAAGCAAAGGTTTTGGTTATTGATGATGCAGCGGAAATCTGGTTAGAAGAACGTCAGCTATTCCTAGAAGATAAGCCGAAAGAGGATATGGTGTCTGAGGGGATAGAGGTGGAAGAAAATAAGGATAAGGTGATCTTTACAGAAGTACCTAAACCATCGTCTCCGAAGTATGAGGGGTTAGATGAAAAGCAAGTAGAAGAAACGGTGTCGCTAAAGCATGTGGATTTACCGAAAAATGACATTGTCTTTTCCCCGCCAAAACCATCTAGGCTGCGTACACATAAACCAGTAGCAGTAGAGAAAATGGCAGAAACGGAAGAGCCAAAAGGCAATGCAGTAAATCTAGAGAAAGTTCCTCCAATCGAAAGTGACACAAAAATGAAAGAGAAGCTAGCGCCCGTTGAAATAGAGGTACAGGCTCCGTCACCTGTAGAAAAAGAGGAACAGCCACTAGTGGAGGGAAATAATCAACCAACTGATAGCGTGCTACCTAAAGAAGAGAAGAAACCAGAGTTAGAAGATTGGCAATCTCAATTAAAGACACCAATCATTCCAACGCAGACGGAGGAAATAAAAGAACCGAAAAAAGGAAAGACTCCTGAAAGAAGTGCGATTGGCCCTAAAAGTCTGGAGTTAATTGATGAATTCGTTACATTTTTAAATGATGAAAAATAATGAACCCTATGCTAAATAGTTCTTGAATGAAAGCTAAGAATAAGATAATATTTATATATATTTATCTGGACGAATACATTCCATACAATCAAATAGATAAGAATGGGAGAACCCCACAGCTAGGTTTTAGAGGTTTATTTGTTTAAACCCCTAGAATCTGTTGTGGGGTTTTTTTGTTGCAATGGAAAGTACGGATAAATATAAAACAAACAGAAGAGCGTTTATTTAACTAAAATCAGATTTTAGGAGGATATAAAATATGGAGTCATTATCAAAACAATTATGGTCTCAAGATGATTTAGAGACTTTAGCAAGGATTCACCGCAATCAAGAAGTTGTTCAAGGGATGGTGCAGTCAGTAGGATTTATAACCATGCCTGTTCCCCAAGAAAATGGAAAAATGGTATCGCAAGAAACCGAAGTTGCCATTTTCCGCCTAGAGGGAGGAGTTAAAGCATATTGCCCAGCTTCCGAATTTAGCCAGCATAGCTTTAAAACTCTTAATGGTTTCGTAGGAACCATCCAAAATCTAATGGTGATCCGTTTAGATTTAGAACACCAATTAGCAATTGTATCTGTAAAAAAGGCAGACCAATTCAAGCGTGAAAATTTCTGGAACACAATTAAATACCTTGATAAAAAAGGCGAATTGCAAAATGAAGTTTTCGAAGGTGTTGTATGGGGTCTTAATGAAAAAAATGAAAGGATTCATTGCCGTATAGATGGTACTGACTGCTTCATGTTGAAATATGATTGGGATTGGAACAATGGTGTTGACCTTGCAAACGTGGAACGTGGAATGAAAATTCAAGTGAAAGTATTACGTTTCGATGAAAGCTTAAACATTATCCAAGTATCACGTAAGGATACAATGCCCGATCCGTACAAAATTTTAGAACAAATGAAGGAAATGGAAGTTATTGTTGGTCGTGTTCATAATGTTCATCCAATCCACGGCATTTTTGTAAATGTTGAGCAAGGGGCTAGATTAAAAGCTCTAAAACCTCGACATTTACCAGAGCCTCTTCCTGGTGAAATTGTTTCCTGCCGTATACGAGAAATTGACGCAAAGAACCGAAAAGGAAAAGTAGTTATCATTGACTATCCGCAAGGCAAGAAAAAGCGTAACGATATTGGAAGTTTCTTATTCGAATAATGGAAGCACAAGTATCGGAACAACTTCAATATTTTTTATCGAAGGAAGGGGATGTTCCCTTTTGGGATCACCCCTCCATGTACGGGTATAAGAAATTACCAAAAAACTCTTTTCCTTTTATCAATATTGAGCAAGCTTTAAAAGCGTATCGGCAAGGCATCTTTGATGATTTAGATATTACTATTTTAAAAGTGGTCGGTGATGCGATTGCAGCCAATGAAGACCAGTTACGGAGATACCTTAGTACGAAAACATCTCGTTCAGATGTATCAATGAGACTGGAAAGGCTGCGAAGAAATGCCATGGTAGACCGTTGGCATTGCCGACTAGAAAACGATGAAAATGAGGAGTTTAAACCACCAGCTCCTTTTACTCTTGGAATTGGCGGATTTAAATTACTTAAACATTTTTATAATGATCAACCTTTTGTGAATCCGAATACTTGGGATAATCAGAATGCAAAATCTATACAACGGTATGTAGCAGTGAATGAACTGCGCTGTCGGTTAGTTAAGAGTAAAGCGATTAAAGGTTGGACATGGAATGGAGTAGTCGCTCATAACCGTAGATATAAAAAGCCACTTGGTGTAGCAGAAATTGAAACCGGTAAAGGCCGAGTGAATTTTATGATCGAGAGAGCTCAAATGTCACAAAACTTTATTGGATATTTACGAGATAAGCTGCATCAATGGAAACAAGTATTTGAGGCGAACGAGTCCTTTCCGATTGCTTTATTCCCAAATAATGTGCCTATCTTTGTCATCTCTTGTTCCACCATTTCTATGGCTGAATTTATTCATAAGCAGTTAATGCTCGATACGTATCCTTTCACCGTCTGGTTAGCAGTAGACGAACTAATGGATACCGAGGGTACTGGTAAATCCTTTTTTGCTCCTGATTCAGAAGCGATTAGGCGAATTCATGTTTCTTTCTTGGACAATATTGAATAAGTACCTGCCATATTAGATTTCTTTCGAAAGTAACTTTATGAAAAAAACATCTTTTGAGTTTTGAGGAGGAGTTTATGGAAAAGGAAGAACTTTTGGCAACAGTAACGGAGATAAAAAAACCCATTCAGGTATTATCTGAGATTCGTAGGGAGTACCGACAGTATCATACTCCGTATTTTAATGTAGCCAAGCTCCCTACGGTAATTAAAGCAATTCTAGGACTTTTGCTGTTTGGTGTAATCTCGCGTGTTGTACCTCTCATTAGTTTCGGAAATGGAATTTTATTAACCATTCTTGGGCTAGCTTCCATCATTTTTACATTCTTTGTATATTGGTATATAGAAGAAAAAATCAACCTAATCCAAATTAAGAGGAAAACGACCGCAAATGCTTCTAGAATCAAGGGCATTATTGATGAGGAAAAAAATATTATGAATTTCGTAGAAGAGAAGGGATTCCCATCGGATTATGCTTATCCTTCTGCTGTTGATTCGTTTGAAGGGTACCTCAAAAATTATCGTGCGGATTCTTTAAAAGAGTGCATTAACTTATATGAGCAGGAGATGCAACATCGGGAGCGCCTCAATGAATTACGATCGCTGCAGCAAATACAAGAAATGACTTTAAACGAAGCAAGAAGTGCGAAGAACTTGGCGTTCATGGGTCTTTTTGTTAGAAGGTAGAAAGGTAGATGTACTCCCGTTGTTATCTAATGGGAGTATTTTTTTTGAAAGGAGGTGTTGTGATTGTAATTGCAACAGGAATCGGAATGCCGGTTTTCTGGGAATTATTTAAATACTCGTTTGGGAAAGGGCATACCAATGCTATTTCCTCTGCGGATCACCATTCGATAGTGGATAAAAAAGTGAACTAATAAGGAGAAGAGTAGTGAAAAGATTTAATAGTTTAGCATTATTAATTTGTGTACTAGGATTTGTTATTTTTCCTAGTGTTAGACCGACGGTTGCGAAGGCAGATAGTAACAACAATCTTTCGAGCGGTGTTGCTGTTAACGGGACACTAGCTTCAGATACTTACCAATTCACTGCTGATAATGATGGAGAGGTATATATCGTACTTGACCAAGCTAATGCTGGATTCAATTTAAAACTCACTGATGTGGATGGAAATGAGATTACAAGTCAGGCCACTTCTGATGACACGAAAACAGCGGTAATAGAACAAAATATAGCATCAGGAACTTATACTGTAACAGTTGAACCGCAAGATTGGACTGGTGTATCAAGTGCTTCCTATCGCTTGAAGGCGACATATCCAGGTCTTAATACTAGAAATCCGGTTACTTTTGAGCCTAATGACACCTATGATACAGCCTATCCAGTTAACTCAGGCCAATTCTATGGTTCGACCATAGATTCAAGCACAGATCGAGATGTTTATAAATTTACAGAACTATCCGAACGAGAAAGCCCACTTCTTCAGATGTGGGATGAAAGTGAGGTCGAACAAGGTATGTCTACAGACATATCGATTGTTCGATTTTTTAAATTGCGAATGCGTGTTCTGAAATGATAAAATAAACCTTAAAGGGGAGGTGAATATGTTGGCTAAAACTAAAACTCCTAGTTATGTTTTAACACTGAGATTAAAGACAGAAATGTATCAAGAACATAAATTATCCAAACGATTCGAGATCGCTAGGAACATTTATAATGCGTGTTTGGGTGAATTGCTCAAGCGGTACTCTACATTAAAACAATCTAGAAGATATAGGGTTGTTTGCAAAATAGAAAAAGGCAGGGTCCGTAACACGATGTTCTCAGATTTGAACAAGGAGTTCGGTTTGGTCGAGTATTCACTCCATGAGTTCGTCAAACCCATGCAGCATATATTCAGAAAAAATATAGATTCTTTCACAAGCCAAAAAATAGCAACTAGGGCATTTAAGGCATTTGAAAAGATAATGTACAAGCAAGGCAAGAAGGTACATTTCAAAAGGTACGGTGAATTGGATTCTGTCGAAGGAAAGTCCAATTCAACGGGCATCCGATACAAAGACAATAGTATTATTTGGAATGGGGTTGTTCTTCGAACTATCACAAATAAAAATGATGTTTATGCTCACTTAGCTTTAAAAGATAAAATTAAGTTCGTTCGGATAAAAAGAGAATGGGTTAAAAACAAATATGTATACTATGCACAATTAGTCCTTAAGGGCGTGCCTCCGAAACAGTACAATTCCGAAGGAATTAAAGATAAAAACGTTATCCAAAAGAAAGTAGGAATCGATATAGGGACTTCCACGGTGGCGGTCTGTTCTGAAAGTGGAGTTATTTTGACAGAATTGGCACCAAACGTTGTTAAATTGGATAGAAGGATAAAAAACACCCAAAGAGCCCTGGATAGAAGTAAGAGAGCAACTAATCCTTTGAAATACAAAGAAGACGGAACTATCAATATCAACAATAAAGATAAATGGGTATTTTCAAAACGATATATGAAAAAGAAAGCACAACTAAAAGAGTTGCAGAGATTGAATAGAGCAAAAAGAAAACAAGACCACGAAACCCTTTCTAATGACATTCTCTCATTAGGAGACATAGTTTTCGTTGAAACCATGAGCTTTAAGGGACTCCAAAAAAGAGCAAAAGAAACAACAGTTAATGATAAAGGTAAGTTCAATAAAAAGAAAAGGTTTGGAAGAACGATCAGTAATAAAGCACCTTCGATGCTTTTAAATATTATTGAACGTAAACTTAAATACAGCGGTAAAAGTTTAAATAAAATAAACACGCATCTCGTAAAGGCAAGTCAGTATAATCATTTGACTGATACTTATGAAAAGAAAAAACTTCATAATAGATGGAATGATTTTGGTTTTTGTAAAATACAGAGGGATTTATATTCAGCATTTCTTCTCATGAACTGCAAGGAAAATTTAGAGGAAATAGACCGTAAATTATGTGAACAGAAATTCGAACAATTTAGATTGATGCACGACTTGGAGATAAAAAGATTAAGATTGAAAGAAAAAACACCCATAAGCATGGGCGTTTAATATATTAATATCGGTTTAGGTACGAGCCGTAACAATCGCTAATAGAAACGATGGTTTCTTTGGTTGTAAAAGTCTAATTGAACATACGTGAGTTCCTTTGTGTTGTAACTCGGAGAGTTTATACTCTTCAGGTGAGAGTATTGGAGAAACTTATAAGTAAATTAGAACCCCACTCCTTTAGGTGTGGGAGTATCAGAACGAATAAAGATGGAGAAATTTATTTAACTCTTGATCAAGCATCCGCAGGACTTAGTATGACGTTATTTGATGAAAATGGAAATTCTATTGCCAACTCAACGTTTTCGAATGGGTCTGAAAATGCTTCTATAGACCAATTATTACAACAAGGAACTTATTATGTAGCCGTTGAAGCTGGAGGTTGGAACGGTACAACATCAAAATCACCGTACCGATTCCGAGCAACCTATCCTGGTGAAATCAGTAGAGATCCAGTTACGTTAGAGCCAAACGACACGTTTGAAACATCCTCTTCTATGATTTCAGGAAAAAGTTTTTCGTCTAACCTATTTTCAAAACTCGATTCAGACGTGTTTCGAATTTATACAATGAATATATCAAAACCTATCGCTGGCACTATCATTAGTGTGTATGCAAAGGATGTTGCAGGTAATATGAGCGGAACAACTACCGTAAAAGTGATTGATAAAACACCGCCAGCTGCCCCGACCGTAAATACAGTAACGAGTAAAACTGTAGTTGTTCAAGGGAAATCTGAAGCGAACTCCATGGTATACATTTATTCTGGTAACAAGGTAATTGGTTCGGGAACAGCTGATGCAAAAGGGAACTTTAGTGTAAAAATTGCATCTCAGAAAAAAGGGACCAGTCTTCGTGTTTATGCTAAGGATGCATCGAATAATTTAAGTGCGGGAAAAGATATAAAAGTTAATTAATATTCGTATTATCTTTTAAAGGATACTTTTATTTTAATATGAATAGAATAACAAAAAGACTCGCTGCTGCTAACACTGAGTCTTCTGTGCAACGTAAGCCCGAAATATAAAAAAGAAGCGCACCTTCCGGTACGCATCACAAATAGCCGTAAAATCTGATTTTTTCAATCGAATTACGGCTTTTTCATTTATTTACTACATTCTGCCTGGATCATTTTTGACCAAGGCATGTATTGGTCTAAAATTTCAGGGTTTTGGTGGATGCTGAGATTCGGTAGATCCGTCAAAAGTTTCTTTATATATTCGTAGAAATCAACACCGTTACTCTTGGCGGTTTCTGCGATACTCAAACAGATGGCGTTCGCTTTTGCTCCTGCTTCACTAACACTAAAGAGCCAATTTTTTCTTCCTATAACGTTGGGACGGATGGCATTTTCGGCAGGATTATTATCAATTTCAATGCGTCCATCGTTCAGAAATGCTCTGAGCCCATTTGCCCTGTTCAATGTGTACTCGGCTGCTTTTGCGAGAGCATTTTTTCCGTAGAATGGTGACATTTCAACCCATTCAAAGAAGTTATCTACAATCGGCTTCGAGTATTTTTGGCGGTTTTTTCTGCGCTGACTCGGAGACAAATGTTTAAATTTCCTTTCGAGTCGATATAAATCGTCGCAATAGCTCACACCGATTCGCCCATAGTTGCTATCCGCTTTAAGCCAATAACGACGAACATGCGCCCAACAATTTGCGAATGTGATGCCCTCCAACTTATCGTAGGCAGAGTAACCGTCGCAAACAATCGTTCCAGAAAAACCTTCAATGAGACCTTCGAGGACAGAGCGAGCCCGTGATAATGCGCTATGAAAGAGAGTTATTGGCGGTCCTTGGCATGGAACACTTCGACACACCCAATTATAGGCATTGGTTTGACCAGATTTCCCATCGGATCGGCGGAGAATTTGTCCATACGTTTCATCAATATGTAAGAGAGATTTATTCATCATTAAATCTTTCAATCTCTCGTAAATAGGCAATAGCCAATCGTGGGATGCACGAATGACCCAATTCGAAAGGTTCTTATCGTTGGTATTGAGGCCATAACGATCCCATTCCTTTACCTGACGGTAAAGGGGCAAGTATTGTGAAAATTTATCATATATTACTTTGGCAAGTACGCTAGGACTTGCGATACTACGTTGAATGGGAACTTGCGGCGCTTTACCACGTTTAATTTGTGCTTGATGAAATGTAGAGCCTTTACAATTTTTACATTCATAAGCATGTTCAATGTGTTGGACTTTCTTCATTCTAGCAGGAATAAATTCTGCTTCTTCCCGTACGATTGTACTGCCAATTTCAATCATTTTCCCTTGGCAACAGTCACAGATCGTATTTTCTGGATGATGGTGAACATCTTCTACTTCAATACCATCATGCAATGAATCATTTCGTTTTTTCTTTTGAACTTTTCGTACAACAGTGTAAGAAATGGTCTGTTGGCTTTGTTCTCCTGTGTGCTCAGGTTCATTAAAAGACGGGTCATCTTCAAATAGTGATACTTGCCCATCTGGTGAATTGTATTTCGATTTTTCGGTTTTTGATCCATATAAAAGCTTAGTTAAATGGCGAACTTGCTCGGTTAACGCTTCGTTCTGTTTCAACGATTTATCCAATTTTTTTGATAGTTCTTGGTTTTGTTGATTCGAATGCGCCAATTGCTCTTCAAGTAATCGAATTAATCTATCAAATTGACTTTCACTTGTAGAAGAAACGTTCGTCACATCATTCACCACTCTTTGTTCGGATTCACTCTTCTTATTATAACGAGTTCAAACAGTGGAATAAAGGTAAAATAAAGGGCTTTAACGAATTTAAAAGACACCTTTTGATGATGGCTGAATGGCCTTTGGCTGCTGAATTGATAACCCTTCAAGGAGCCAGCGAAGCTCCTGTTGAGAAAGATTGCGTACTTCATCTTCATCTTTTGGCCATTGAAGTTTCCCGTTATCCAAACGTTTATAAAGCATGGCGAATCCATCACCATCAAAATATAAACATTTATAGCGATCTTTACTCCACCCTGAAAATAAGAAAATGGAATCGCCATATGGGTCAAGTTCGAAAGAATCTTGAATCAGTGTTGCCAGGCCATCAATTCCTTTTCTCATGTCTGTTTTACCACAAATGATATAAATATTTTTCACACTTGTATAATCGTGTATCACTGATTTTTCAGCTCCCTCATAACCGTTTGGATGATGTGCTCACCTACGCCGTTGAAGAAGGAAATTTCAACGTTTCCAGTTTTGACCGTGCAAGTAGGATTGGAGGAAATCACTACTGGATTTTTTGAGGAAGTATTTTTGTTTTCGGAATGTAATGTTACGGGGACAATGGTTAGTTTTTGTTGTGGCATATGAAAAGCACCTCCCTTAAATTGATACATTCATAGTACCTGAAGGCGCTGCTTGTTTATATGCGTTGTTTGATTGGGGGCTTACTGTGCAACCGCTATGTAGCCTGAAATGACTGCTACTGCAACGTCTTTATCGACAGGAAGACAGAAAAAGAGACTAGGAAATCTAGTCTCTTTTGTCATATTGTGGTATAATATTAGATAGCGAATACAATTACATAAGCAAGTGGGTGGTTTCACGCTTGTCCTTCCGTAAGTGGAAGGGAGGTGAAACCACGATGGACCTGCTAGAACACATTAACATTATAACACGCTTATTCCGAAATATACAACAAGGAACCGCCCTAGCCGTGCAAAGCGCATAGCAACTGAGATTGTACAGCGTATTAGTAACGGACATAGAAAAACCACCCGACCTCGCCAAAGGAAAAAGGGTGTTTCTTCTAAAAAGAATTAATTCCTCCACCTTGCTAGGTGTTTGAAATTGTTGATAGCCCAGAGCCCTATGTATCGAGCAAAGGGCTCTTTGTTTTCGAATCGCCCGTCCCCGACCAAGGAAAAAGGGTGGTTCTTCTAAGAAATTTTATGTTATTCACATTATAACACGTTTTTTCCAAAATATATAAGAAAAAAGGCCTCCCAACCACAACTAGAAGTTGTTGACCAAATTAACATTGAATGCTATTATTATGGATATTAGCAATGTGTTATTGTTAATACTCTTTCTAAAAGTTTTTTATGTACTCAGTGACGGAAACACTGAGTACTTCAATCGAATATTACAACGGGAAATACCCGAAATGAACATGATACTAGATTACTATTCGTAGTAAGACTAGCTGATCGTGTGCATTTCGGGTATTTTTTTTATCCACACAACTTTATAAAACATACAAAACCCAAACCAAATAAAAATTTATACCAAAAGCCTAATTAAATAGTTTAAATTCAAAACCTATAACACTTTTCATCACGGAGTGAAAACGATGAGCCATGTATTACTTGCCATTGGTGATAGTGGCTTCAGTCAGATATTAAGGAATCGGCTAAATGAGCATGATTTCGATGTATTAGAGAATGAAGTCCTGCACAGAGATTATTTAGAAGAATTTGTTAAAACAGAACGACCCGATATCCTGATCGTCCATGATTATTATTTAGCTAGTTCGAAGGAAAGCAAAGAGGATCGAGAAAAGGAGCTTCTCACTTTCTTCCAAAAAATTAGAATCCACCATGATGATGAGATTCGAGTTGTGTTCCTGTGTGAACGAGAAAAGGACGATCCTTTTCTTGCTGAATTAGTGAGCCGAAACGTCTTGGATATTTTTCATAACAAATCCATTAGCATACAAGAGTTAGTGGAGCAGCTGAAAGACCGCCCTCGTTTTTCTAGGGTATCGAAGTTTTTATCGGGTCATTCAGCACCCCATCCATCTTCAACCGGTATCACCCAACTTACTCCAACAGAAGAGTTATTTGAAATAGGAAATCTAGAAGAGGAAGAGGAGCCAGAGGAGACCACCACTGAAAAATCGCCAAAAGCAGTTAAAGAGAAAGTGGTCGTACAAAAAGTAGTCAACAAGCAAGTCGTTCAAAAAGTGGTTAATAAGCAAGTTGTTAAGCGGGATTATCATTTTCAGATATTGAATCAAGTCGAGCGAGTTGTGGGGGTGCCCATTGAAAAAAAGTTAGTTTTAATCGGCAGCCCGTTTGCTCGGTGTGGTAGCACTTTTGTGTCGCACTTACTAGCTAAGGAACTAACGAATATGGGAGTCAGCGTTACGTATATCGAAAGCCCGTATTCTCAACCGTATTCTTACGACCGCTTTATTGGCCATGAGGTGATTCCGGATTACCGAAGTAAATTTCATTATTTCTCTACGGAATTAAGCTCTAAAACACCGACTGTGTATGATTGGTCTTTTCATGATATTAACTTCATTGTAAAGAATCCTAGTCATGAACCAGTTTACAATGTGAAGGACCTACCCTTTGATGTATACGTGAAAGTATTACTCGCTTCTCAGTCTACCGTCACCATTATAGATATCGGAACAGGGTGGAACCAAGAAATCTATCAGGACATTTATGATATTGCCTCTAATGCTTATTTTATTATCGAGCCAGATATTTGCAATATTCAATACTTAGCTGATCCTGATAACCATTTAACCTCCTTCGTTCGAACAGCTCTGAACGATAAGAAAACTTCCTTAATTGGGAATCGGTTTGATCCTGCCATTATGAAATATGATGTGATCCAAGACCTTTACGCCGAAAAGATTAAAACGTTGATTCCAGAGTTCCCGTCAAAAGATGTTTTTGAATCCCAGTATAAAGGAACATTTTTAAATGATATGAATCAACATCAAAAGCAAATATATGAAGCACTTGCTCCCATCGTAGAGGATTTATTACCAAAAGAATTCATTAAACAGCAAGGGAAGCAAACTGGATTTTTTAAAGGGTTATTTAACAAGAAAATCACAGTTGAAAAATCTGAAAAGAGAAAGGTGAATCTAAATGAAGCCGGCCGTTAAAATTGCACTCGGCATCTTTACCTCACTTGCAACAATAGGATTTATTTTTTTCTATGATTCGTTTATCAAGAATAAAATCGATTCCGCCGAGGTTGTCGTGGTGAAACCAGGAGCAGAAATTTTAAAGTCAGACCCCATAACGCAGGATAACTTAATGTTACAAAGACGTCCAAAAGAGACCCTTGTATCAGGTACCATATTAGCCAATCAAATGAAGTCCATCCTTGGTTATGACGCTAACGAGGACCTAATTGGAAATGAAATTGTTTCTAGCGACATGGTTGATAAGGATGGAATGGTGCCTAATGCGAAAAAAGGAGAATCTATTCGTCCTATCACAAAAGACATGATTTATGCGGAGCCAGGATCTCTTCGTCGAAAGGATACCATTGATATTTACTTAGTTGATGGTATAAAAAACCCGAATCAATCAGGGAATGTAGCTTCTGCAGTGCAACAAAGTTCTTTCGGTAACAAGCCATTCTTACAAAATGTAAAAGTAGTCTATGTGAAAGACAGCAACAACAAAGAAGTTATTTCCCCTCAAGATGAAAAAACGGACGATAAGCGATTAGATGCAACATCGAAAATTAGTGATCTGGAAGTTATTTTAAACGAAGATGATTTCCAAGGCTTAATGAAACAGGTCGTAGGAAATGGGGCTAAGTTGTACATTACTTACCATTAAAGGAGTCATTACAAGTGATCTTAACAGTCATTTCTAAAAATACACTTTATAAAGAATTATTTAGTAAAGAATCGGAAATTGAACAAGTTTTATTATGGAATGAGTTAAAAAGTCCAACGGTCGACGTGAAGGCCGTCTTATTGGATGGTGACATTGTTGATATTGAACACTTAGAGGCAATACGAGAAGTTTTCAAACAGCAATCCATTTTTTATAAGCCGAAATCCGTTAATAGTGATGCCGTTATGAAAAGTATAACTCGTTTATGCGCTGCTCATAAGGTGACACTGCTAAATGAACACCTGACGGTTCAGCAAGTGGTAGAAAAGTTATTAAATCAAATCACAGACCGAGAAGATTATCTTTCAAAGCGGATCATCAGCTTTTTTGGAACTCATAGCGGAGCTGGTGTTAGTACGACAGTACTCAATTTAGCCAGATCTTTATCCAAGCAAGTGGAAGGACGAGTATTAGTCCTTAGTTTAAATACGTGGGACCCCTGTGATTACTTCTATCATTATCAAGGGCACTATTTAAATGACTTAAAGGTAGATTTGAAGACTCAGAACTTAACGAAGTATCGCCTCTCTGAAGCGGTGTATTATCACGAGGGTTTTTATCATTTGGCAGGAAACCGAGATATAAAAATGCAACGGTTTTATCAACCGAGTGAAATTGAGCACTTACTGAAAGTAGCTAAAGCAACGTTTGATGTCATTTTAATCGACGGAGGCACTCATTTTGACTCTGCAGGTACGGTTCAAGCCTTCCTATCCAGCAATTTAAAGTTTTTAGTGACGAATCAGGAAGAGAAAGGATATCGAGGATATTATCCATACGTGTTCCAACAACTAATTGAGCCAGCCGGAGGAAAAGCGGAAGATTTTATGCTAGTGATCAATAGATTTCAGCCTTCCAATACGATGATTACGGAAAAAGCACTGGAAGATGAATTGAATATGACGAGGGTTGCTACCATACCGGACATGGGCGATTTGGGAACACTGTCTGCTTATCAGAAGAAGCTTCTTTATGATATGACTGATTCCTTTTACCAAAAGAATATAGATTTGATTTCAAACTTAATTATTTCGGAAGCACGACTCAAAGAAAAACCGATTGAGGAAGAGAAGAAGCAGAAAAAAGGCATCTTTGGGATTTTTACGTAAAAAGAAAGGAGGTCGTCCTTAATGGGGAAACTCGAAAAAGATTTAGGATTGGATGTTCCTTTTAGTCCTGCGGAATGGTTGAGTAAAACAATCGCTGAAAAGGGATTAAAACAAAACCATGTCACGGTGTATAGAAGAAAGAAAACCTTTAAACAAATATGCAAAATCATCCACGGTGAATTAAGTGACATTATCGTCGATGAGACAGCTGGCACGAATGGAAATGCAAAAGATAATGTTTGGCTTGAACGTCAGCACTTAGCTGTTATAGGGGATGAACAAGCAATGGCTTATTTCATCACCAAAATTACAGAAGTGCTTTCCAAGCACAATATTACAAGCAATGATTTTCCTTCTTTTTATGATTCACTGGCTGAAGCTATTTTTCATGAAGTATGGGGCGTTAGTATTCTTCACAAATGGGACAAGATTCCCGAAAGTGAAGCAGCGGTTATTCGCGGGACTGAGCTTTGGATGGATATTAAAGGGAAGTTCATTAAACAAAGTGAAGAGTTTGAGAGCTTAGAAGCAGTTGAGCGTGTAAAACGTGCATTTACGCTTCGGACAAAAGACGCGGTAATCAATGAGCAAACTCCTGAACTAGAAATAGAAAGAGAAGATGGCTCCCGTATTACCATGATCCAAAAGCCAAGAGGGAAAGACAATTATATAATGTTCCGACGGTTTGTAGTCAAAAATATGAGCCTAGAGGAACAAGCACACTTAAATACAATACGTGAGGAAGATATTCCTTTTTTCCGTGCGTTATCACGAAGTATGGCGAATATCATTTTTGCAGGGCGTGTGCGCTCAGCTAAAACAACTTTCATGAAAACGATGCTACGGGAAAGAGATCCTTCCTATGTAGCAGCGGCAATGGAAAAACACTTTGAACTTAATCTGTCAGACCAATTTAAAGACCGTTTAATCTTTGAAATACAAGCCAAAGAGGGCGACCTTCATCACGCGGTGCCAAGGCTTTTGAGAATGGAACATGACTATATCGTCGTTGGGGAAATTCGTTCACTAGAAACCGAAGGTTATCTCCAGTCAACCGAGAGAGGGGAACGTGGAGCTTTCTCCACTTATCACTTAACAGATGTAAAAAATGTTGTACCTCAGATCACTCGTCATATTCTGGATGAATTTCCTAACCGTAAGTTTGATAATGAATTGGCTCGTGTTGCAAAGAACATTGATATCATCGTCACGATGAGTTCAGACCGAGACAGACGGAGAAAAAGGGTTATATCTGTTACCGAAGTGATTTGGGACGATGAAAATCAGAAACATAGTACGAATGATTTGATTCGATATAGCCCGGTTACAGATAAATACTATTATTCTTCTAACATTTCAAAAGACCTCTTGTACTTAATGGCAGCTGAGAGTCTGGAAGACACTAAGATTTTATATCAGCATCTTAAAAAGCAAGAAAAAGTTTCTTCTATGACAGATTACGACCAAATTAAAGATGAGATTCTTGAAATTTTGCTAGGTGAAGATATATGAGTCAGGATACTTTTTATCACTGGTTCTGGCAGCAAGGATGTCTCTGGATATTATATGGTGTTTTGTTAGTGGTGGGATTATGGACATCCAAACAAATCATGTTCACAACGATTAAAGATAGATATCACGAGTGGCATTACCGGTACCGAATTCGTTTAGTTCGTTCTAGCCATGGACAATCCGACGAGAACAATTATAACAATGCTTTTTTAGATCATTTAAGGCTTCTCATTCGCACGACAAGTGATAATCGAAATGAGTTTGATGTTCTGATCTTGGTCACATTTTCTGCCTTAATTGGGATTACTTCTTGCCTGTTTATGCTGATCTCGTTCGGTGACCTTCTAACCTCATTGCTATTTGGAATCTTGTTGTCGACCATGCCTTATCTATATTTACGTGTACGATTGAACAAATTGCGTTATCGCATGAGTGTAGATTTTATTTATATCGTCCAACGGTTAACCCAGCATTACAACGCTTTACACCACGATATCTATCATGCATTAGCAGAAACGCAAAAAGAGATTACAGATCCAGTGTTAAGGAAAGTACTCATTCGATTAATTTCGGACTTGCAGGTCTCAAGAAATGAGCATGACTTAAGAAAGAGTATCAAAGTATTTATTTATACATCTGGAACCAACTGGTCCAAACGATTAGGCAGCATCATTCTAAAAGCATTTTTGTACAAAGAAAATGTTTTGAATGCCTTGATCGTATTAACGAAGCAAATGGAAGAAACCTCTGAAATGCTAGAAGAAGAAAAAAGCCAGACCATTGATGCAGTTTATAACGGTTATCTAACGATTCCATTATTCATCGGTTCTTTGTTTTTAGGAAAGTACACAGCAAACTCTCAAAATTGGTTCTCGTTGCAATTCGGTAATAAATGGAATCTATTTTTGTTTTGCCTAAGTCTATTGGGTGTACTGTTTTCAGTTATTATTTCTTCGTTCCTGAAACGACCAAAAAACGACCTGTAAAAGAAAGGAGAAGCCCATGCAGAAACAAGTATTTTTATATTCGTGCTTACCTTATCTGATATACGGAGTCTCCTTTCTTTTAGCAGCAGTTGCGGGCATATTGGTGTATGTCGGCCTCACCTCTAAACAGGAAAGAATTCAAAATCGACTTCGGATACGAAAGAATCTGAATAAGAATAAAGAGAGACTTGTTCAAAACGCCAAACTCACAAAGGCAGAGGAATTGTTAAAGAAAGCACATTATCCGTTAGGGCTTAACGGGATGCGTTATTACATGCTATTTGGCTCATTTGTATTATTCCTCCTGTTTATGTACGTTTTTATTCCCTTAGTGGAGCAGGGTGGAATGACGAAAATGATTATGACAGCCATCATCATCATTCTATTGTTTGTTGTTCTATTCTTCCCGTTGATTCCGTTCTCGTTATTCGTGTTTATCATGAAGAAGGTAGTGGACTATCATCAAACGAAGAAAAACGTGGAAGTTTTTATGTTGTATGACCTATTAATCAATGAAATTGAAATGATGAGTATTCATAGAATTAACACCTATAACATTGTCCGAAACATCCTGCCATACTTTGATATTTTACAAAAGCCTTTAACCAGTCTTTTATCCGCTTGGAGTTCCGAAGAAGGTCCGAAAGCAGGACTCGATAAATTTGCGGAGGAATTAGGTTCCAAAGAATCCCTTGCTTTAATTGGGGTTATGAAAAATCTTGATGACTTAGATCGGAACACCGCATTGGAACAACTAAAAGGCATGCACCAAATGTTTGTAAAAGCTCAAATTGAAAACTATCGGAGACGATGGAAAGTAAAGACTGACTTATTGGGTATTCCTATCAAAACGACACACTTTGTTATTATTCTAAACTTCTTAGTTGTGATCGTAACGATGGTTTCCATCATTTTAGAAGCTTCCCATAAATCGGGATGATTTGTCTTTCTTTAAAGGAGGTGAGAATGGATGAATAAATCGCTTGCGACCTTCATGGGCATAGCCGTCACTGCCATCGTTATTGCATCTCTCATCTTCGGCACCATGTATGGACTCATGGGAGGGATAGCTGGTGATGTCAATAACTATATCAATAATAGCGGATAGAGGAGGCGAGACGGTATGAATAAATCGCTTGCGACCTTTATGGGTATAGCTAGTGTGGCCATTATTACCATTAGTTTATTATTTGGGGTCACATTTAATGGCGTAAAAGAGAAAAGTAATTATCAACAAGATTTACTAAGGACTCAAAATCAAATACAAACAAAATAAGTTACTAAAACTCTTTCACCCTATCACCTCTTATTCATGTACAAGTACAGAAGGGAGTACAAAACCATTGAATAAGACCATAACAACGTTTCTTGCAATAGCGATTACTTCTATTGCCATTGCAACCTTTCTGTTTGGCCAAGCCTATAGCATGGTCACCTCAGAAAGCCAAGTATACTCGACTCAAATTAATAATGTACGTGTGACTCCTTAATGGAATCCACGTTCAAATATAAATAATATTTTTTAGGAGATTTAATAATCATGAATAAAACTTTATCAACTTTTCTTGGAATTGCAGTATCAGTAGTAGCGATTGGAGCATTTTTATTTGGAGTTTGTTACAACATGACAGGTACACAAGCTACATCCTATCAAGGTGATGTAACGGGCGTACATTCCAAACTTCCTACTCCTTAAGTTCCTGATGCTCATATTCTGCTAGGGGGGGACACCCCCCTCCTATGCAATAAAAGAAGGTGAAACGAATGTCTAAGGCTTTAGCGGAATGGATGACCTTAATCATTGTCATTAATATTATGTTTGCGCCCATTTTGACCTATATAGATAGTTTACAAAGAGAAGCAGTGGAAGTTGTTTTAACGGAGGGAGCTAAAGAAGCGTCCATTCAAGGTCAGTTTACTCCACAGATCATTCAAGGCATGAAAGATGCATTATCGAATCAATATCATTTTGATGCTAGCAAAATAAATATCCAAGCGACCACTACATTAACACTAAGAAATCAGTATCTCCAAGCCAGTATCGAAGCGCCAAGAGGTTTTATCTTTATATTAGATATTTTTCACTTAAATCAACCTTTAACATTCAAGGAATCTACCAAAATTATGAGTGAATATATTAACTAGGGGAATGTTATATGTCTACAGCGTTGAGGACCATTCTATTGGTTGTTTTGTTTGCCTTTATCATGAGTCTACAAGTGAATTTAGATGCTGATAAAACCAGTACATTTAAGATGAAGAATGCCTTAGAATTGGCGGTACACGACGGTGCCCTAGCTCTATCTTCAGCCGACCTGGCAAATGGGAAGATCGTATTTGACCAAAATGCTGCGCTCAATAATATTCAAGCCAGCTTGGATACAAATTTGAATCTCACCAGTAATGCAGGCTACGTATATACTCCAAATGCAAACTCGTTCTTTAAAAATAATCTTTATCTTGTTGATTTAGAATTTATCGATGATAACGTAACAACGACTTATCCATACATTTACAATAATCCAAACTACAATATCAGTAAAACAGTAAATGGCCCAAGCATAATAGCCATTATGACTACCGACAGCCCCCGCTGGTTTAATGGGAGCGACACCATTATTAGACAGGCAGCGGTTTATGAATATAAAAAATAATGTTTAAGCCCGTCATTGCATCCTATATTAAGAGATAAAAGAGTTGGGGTATTAAATCCTAGTTATTAGCTTGTTGCATGAGCACTTACAAGGAGAACAGAGAAATGCTGAGGAAAAAAATGATTGGAAAAATGGGATTCCTTTCCGCTACGTTCATTAGTGGGGTACTAATACTAGGTGCTGGCATAACAGAGGCTCAAACGATCAAGTCAACAGTCTCGCCTACAAAGGGACCTGTTATAGGGAATGAGTTAATCTTTGAGAAAGCGAATCTTGTTGTTTCGAAACTAGAGAAACAACATCAGTTAACGCGTATCAAGAGAGAGGATGTTATGTCCTTGATTTCCTTACAACTTGCGGGGACAGAGTTTTATTTACCAACTCAGTTGAAACAATTAAAGGAAATCAAAAAGGTTTTAAGCGATTCGCAAATCAGTAACATCCCAGAGCTTCAACCGCTGATTCAAAAAGTGGATCAGCGAATGGAGTCCACAAAGGACGATAAAGAGGGGGAACAGTATACCCTCATTACGGATGAAAAAGCGAAGAAAAGTACGCAAAGTACCCATAATATTTTTTCAATCATTTTTGAAAAGATCTCCCATTTCTTTAGTTCCATTTTTTAAGGAGAGAGGACTTCTCTCCTTATCCTTGCTTATATTTCTATCAATCAATTGAAAAATTTCAGCTGATTGATAGGGATATAATCCCACACTTTGCTTGAAAGGAAGGCGATAGTACGAAAGGCAGAAAATATTTATCCTACATCCTTGTGTTCATACTGCTGTTCTCTTCAATGCCTCCACCAGCGAAGGCAGCAGATTTTATTATGAAGGGAAATAACCCTCAAAGAACACATTATGTAACGGATTATCAGTTTCCTTATAAATATGTTAGAACTATAACTGATGGAAATCATTTAAAAAACACCAGTTCCGGTCCTATCATAGAAAATAACATCATGTATGATCTTTCTACAGAAGATTCAACCTTTGTAGCATACGATATGACTAATGGCACAGTTTTATGGAGGAGAATTTTATCTGGCACAGGCAGTTTATCTGGACACCCTGGAAATGCAACTGTTGTCCATAACCCTAACAATCCTGCTGATGTTAGATTGGTGGTTCCGGCAGGAGAAGAAATTTATGTTTTAGATGAAAAAACCGGAACGCCTTTAAAACAATTCATAACACGAGTAAAGGGACAAGTTAACCGATTTGCCGATGGTCCACTTTGTCTTTCTAATGGCGATTGCTATATAGGGAGCTGGAATCATCATATATATGGTTTTAATGTTCTTGATAGCAGCAGTACTCCCTTCATGGACTACAACGCAGGTGGCGTAATCTCTGGGTCAGGTACATTAGCCCAGAATGGATCAACCATTGTTTTCGGTGTAGATAGATATCCTGGGAAGATTCTAACTTTCAATGTTGCTAGTAGATCATTCAAAAGTTCAAAGACAACAGACGTGGGGGTATCTGGTGACTGTACGACTCCCGATGGGACAACCGTTTACTGTGTTGATAAAACGACAAAGCTGTATACTTGGAATCTAAGCAGTGGAGCCTTTAACAAGTATGATGGGGCATCTGCTCTACAGGGCTCAAACTGGAAAATGATCTTTGCACCTGCTTACGATCCTGTCAGCAAAAGTTTATATATCACAGTGAACAAACGTAATACAGGGGAAGGCTACTTGTTTAAATATAATCCTTCTAATGGTTCTTATAAGCAGCTTCACTATGAAAGTGCAGGCATAGCTGGTTCTCCAGTTGCGATTGCGAACGGGGCTGTTATGTATGCGACAGGGAAGGGCAATATAAAAGCTGTCAATGGAAGTAACGGTGCTGATTTTTCATGGTATCGTGACAGCTCAGGTAAGCAGTATAGTTTCTATCAAATGAGTGGCGTACGATCTTACTCCGAACTAGCATTAGGTGGAGGAAACAAAAAAGTGCTAGTTGTAAACGGGGCTGGAGGAATCTATCAATTTGAACCTGATTATGCCAACATTCATGCTATGAGCATAACCGCTTTAGATTCAAGTGGTAATTCTAAAACGACCTTTACCGATACTGAACCCATTACCATTCGAGGCACTTTTCGGAATGATGGGACGCGAGCTGTAAATAATGTAGAACACATTGCTACCATGAATGGCACAAACCAAAGTGTCATCACCAAGAATTATTCCGTTAACCAAACGAATAATGTGGACCAAGTTTATTCAAGCTTAGCGCCTGGAACTTATACGTTTGTCTTTAAAGCTGATCCAAGTAATAAGATTCAAGAAAGTGACGAGACAGATAATAATACAGGTTCGATTACGATCACAGTAACGGCAACGAAACCTGATTTAGCTGGACAATCAGCTAGCACTTATGACCGCAACGTGGTAGCAAAAACAACCTTCAATTATGGGGAGCCCGTGACAGTTAAAGGAGTTTTTAAGAATATTGGAACTCGAAATGCTAGTGGTGTGAATCACACGTTCACATTAAATGGAACTCAGCAAGGAAATGCAGGGGTAGTCGATTATTCAGTAGGTCAATCGAAAACGATTTCTCAGACCTTCTCCAATCTTCCCGCCGGTAATTATACGGTGTATGGAACTGCGGATTATACGAATTCCATTGCGGAGTCAAGCGAGACGAACAATAATACGCCAACGGCATCCTTTACAGTTAGCGCAGTACCTCCTCCTACAACTATCAATATTGCAGCACAAAGTATCAAAGCTTACGATAGTACAGGGACAACGGAACAGTACCAATTTAATGCTGGCGCTACGATTCAAATTAAAACGACCTACCAAAATACAGGTTCTTCTATTGTTAATAGTGTGGAGCATACGATTTACGTAAATGGAGTACAGCAAACCATCACAACAGCCAATTATACGGCGGGTGGCTCGAATACATTGACGTTTTCACTAAGTGGGTTAAGCCCCGGTATCTATCAAATATATGGACTCGGTGACCCTAACAATAAAGTAACGGAAAGTGATGAAACAGATAATCAGACGAATACGATTACCGTTTTAATCAAAGCTCCGACATCACCTTTCATTATTGCTGATAGTATGAAATCGTATAAGACATCAGACACAACGAAAACTAGCACAAGCACCTTTGGTCCGAATGACAACATAAGTGTAGATGGGAACTTTGAAAACATCGGAAATGCTTCTGCATCAAATGTAGAGCATGCGACTTATGTGGATGGAGTAGAAGTAGGTTCAAGGATTTTAAAGAATTACGGGCTAGCACCGAGTAACACGAATACGGTCACAGCATCACTAGGGAAATTAGCAAGAGGAACGCACACCATTAAAATGGTGGCCGATCCAGAAAATAAGATTTTGATGAATAATCCTAATAATACGTTTATTCAAGCAGCAAGTACTGCTAATCCTAATCCCTATGACAATTATTTGACCTTTGACCAAACAGCAGCAACATCTTACCAGTTATCTAATATTGCTACTGATACAACAACAGCAAACGCTAAGACAACCGTAGAATTTTGGATGAATTGGGACGGTACTGAATTTGAGATGCCTTTAGGATTTTCAGGTTATGACCTTTTCATGGCATCAGGGTATTTTGGATTTAACACAGGTCGATCCGATTTTTACGGTAACACCTACGCGAACATGGGGATTACTCCAAACAAATGGATTCATGTATCAGCTGTTTTTAATAACGGGAATATCGATTTAGGTAAGATCTATATCAACGGTGTACAAAAAACGCTAGTTGATAAGTTTTTTGACCCAACTAATTATTCAACACATGCGACTGTCAATGTAGCAAACAAACTAACCGTTTCAGGTTTTAACGACGTATCAGGTAAGTATAACCTTAGCGGCAAATTAGCAGCGGTAAAAGTTTGGAATTATGAACGAACCCAAAGCCAAATACAGAGTGACATGAATGTAAAAGTAACAGGCAACGAAGCGGGTTTAGTGACTCATTTGGATTCACCTTCTGACAGTCTTGATTTAACCAACACTTCACAAGAAGTAGCCTTGAGTAACATTCCTGTCAATACGGCCGCAGGTGCAGTAAACACCGTAGAATTTTGGGTGAATTGGGATGGTACAAATGGTTCGTTACCGATCTCTTTTTCTAGTAACTATACGATTTGGATTACGTCAAACGGTATAGGGTTTAATACTCTAAATGGGGATATGATGGGCGCACCGATAGGCAGTAACATCATAGGTAAGTGGACACATGTAACGGCTAGTTTTTATAACGGAGTCATCTCGCCAACTTCAGTTGTGTTGTATATAAATGGTGTTAAACAAACATTAAGTGCAATTGGGCAACCCACACCAACAACTCCATATTCAGTTTCACCAAACTTACATCTCGCAGGAAATGTGTCTGGGTTAAAATTTACTGGACAATTAGCGGACGTTAGAGTTTGGAAAGGCGCAAGAACGGCTGCTCAAGTCACAAGTGACATGACAGGAAGTTTAACAGGCAACGAGGCTGGATTAGCGGGATATTGGACGCCAGACGATTATACAACTTCGAAAGTTTATGACCATTCAACAGCTAAAAATGATGGAGCACCCGTAGGATTTACTCCTATTCAGTTTGTAAGTCAAGCAACACCGAATGGGATTCAACTGGAGTGGGAAAATGCTGGCGATAATACAACATATGAACTGCAAAGAGATGGCGTTGATATTTATTCTGGTCAGGATTTATCTTATGTTGATACAAATGTTACTCCAAACACGCAATACACATATCAATTAATCGCAAGAACTCCAAATGGAGAAAGCACAAACTCCTTGGTGAACCAAACATACAGTAAGGAAATTGATACAACCATAACGGTTCAAGGCACTCCGCCTACTGCTAAATTTTCTTCTGTAAGCTCGGCCTTGCAAAATAGCAATATCACATTTACCAACCAAACAACAGAGCCAGATGGGGATCAAGTTTCTTATTCTTGGTTGATCAAGATCGCAACTGATCCAGATACATCTTATAGCGAATTCTCTGATGTGGTAAATCCTAATAATTTTTTTGATACACCTGGGACTTACACGGTGAAGCTGGTTGCATCGGATATCGATGGTCAATCCGAGTATACGCAAAATATCACGATTACACCAAGTACGGTAGTACCAGGGTTTACAGATGACTCTCCTTATTATATTGGAGACACTTGCACTCTGACCAGTACCGCATACGATACAAATGGACTAAGTTTAACCTATGATTATCTGATTGTTAAGCCAGATGGAAGTAGCTTTCATTCAACGAATACAAATCCATCTTTCACCTGTGATCAGGCGGGCGATTACAACGTGACACAAACTGTCCAAAACACACTAGGAAATACCGCTACTTATCAAGGTGTAATCACAGCAATTCCTAGAACATTAACGCCAGGATTTATAGACGATTCACCGTATATTGTCGGTGATATGGTTAACATCACGAGCACGGCATTCGGTGCTCCGGGCGCTACGCTAAGTTATCTTTATACAATCGTTTGTCCGGACGGAAGTTCCTTTACGTCCACTGCTGTTAACCCAGCCTTTATTGGTTCACAGGTTGGGACATATACAGTAACACAAGCGGTAACAGATAATTTTGGAAACCAAGCCACGTATACGGATTATGTTATTGTCGATAATTTACCGCCAGTTGCAGGATTTACGACGGATAAGGCATCGTATTTCAATGACCAAAAAGTCTATGTCACGTCAACCGCGTATGACCAAAACGGAGATCCTTTAACGTATCAGTATACGGTCACTGCACCAGATGGAAGCACAGCTACTTATAGTGATGTAAATCCATCTTTCAATTCATTGCAAATTGGTACGTATACCATTGACCAAGTTGTGACCGATCCATACGGTGCGACCGATGAATATGTAAATACGATCACGGTGGTAAATCGACCGCCAAACGCTGCTTTTGTAACAGATAAACCATCTTATACGGTAAACGACACGATTTCTGTTACTTCTGCAGCCACGGACCCGGATAATCAACCTTTAACCTATGTATATCAGATTACCGACCCGAATGGCGTTGTGACAACGCAAAATGTCGCGAATTTCACGATTCCGGCTAATGTCATCGGAAACTGGACGATAACACAGACTGTAACAGATCCATACGGTGCAAGTTCGAGTATTTCGTCTACTATTCCAGTCACAGACCTGAGTATCATTGGTCATGTAGATCATACTCCGGATTGGACAGCTAAGCATCAAGCACTTGGGCATAATCCACAGGATTTCTATAGCGGAGAGACCTTTGTGTTACATGCGGATGTATCATCCTATCCAAAGGATTACGTAAAAGCAACATTAACGGCACCATTGGTGGATGGAACCACTTATACAGAAACAGTTTTGCTAAATAAAGACAGCGAAACTCAATATTCATTAGATTACTATAGGGATTCATTTTCACAACCTGCAACTTACTTAAAAAATGGTCCTGCTCAATTCACGTTTGAAGTGAGATATAGTAATGGTGAAATTCGAACCGATGTCGTTAATGTTAATATCATTGGAAACGTATATGATGCATTAAATCTTCATAGGACGTATTAAAAAAGAAAAAAGATGACTATCCAGATTAGCATAAAAAACAGCAACTGAGTCGAACTCAGTTGCTGTTTTAATTAATATTAAAGGTCTTTACTGTTGATGTTTTTCAAAGCACTTCTTTCTTAACTCATAGAAAAGAACTACCAAGGGGTGCTCGTTTTCATTTAACTTGATTTTGTTGAATCGTCTTTTCCCTAATCGTTTATCAATTAAAGAAAAAGCTTTATATATAGGGTTGTTTGAAGTCAGTATTTCTTCATAAGGTATGTTCATATAATTCCATAGATTATGGGTAATGTGGTATGTGTCGTGAATACCCAGTTTATAAATTTCTTCTACCTTTTGGGATTTAATTTGTACCTTAAATGCTTCCTTGTAGAAGGTATTGCTGTTAGCAAAAACTTTATCAGCTTTACTCGGAAAAGGGGTTACATACCAATGATAATAGCCACCATCAAATATTTTCTTTCCATCTAATGTTATCCACACTTCGCCAACATCATCATGTGCATCGTGATAACACGTCAAGTGGACATCAATTCTTTCTCTTAATTCAGGCGCGAAGAACTCTTTTATTTTTTTTCTTAATTTTGACCACATCATATATAAAGCCCACTCCCTAAATGCCTCTCATAAATAGATTTTATACTTTAATTAACTATTTAGCAGATGTTTTAACATGCAAATCAGCAAGTGCACATAAAATTTATGTACACTTTCCAATTACGATGCTAAATTGAGTGCTAATTTTATAACTAAAACTAAATAAAGATTGATATAACAACAAAAGAAAAGGTACCAATTATATATGTGAATTGTACCTCCAAATAGCTTGCTTTTTATATTTTTCTCCTTCTGAACCGAACCCGTTAACTATCCAGGTCATCTTTTTTCTTTTTCCCCTAAAAAAATACAAAATGAATTGTTGTATGTCGCCTTTATGATAAGCTATACATCTAATGAAGCTTTTAGAAAGTAATATATTATGATTACTTGTTGCAAAATAAAGATTAAACTATAACATTTTTGGTTTATGCTAATGTTTTAAAACAAATGAAACCAATAGGGCTTAGAATTGAGCCCTTTTATCATGTAGTTAAGATATACTTCACAACACTATGTTCCAAAGGAATAGTTATAATGTGTAAATCAGCAAAAGCAGAACGGAATAAAGGCAGCTATGGGGAAAATGAATGAAACAATACATAACGATACACTTCGAAAGTGATTGCATGATGGATCATCATTTAAGAGATTGTACTCTGTCTACCTATTCCTTTTCGGGAGTTTGGTTATTTCATCGAGAAGAGATAAATATTGAGATAGCGGAGAATGCCGACATTCGGATGTTTTTATCCGTAGCGTTATTGCTCAACGGTGTAGGTATCTATTTGTTCGATGAAGATAAAGATGGCAATGTATACACTGGAGATTGGTATGAATATCCTGATTTAGAATCAGCGGTTTTGTGCAGTGAATTACCGTTAGAAGTGTCTATAAGGCTAAAAAAAGAAGTTTCTATTTTAGATTCACTGTTTAATGAGTTAGGGGAGTGAGAAAGGATAATGGATACAAAAAAGATAGTCGGTGAGAATATTAGACTTTATATCGACTCAGTTGGAAGAAATAATCAATGGGTTATCAATAAGACAGGAATACCAAGAGCTACCTTTTACAATTTATTAAATGGAGAAGGTGACCTATCGAAGGGAATTGAAAAACTAAATGAGCTTTTCGGAATTAAAGATCCTTTTTATTTTTTTACTGAGGACTTACAACTACCACAAACATTAAAGGAAAAACAAAGGAAAGCGGAATTTAGGAATTTAGTAGCGGCTGAAGGGGAAGAGAAAGAGTTTCAAAAAACCCTAGATATATTAAGCGATTTTATTAAAATGATTGAATTATTAAGGCCATATGAAAATCTAAGCTGATACTCCCATACTGAAGGAGTGGGCTTTCCCGTTCGGGTAATATTCAACCCAAAAACATATCCAATATAGGATTTTTATACATAGATGGTGGCATCTGATAGTTCTCCTTCCATTGATATTATAAGAATTAACTATTATACTTCTAACTGTAGGCTGCGATGAAGGATTGTTTCTATCTGGGCACTTGAACACTCTGGAGCAAGTAGTGCAACCGACCATTATTCTAGTTTAATGGTTTTCGGCAAAAACTTTTAAACTTCGTAAGTGAATAACTGCATTATAGACGACCCCCAGTTATTTGATTCCTTAACCGAATAGTTTAGTAATTAATACTTTGCTACTACTAAAATAAATACTTATTTCTATAATAATTGTGGAATCTAAAAGTTTGTACTAGGTTTTCTTCTATAATAAAGTCAGTAGAAATGAAGCGAGGGTTTAATAAAATGCGACAACTCAAAGAAAACAAAGGTTTAGAAAAAATATCAATGGCTACAAAAGAGTATGTAGTAAGGGAAACGAAAGTACTTATTAGTGACGATACAGTATTAGAGCATGTATCTTTAACCAAAGAGATTACGACGGTATGGGAAGACTGCGTGAACGAGAAAGTAGAAGTATTGTTTGCAACTTCTCAGGAATATCCTCTATCTAATTTAGAACGTACAAATAGGGATATGCTTTTAGACCAAGCGTATATTGAAAAAAAATATAAACTTACAAGGGAAAAAGCAAGAGAATATCTCTTGGACAAAAATGTAGAAGATTTGTATGCAGAAATTTAATATGATAAGTGATTCATTTCCTTCCTCCACATAGGAGGCGGGGAAGATAAAAAGAAGTGTGTCCATTCACACTTCTTTTTTTTTGAAAAAAACAGCAAGTAATAAGCTTTAAAAATTTTATTTTTAAAAGCCTTAAAATCTGAACCACCCAAAGATACAATGATTAATGCTAAAGATCCTACTGATTTTGTTTTTTATAAATAAGCAGGAGTTTGGCTAAAGAACCTTTTCTTGAAAAGGAGACAACACTTATCTTTACAAAAAAAATAATTAGAAAGGAGGATATTTTACAAATGAATATTGAAACACCAAAAGGCTTTAAGATGAAAATTTCGTCAAAGGTTATAGTGACATTTTTCCGTTTTCTTTTTGGGACTGCAGGAAGTACCTTGCTTTATTATCTTCACTCTTTTATCCATTAAGAATACCCATGGTTGCCAGGCGAAAACGCTTGGCTTTTATCCTTTCCTGCAAGAAGACCCCATCTGAGTTGTGTTACAGGCAAAACCTTCAAATTCTATGAAGATGCTCTTTTTATTGGAGGAGTACTGTGCAGAGTAGACTATATCGACAAACAGCATCAATCATTAAATTCAAATAATGGAATTCCCACCCATATAGTGACAAATATAGAAAATTGGTGCATTATGTAAATAGTTTATAAATGCTTCATCCTGGTGTCACCCTTCAGGTGAAACGGATTTTTACAGTAGAACAGAAAAAAGCCCTGCTTTTGTTGACCATTTCGATAATGTAAAGCACTGTTTCATTGAAGCCGTTCTGCCAATCTATCAGGGATTCTTTCTACTAATCTGCGTTTACCGAAATCACTTGGTAACAATGTCATAAATAGGAGCGTTATATTATCGAGTTTGAACCAAAACGCAAAAGATATTAAAAAAGATAAGGGGACACCCCCTTCTTTTACATCAAATAGGAGAATATAAGGAGAATAAACATATGTTATTTTGGACAGGTTGTTTCGCTTTTTTCTTTTTGCTTGCTACACCAACCTTTTGGAAATGGGTAAATAAAAGGAAGAAGAAAAAATGGATAGGCTTTTGGCAGTTAGGAAAAGTGGTTTTTGCATTAATTTTTGGATTTTGGATTGGGTATTTATCTTTAGCTGACCACAATATATCTGCTCTTGTTTCAAAACTTATTCCAATTTATCTCATCATACTAATCGCAGATGGTTTATTATGGTCGAGCTTTAGAGATAAGGTTAAAAAGGAAAAAGAAACAAAAAAGGAAACTAAAAAAGAAGAAAAGAATTCAATATGGTTTGGTATTGGAGTGCTTTTGTCACTTACATGGATATTTATGACGTGCATTTATCCTTTCACTATCAAAAAAGATTTATATAGTTTAGTCCATGTTCAAACCAATCAAAGCAAAATGCAAGTTATGGATATCAAACATATTCCGACAGTCCCAATTGAATCGGCTTTTTATAAAGCTGAAAAACTAATTGGTGGCATTCCGAATTCTTCTTACTATAAATTAGGGGATTTGACCAGACAAAAAATAAATGGAGAAGAATATTGGGTAGCTCCTATTGAATTTAAAGGGTTCTTTCAAAGCCTAAAAGCAAAAACTACACCAGGATATATCAAAGTATCAGCCGAACGGCAAGATGATGAAGGAACATTGGTGGACAGTTATCATATGAAGTATGTGCCTTCTGCTTATTTTGGAAATTCTATGGAACGAAAAATAAGAGAGAAATACCCACATGATATTTTGTTCGGAGGAGGCTTCGAGCCAAATGACCAAGGAAAACCTTATTATGTTGTAGCTGTGGGGCATTATGCGAAATATCGAAGCGGAGAAGTGGTTGACGGAGCTGTTTTGGTGAATCCAGAAACAGGAGAAATGCAAAAGTACTCTATTAAAAATGTACCTTCTTTCGTAGATTATGTAATTCCATCAAGTGTCGCATCTGATTATAACGAATATCAAGCCAAATACAAACATGGATTTTGGAATACCATATTTGGAAAACAAGATATTAGTGAAGTGACAGAATGGCATTCTGGAGAAGAAGTGTTAGGCGTGTATGGGGCAGATGGACATATGTATTGGTTTACTGACCATACAAACCCTGGTAGCACCTCAATGGTGGGCTATACCTTGATGGATGGAAGAACAGGTCAGTTTACGTATTACACAGGTTCCAAAGGTTTTGCTGATGGTAAGGCAAGTTTAAATGCTGTTCATAATACCTTTAAGAAAGACCAGTGGACAGGAACCAATCCTATTCTTTACAACATCTATGGAACAGAAACTTGGTACATTCCAGTAGTTGATTCTAACGGACTGTTGAGAAAAATAGCGATGGTGAACGCTCAAAATCCACAAATTGTTGCCTATGGGGATACAAAACAGGAAGCGTTGGATGGCTATAAGCTATTATTGGCAACGGAGAAAAATCAAAACAATGCAATACCAACAGATAAATCTGACTTAAAAGAAATTACAGGTAAAGTCCTTCGAGTCAGCACAACCACCATGAATGGTGATAATGTTATACAAGTCTTGTTGGAAAATAGCGACAAGGTATTCAATATTAATCCGCAACAAGCCGTTTATGCTTCTTTTATTAAAGAAGGAGATGTACTAAAAATGTCTTATTCGGATACAGGTGAGACGATGATTTCAACAGAAACAGTCTACAACGAAACCTTGAAACGATAACAAAATTTCAAATCACAATAGAAATAGCATAGTAACACTCATAAGAAAAGCAGGGATAATCTACAAGAGATTTTCCTGCTTTTTTGGCTCACTCCTCTCTTTTTGACAAATATTTTATAAATAGACTAAAGGTTTGTGAGGTATCTGGGTTACTTCCATCATAAAAAGCAATATCAGTGGTTCTACCTGTCCAATAAACATCAAAAAATCCATTTTCTTTGTATTTCATTTTCAGTATATTAGAGTTAACTTCTTGGTGTTGTACTACATAATATTATATATACTATATAAGTAGTTTAGATTATGGCGAAAAAGGAGGGATGATGAAATGTATATAACATTAAGTGATCTTTATCTGATAAAAAAATCACTAGAAAGTAAAAAGAGTAGTAATGAGGCTATTATAGTAGTAGACTTTCAAGATAGATTAACTGGAAGTAAACACCGTATGAATGAGGAATCTATTAAAGAAACTAAAAGTGAACTTGAAAACATAAAGGAATTATTGGACAGTGTAGAACAGGAAATAGGTTATTTAGAGTACAGGCAACTGGACGGTATATATACGGTGGATTATTTAGAAGTTGAACAGAATAACTTACGTGTAGCTTTTAAAAAGTAGGGGGTCCGGTGGGCCTCTATTTTTTTTGTTTAAAAATCACAAATTTAATGTCCTTTATTTTGTGATTTTTGCAAGTGCCCTTTTGAATTGGTTTTGAATCAATAAAAGGAGGGCATGAAAATGTCGGATAACGGTTTTTTCGTCGCTTTATCGAGATGTTTGATGATCCTATCGGCAGATAATTCTAGGGCTTCCGATCATCCATTCTATCATCCCGTTTTATTTTAACATAACAAAGAGCGCTGAAGGTCAGCGCTCTTTGTTTCAGGCATCCATATAGGGTGCGACAGCGATTTTTAAGTATATCAACCAAATTTTCATCCAAAAACAACCATTAATTTGGATAATTCAAGCACTAATCAAAAAAAGGGAGAAATATCGCCAAAAAATCCCTTTATTTTCGGTGCGAATCCCCCATGGAATTCATGTTCACTCCCCATTCGCACCCAACCTACCATTATAATATGCGCCAACCAATCCAATCTTATGTACAACCTTGGCAAAACACCAAGGTATCTTTTTCTCCTTCTTGAATGAGGAACTAGATTAAGGTATAATAGTGGTATTCAAACAATTTTCTTTTTCTTTTTTTAGCGACCGCATTTCATTACAGGTCAGCTGTTAACTACTAAACAATTTGAAGCCTCTGGGCTAAGGTTAGATACTTTTTTGTATCTTTAATGAACCTTTGTCCCAGGGGCTTTTTTGTTGTCTTTGGAAAAGTGTGTGTTTGAAAGTAAATAAACGTTTAGAAAGAGGGAGTATTTATTATGAAAGTTGAGAGTTTGATGATTTGTCATGTTTGCTGTGGTTCATGTGAAGAAATGTTTGTCCGAATTAAGGGGAAATCTTATTGCTCGGATCATTGTCTTTGCAAAGGTGAAGGGGAGGAAGAAAATGTTTAAACTAACTTGTTTTGCTTCCATTCACCCAACCGCACTCGGACAGGCTATTAAAGCCGTAAATTTCAAAGATATGAAAGATAAATTTGTATGGCAAATGGATGGTGCTCAGTTTGTAATAGAGCCATTCCGCAATTACCGCGACCACCAAGCGTCATACGGTTACAGAGTCTATTTCGATGGTTCCATTGACGGGGCACTCTATTTATTTGAAATGTCAATGGGGGTTTTTTCACCTGAAATAACCGGGGTGGAATATTCCTTACACCATCATTCTAAGAATCAAGAAACATGGATTAAAGACTTTCTTAATAGACCGTCTTTCCGTACAACTGATGTTCGGGGAGTATTTCTAAAAGGGTCTATAGGCATTGTCTGTCTACCTGATTCTTCCGTAAACATACAGATTCGAAAAAAGACCAAAGCATATAAATTGATAGAGTTACTAAAAGAGATCGATTGTCTTAAGCATGACATTATGCCAGTAGACTACGATCTCTTTTCTGTTGAAGGGGTTGCCATATGACGGTATTCAACTTCTATACTCAAAAAAGTCAATTTACGATTGGCCCCAATTATGTGGTCAAAAATGGCGGAGAAGTTATTGCGGAGGGGTCTATCTTTATCTTCCAGCTGCTACTTGGATATCCAGCTTGGATTTTCGTGAATGCAGATGAAAGTGAGGCTCCTCAAATTATTAAAACCGAGCCTGTTATTTCGGTCTTACCTGAGAATGAATTCTTTGATGGGATTCAAAACCCGCCTAAGCATCTTTATCAGGTAGATTTTCTTGAAAGAAAAAGACCAAAAAGAATGACAGTGACTGCTGTAGATGAGCATCATGTAAGGGTATTTTTAAAAACCCATTACACGGAGGCAACAAACATACTTATTAAACAACGTATTAAGGAGAGAGTGTCATGCTAAAAAATAAAATCGAAGCGTATTTTAAAGGATCGTATAAGAATAATATCTTATTTAATATGCTGAAAAGAAAAGGGAAATTTATTCGATTAGATTCAAAATTAGGTTATGTATATTGTCTTTCGTTAGAAGACGCAGGATGGAATGGGATCGATTGTACAGTCGCTTTGAAGTCAGGAAGATTGACGATAATTGATGCTTTTTCAAGCGAATCTTATGCATATGCTTTAGCCTAATTTGTAGAGTGACTTTATTAAATATCTCATAACCCCCTTTCTAGCAGGGAGTAAAAAACTTTTGCTCCCCTTTTTGCTAGATGGGGAGCGTTATTGGGAGGAACAGTAACATGAATTTTGAAACAAACCAAAATGCTGCTGAAATAATGGAGTCTTTATTGATTAAAGGGATTTATGGCGAACTTAAACAGGCCGAAAAAAATTTGAAAGCGATCAAATCTGCCATGCATCATCAATTGCATGACAGTGAAGCAAAGCGGCATGAATTCGAAAAGGTTAATGTTGTGGCTAAGTTTGTGCCGAAAAAAATCTACGATGTAGATTATAAAGGCATTGTTGAGCATTTATTTAATTATCTGCATCCTGAAATTGCGTGTCGTGCGATAAAAATAGATGTGAAATCCCTTAAAGACAAGCCAGAGATTTTAGATGAGTTAGAGTTATATAAAAGGACGCCAACCTATTATGTAAAGCCTTCTTTGAATAAGTCAGGTAAGGGGTTAACAGGTACTCCTGAACTTGATTTTGAAAGCTTAAACATTCATCAATTGGCAAAGGAGTTTACTATTCTAAATCCAACCTATAAGCAGCTGGAAGAAGTTTATGAGAATTCGAAAGCACAAATGCTACAGTGTCCAGAATTGAATGAGAAAAAGAAGCTCAGTCATCAATATGGGTCTGTTTCACTTGTACAAAATCAAGCTGAATATAGAATTTTCAAGTTGCTTGAGGATTTTGGAGAGGATTTTTTAATAGAACACTGTGTTCCGAATAGCAGTAAAGTTCAATGGTTTATTGATAATCGGTTGTTAAGCAAGTCGGATATCGACGCGTTTAAAACGATTAAAGATATCCGTTTAGACTTTATCGTGATGCCACTGGATGTTGAAAGAGAAATATTGACCATGCAAAGTCAACGTCGTTTGGATTTATCATTACGCAATTTGGGCTAACAAAATATGGAGAATGAGTACTGACATGTATTTTAACAAACTCTCGGAGGTATGAAAAAGTGGGAAACAATATTAGAACAATGGAATTATTAGGCGAGGATTATTGGAGCAGACCAGTTTACAAATGTATAGAAACGGGAAACTTATATAAAGACATAACGCTCGGAAGTGAGAGACCCGAATTATATAGTTGTGGGAATGATTTCGAAGGGGAGCCCGATTTTCCTATCAAAAGTGAGTTAGAAATACATTTCAAAGTAACAGAAAAACAAACGAATCGAGAAGATAGATTTAATTATATGTTATTGGATCGATTGAGAATGGACTGTGAGTATTTTTTAGGAAATGGAAACAGAAATGTAAAACATCTGTGGGCGAATAACGAAAAAGATCACATTGGTAAAATGAAAGACTTATATAATAGTTTTGATGAAAAGCCAGAGTGGCTAACGTATGAACAAATTTTACACTATGAAAAATTAATAAGTAATAGTAAATAAAACGAGTACAAGTCCCTATCTACAACACTGAGTGGTGAGGTTAAAAATGACGAAAAGAACGTATTATACGGTTGTCGCAACTGTATATGTTGAGAGAATAGAAAAGTATCAAAAAATGGCTGGATATGTTCCTGCATTAGATGAGGAACATGCCTACAAAGTGGCTAAAGCCTATTGTATGGACCGATATAACTGTCCTATGCATAAAGTGTATATTGAAGCTCTTTGTCCAGCAAAGGATCAAGAGTTAGCTACAAGTATTCCTGTTGCAATCGATACCCGCAGTTACGATGAATTAGTATCTGGGGATGGATTATTTAGCGTTGAGAGGGATTTGCTTAATTTCAATACCTAAGCCTAAATTTTGCCAACGGATTGCAACTACAATTGACCAAAGAGAACAGAAGCCTTTATCTATAGCGTAGATAAGGGCTTTTCTCTAATTTTAAGAACAATAAAATAGTAAAGGAGGACGTCCTCTTGCTAAACACATGATTTAGCGCAGGGGACACCTCCCTTGCTGTGTTTAGTAGTGGACTAAAATAAACATGAATGACATTTTTCAAGAGATTAAAGACCATATGAAAGAGGTTTATTTGCAAGATGATATGCCAATGGCTTTGGCCTATTCCGGTGGAAAGGATTCGACTCTACTTTTACTTTTGTTGTGGGAAATGCTTGCTTCTTTGCCACAAGAACAAAGGAAAAAATCCGTCTATTTAATCTCGTCGGACACTGGAGTGGAAACACCAGATATGACGGATTATGTACACAGAGCCATCGGAAAAATTCAGCAGAGTGCTGAACAGCAAAATATACCGATTGTCACCAGTTTAGTAAAACCAAATATGAAGCAATCATTCTTTTGGAAAGTAATTGGCAAAGGTACTCTTGTACCCACACCAAACACTAAACATAGATGGTGCACTCATACTTTAAAAATAGATCCAACAAAAGAGAAATTAAAAGAACTTTTAGTCCAATCACCGATTAAATTAGGTAGTCAGCAGAAGCATCAGTTAATTTTAATGCTTGGGACCAGGAATGAGGAATCGGCACGTAGAGCGGCATCCATTTCGCGTTATGCTTTAAGCGAGGAATCCTATTTCAGTCGCCATAGTGATTTCAATGAAATTTTGTGTTACCAGCCTTTGCGCTTCGTATCCGCTGATTTTTTGTGGTTTAAACTTATGGATTATGAAACCCTACCTTTTGGAGTGAAAATGAGTGAGTTAACAGTTCAATACGGGGAATCGATTTTAGAGTGCGGTGTTAAGGTAAGTTCAGAACAAGGGAAAGCTTGTAGTGCTGCTGGCAATCGCGCAGGTTGTTGGACTTGCGGGTTAGTTAGTGGTCGAGATCCTATGCTACTTAGACAAATCCAAGAAGGAAAATCGAAATACCAGTATCTCCTTGAATGGAAAGAACTCATGTTGCGAATGAGGAACGACATTAGATACCGCGAGGTGCTGCCTCGACAACAATTCAATAAAAAGTTGAAGGAACTCTCACAAGACCGTGATAGATCGAATCAAATCGGATTGTTTGAGTTAGATGAAAATCCTTACATCGACCGTTACCATACGTTTAAACGTGCGGAATATAACGAATATGCCCCAGGTGCAATGACTGTTGAGGGGAGAAGGATTTTACTTCAGTATCTATTGTTTATTCAAGAGCAAACGGGCTATAAACTCATTACTGAATACGAGATTCTGGCCATTCTGGATTGTTGGAAAGAAACAGATGGAATAATAGTTTCCCGGAATGAGTTAGTCCCAACAGAATTTTCATATGACGGCGAGTTAATATTCCTTCCTAACAAGAAAGTAAATCGAAAACTGACGAAAAATCCTAATCCTATATTCTATGTGAACATAGACTTAAAGATGGATGAAGGTGAGCTGTATGAGTTTCTAAAGGAACGTCAACAAAGCACAGGGAAAAGTTACTTCTTTTTCCCTAACACGTTTGAAATTAAGGAACACACATTGGTTTGGAATCAGGTATCCTTTGTCGTTTGTTCCAAGGGAATTGAAACTTCCATACAGGCGCATGAAGCAGTGTTCGAATGGTTAGGATGGGTATATGGCTCGTTCACAGAAAAAACACATAAAGCGGCTCTTAATCACTTACTCTTATCTGCGTTGGGTGAAGGTGTCGTAAATAAATTAAAAGAGGAAAAAAAGAAAGCCTTGTCGATGTTGCCAAAAGTGGAAGTTCCACTTCTAGAGCAGGAAAATGGACAGTTCAGTTTAGCAATTTAACAGTTAAAATATTATTATTAGCAAAATCATCATGCAGAGGAGCTTTATTGCTTCTCTGTTTTTTTGTCTGTTTCGTAAAAATTGTTACCTGTATTATGTAAAATATAAAAGGCCACCCCTCTTTTAATCTTTTAATATGGGATAGCCATTTATATATCTCTCTTATACATATATTGTCTGATCCATTCTACAGCTTCTTCATAAGGTGGTCTAGTTTTGTCATTTGCAATCGTTTTGGTCCAATAAAAGACTTCATCATCATCTACCATTAATCCATATCCATTCCAATCTAAGAATACGAAGGCTGCTAAATAAGATGTACGCTTGTTACCATCGGCAAAACAATGACCACTTGCAAGGTAGTAATGGTAAATAGCTGCTTTTTCTTCAATCGTAGGGAAGCGTTCATAGTCACCAAAACCGGACATAGGTAATGCTAACTTTGCTTCAAGTTTGCCTTTTTCTCTGCCAGGGAGACCACCATAGTCACGTAACGCCATATCATGTAATTCTACTACATCTTCTACCGTGAGATACTCAATTGCCATTAATTCTTGCTAAGTCTCTCCAAGGCTTTGCCATTTTGCTTAACCGCCTTTTCATAGCTAGCCTGGATTCTTTTTTTGCGATCTGTAGATTGTGATTGTTTTTTAATAGCTAATACAGTCATATCTTCTTCATCCCTTTTCTTTTTCATGGAACATCTCTCCTCTCATATACGGATGTATATGTTAGGTTGTCCACAATTAGAATCTTTTAACCCTGACTATTAGTGATTTTTTCCCTACACTACTTTTCTTTACTTTACACGACTATTATCTAATAATCTACCAAATCTATTAAATTTGTAGAAAGAAAATAACCGACAAATAACTACAAAAAATAGAAGATCCATACTACATAACAGGATGAGACACGATTCGAGAATAGACTGCGAGTTAGGGTGGTTCATAATCTAACTATTAAACCTTTTACGAAAGTGTTTAATGTGATAAAATTAGTTAAATAAATCAAGCGCAATGGGAAATACCCAAGAATTAATAGGTTGATAGTCAACCTTTATTTCTTTGGGTATTTTTTGCGTTTTTAAAGCTTTTTTTGAAATTTGGTAAGGTTATATACGGAAAAACAGGGGGAAAACAAATGAAATTAGCAAAGCTAACGTTAGGCACCATGATTGTTAGCTGTAGTTTTGTAGGAAACCTTTCAGCGAAAGCAGCAACGGATGATACTACAAAAAGGATCGATCAACAGCTTCAAACTATTCAACTTCAACTAAACAAAATGGATAGTGACATTAATGTCATACAAAACGAGGAGACTCTATTAGAAAGACAACTAAGTAAATTGAAGTTGGCTATTATCGAAAATGAAAAGAAGGTACAAGAGACCGATGCCCAGCTTGCAAACGCAGAAGGGGAAATACATGATTTACAACTAAATATAGATTCATATAAATCAAAACTAGGCATTCAAAGTATGAATCTGAATATCGATAGTCTTACTCCTGTCCTTTCATTAGAGAATGAGGGAACTCCAGATACACTCTCTTCCTATGAAGCTACTAAACGATTATTTGAAAATACGAGTGAGTTAAATAATTTAATTTCAGTGAATGATACGTTAGAAGAAAAAATTAAGAATGCTAATTCATTAAAAGAAGATCTTGCGGGGATGTCTGAACTATTGACGGACCAAGCGAAAGAAAAAAACGACCTTTTGAATGACTTAGAAACTGAAGAAACGACCGCTAAGAAAAATAGGGATAGTCTTTTTAACGAGAGCCAAACCTTAACCAAACATAAGTCCGAAATTGAAAGAGCGATACAGAATGAACAAGATCGTTTGGACGGGAATTGGAGTACTCAACCGACCGAATCATATACTCCTACTATCAATTTGGCACCTGGTGAAGTACCGCAACAACTAATGAAATATTATCTCTATGCAGAACAAAAATATGGAGTGCCATGGTATTACTTGGCGGCTATTAATAAGATTGAAACCAACTTCAATACTGACTCTACAATGGTTTCAACAGTTGGAGCCATTGGTCCGATGCAGTTTCTTCCCGCCACATGGGTTGGACAAAAATATTCGACGGGCGGGGGATTAGTAGACCCCAATTTAGATATTACAAATTTGCAGACCATTAAAGCTGGGAATGGCTATGGAGTAGATGCGGATAATGACGGTATGGCAAACCCTTGGGATATCGCGGATAGTATTGCTACAGCAGCCAACTATCTTTCTGCAAATGGTTTTGCAACGGATATTCGAAAGGCTATTTGGCACTACAATCATGCAGACTGGTATGTGGATGAAGTCATTGCTCTAGCTGAAACATATAAAAATAATTCAGCCCCCACAAGTTCAGCAGCTATTCAGTTGAACGCTGGAAAAGAGAACGATGTGGTGACAGTTGGTTACAGGTGGATCAACAATTCCGTTTATGTATTTGGTGGAGGAAGAAATCAAAGCGACATTCAGCAGGGTATATTCGATTGCTCAAGTTTTGTCCATTGGGCTTTTGCTCAAATAGGAATTAACTTAGGTGAACTTAGTTCGGTTAGTACGGACACCTTAAAGGCAATGGGCGAACCAGTAAATGAAAGTGACATTCGCCCTGGTGATTTAGTGTTTTTTGATACGTATAAGAAGGATGGGCATGTTGGCATTTATATAGGAAACGGGAAGTTTATTGGAGCTCAAAGTTCTACGGGTGTAGCCATTGCGGATATGACGACAGGATATTGGAAAGAAAAATTCAATCATAGAGTAATTCGAATACTCAAATAAAGCCTTGCATTGTAAACAAGATAGTATAATTGATGAAATGGATAAAGGAATTGTCCGATACAAATGTTAAAGGGGTTTGAACAGTGGAAGAAGTAGAAGTAACAAAAAATGGTTTAGAAAAAGAAGAAGTTAGTACGTCATACGGATTAACAGATTTGGAAAGATTAAAAACGTACGTTGGTAATAACACCGACAAATTCTTTAAAAGATGGGGTATAAAGGATGATCCATCTTTCGACTTAAATGAGTACGAACCAACACAATTCAATTGGAACTGGCCTGCGTTTTTCTTAGGAGGTTGGTGGTTTGCATATAGAAAGATGTTCCTCTTTGCTATTGTAATTGAGGTAATCAATTTTATGATAACAATACTAACAAACTCAGGTTTAATGGATAGTTTAGAAATAGGTTCGAATGTGCTATTGGCTATAATGGGAAATTGGTTTTATTTTAAAAAAGCAAAAGAAGATATTTTAAAAATAAAGCAAAAGAATCTTTCAGCGGTAGAAGAATTAGAAGAGTTAACGAAAACGGGAAGAACAAGTGTACCTTACTGTTTGCTTATCTTTGCAGTTGTAGCGGTCATAAAAGTTACTTGGATGATTGTAAAACATAAATTATTCTAACTAATAACAACCATTTGCACCGAAATGAAGCTTTTGTTAAAGTCGATGTTTATAAAAAAGATGCGATGCTTTACCCCTTTGGATATGCTTTGTCTAAAGGGTTTTTTTATGGTGTAACCTTATTCCGCAATCGGGCCATATTCTTGAATAACACAGGTAATTAATCTTGGATATTTAAAGGTGAATAAACAGCGATTGTGAAGGAATTCACTTAAAGTAACTGGGCAGGATAATTCAACAAGCATTGTATCATAATAATATAAGGAAACTATTGTCAGGTGGTGTTTAAAAATTATTGTTGAAATTTATCAGGTTCCCAAAAAAGTAAAAGTAAATGGAGTTTATTCCCTTGATTATATTGATGATGACATTGGAGAGAATTTTGAACCAATCGTTTCTAAAAAACCTCTTAAAAAAGGTGACATATTGACAGTTATTGCAAAGATTGAAAGTAAAAAGTTTATTTCAGGATTTGGATACATCTTTTATGATGATGAATTAGTACTTAGCTCAGAAATTGATGTTAGCTTTTGTGTTCAGACAACATAGTAGAAACCATAGTACTCAACTAACGGGTGCCTTAGTTTAAGTACAATTAAGAGATTTTAGGATTGAGATCCCTTAATTAAAACACTATCCAAATACATAAGATTCCCGTTACACAAGATAATATATTTGAGGTGAATCAATGATGAAAAGAATAACATTTCTTTTTTTTATGGCTGCATTACTTTTCACTCCACTTTCTTTTGTAAAAGCAGAAGTTTATGAAAGTCAAAAGGACAAAATGAAACCATTCGTTGAAAATGCTTCTGCTAATGATTTTCTTCTAGGGTTTATTCAACCAAAAGTAAATAACATCATTAAAAAAGAATATGGAAAAGAAATGCGTTGGCAATGGGTTAAAGTAAAAGATATTTTTAGCTACACTGTTTCAAATGAACCAAAATACTATAAAGTAAAAACAGTGGTGACTGTGGATGATTATTACAAGCCAAAGTCAAAATTTACATTTGATTCAATAACTTTAAAAATAACGCCACAGGATGGTCATTTAAATTCAACTGATTCAGGAGCAAAAGTTGAACTATTTGAATATAAACACAGTATTAAGGAAAGATATACTCATTAATTTTGAGAAACCGTCGAAAGACGGTTTAGTTTTATGTGTTAAACTGAATTTTGCAAGTGATATAAGCACGACCATCTTTAACTGTCTGGCAGTGGATTTTGCTGCCTTACAAAACTAAACGATCGGGCGAAAGAATTGAAGAATTTATGGACTGCAGCAGCAGTCCATTTTATCATGGGCGTTAATCCGTTAAATGGCAGGATAGTGGAGGAATTTGGGAAGAAAAAGCACCCTTATTACAAAGGAAATCTGCATTTACGTTCTTCGTTTGGCTTTAACCTTCTACCTTTGAATTCAATAGCCCGCCAGGGTTTGGAATCGCTATTCGTAAACTTGATGGTAACTAAATCATAAGGAGGATTGTGAGCTCCTTCAAATGTAGTTACCTGCACAGTTACATCAAAGAAGTAGCTGCCTTGTCTTAACTTCTTGATTTCGAGAATGTTAGCACAATAATACTGCTTAATTTCACCATAATGCTTTTCTAATTCTTTACTAATTAACGGATAAAGAAAATGGATAATCAAGTCATCACGCAATTGTACATTATTTTTTGTTACGGTATCTGCTCTAACTGGTGTAAATGAAACAAGAAACGAACAGGCGATAACTATAAGAATGGATTTTTTCATAGCAGACCTCACCAATAGTTTTCTCTTATTTTAATCAATTATGAACAGATTAATGCTTAAGTTCAGAAGCTATAATAAACTTGATAATACTTGTTCAACCAGATAAAAGAAACTTAGGGATTTTCAACAATCGGGCGCAAGAATTGAAGAATTTATGGACTGTTGCAGTCCAATTTTTCATGGTCTTTTATCAGTTAAATGGCAGGTTAATTGCAAAGGTCAATTAAAGACAAGCTGAGAATTATTTATATATAAATAGACTGGGAATAATTTTGATGAAGCAACATATCTCAGAAATGACAAAGAGTAAAAAAGAAATTTTGAGAGAAATAAAAAAACCCTATCGAATCAAGCCGGTAACTGTGGTTATCGTTTTAATTGTAACTGTATTTATCTTAGGAACAATTTTTCATTTGGTTAACGATTTCGGAAGGAAATTGACTTCAGATTTAGTTGGTGCATTAATCAGTTTGGTCTTTGCATGGAATTTGGGATTTGGGCTCTATAAAGGAATTTGGCAATTTTTAAATTCTCGAAAGATAAACAAAGTACTATTTCCCAAACTTGAGCAGTTTATAAATGAAAGCGAAGAGAAAAGCTATGATGAAACGGAAGAAGAAGCTTATGAAATGGTCAAAGCAGCATATGCGAACTATACCGAGAAGTATAATAAGCTCAATAAACTTTACTGGAAAATTATTAATTTAAGTATTGTTTTGCTCTTTATCGCACTTGTTATTTCGCTTGTTTATCATCAGTTTTAGCTGGGATCAGACAATACAAATTTCATTTTGCTATTGAATTAAAGGGCGCGATTCTTTAACAGAATTGTGTTCTTTCTTTATGTTTAGGCATTTAATGGAATAACTACTTTAAAGGAAACTGGATATTTATGTTAAAATTAATATGAGCTTTGTGAAGGGTTGAACTAAAATTAACTGGCTAGTTCAACAATGACAGATGGGTTATTGTACCTAATGTAGAAAATTGATTAAATATTATATTTTGATATACAGATTAACAAGGAGTTGGTTCGGTTGAAAAAAACATTACTAATATTGGTATGTATTTTTGTTATGGCGATAACTGGTGCGTGCGAAAAAAAAGAATATAACGGTAAATATGTACACTGGGGAGATATAAGATCCGGTCTAAGTATAGAAAAACTAAAACGAAATAACATTCCGTATAAACAAAAAGCCAATCAAGTATTTATACCGGAAGATGCTTTTGATGATGCACTTTATTGCTGTTCATAACCTACGGCTGGCTAAAATTCCTTGTTCAACAATCGGGCGCATTTCTAGAATAAGAAATGCGCCCTTCTTAATGAATTGGGACATTTAATGGAATAAGAATCTGAAGTATAATTATATAATGTAAAATCAGTATGGCATTTTGTGAAGGATTGCACTTAAACTATATGAGCAGATTAGTTTAATAAGGATTGTTAGGTCTGGGGTAATTTCTCTATAGTGCTTTAAATGAAAATAAGTTTATGCCAACAGTCAAAAATGATATTAAATGAAAGGGGATTATTTATATGTTAGATACTGTGTATGTTGATATTCGACATATGGATTTTTGGTTTGGACATTATGGATTAATAGATAAAAGTTGGAATGACGAGGTTAAATTATATTCAGATGCAAATAAAACCAATGATATGGGGTATTTTGAAATTAGCACTCATACAGGTTTAGCTGCTCTTTACAATAATTTAGACGATAAGGAAGATTATGAACAAAAGAAAGAAATTGAGGATTTTCTAAATGGTGAAACACAAGTATATTATAGTTATCTATATCCAAGATATGACGAAGATTTATTAGATCAAGTTAGTCATTTTGCACCTCTAAACAAGTTTAATCATAAACCTATTTATATTGACATGTGGACTAAATTATCAGAGAAGTTAGACATAAATGAAATTAAAAATTGTGTAAGAATATTAGTAAAAAAATTCTTTCATGAAAATGTTTCAAATATTGTAATTCTGGAAATTCCAACATATGAGGAAACAAAAAAAGATTATGATGAAATTGTTTCGCGATTTAAATAATTTCAAAATGAAAATGTTTTTAAAGAATGTAAAGTAATTCACTAAAATTAAACCAGCTAATAGAAACTTAGTGATCTTCAACAATCGGGCGCATTTCTAGAATAAGAAATGGCGCTCTTCTTAATGAATCGGGCCATATTCTGGAATAAGGCGAGGGTTCAAATCAGGGGATTTTAAAAAAAATGGGAGATAGTTAAACAACCAATCAACCATACGCATTCATGTAAAAAGAATAAATGAATATTGATTCCAAAATCTGAACAAAATAATTTTACTTGTAAATACAATTGAAAATGAGGCTTTATTGATATGGAAATTGAGTTGAATAAACAAGCAGTTTTAACTATTCGTGGTTTGTATTTTTGCATTGTGGAACAGTGGGCATGTATTAACAAAGTACACGGTATTTCTTCAGCTCAGCAACATCTCTTATTCATTTTATCTACACATGAAAAACCACTAACAATTAGTGAGATAAGCAATTTAGGTTGTTGGCACTTATCTACAGTAAGTCGACTGTTACAACCCTTGATAAGAGAGAATTTTGTTACTGTACAAAAATGTAAAACGAAATACAAATATGTATCAATTACTAATCAAGGCTTCGAGAAGTTAAAGGAAATTGCTAAGCAAGTTTTTCCACTGAAGGAATTTCCGTTTGATTTTTCAGATATTGAACAAGAAGAAGTTCAAATATTTATTGAAATAGGGTTGAAAATATTAAAAAATTTTAAGGGTGAGGAATTTTTAACTTGGGTTAAAAAACCCCACTTCCAAGAGTATCAATCGTCCTAGTTATTAATGATATTTCTACCGTTGTTTACAATTTATTAGGAGGAAACAAAAGTTGGAAACAGATAACAGTATTAGACTTACATCTGGTGAAATTGCGAGTTTATGGACGACATACATGAGTGATAGCATGGCAATATGCGTGATTAAACATGCTTTAGATAAGGTAGAAGATACAGAAATTCGTGCTGTTTTGGAATTAGCTTTAAATTTATCCCAAAGCCATGTGGATAAAATTAAACAAATTTTTATTGATGAAGACTTCCCTATTCCACATGGTTTTACAGATGAAGATGTAAACCTTAAGGCACCTCGTTTATTTTCAGATTCTTTTTGGTTAATGTACATCAACAAAATGTCTATTAACGGATTGACTGCTTATGCTGTGGCATTGACTACTGCAACACGTGCTGACATTCGTGATTTTTATACTCATGTTAATGATTCAACTATGGAACTTTATAACAAGTCACTTAATGTAAAACTATCCAAAGGACTTTTTGTAAGACCACCTTACATTTCTACACCAGAAAAAATTGATTTTGTTAAGAAGCAAAGTTTTTTGACAGGGTGGTTTGGAGAACGTAGACCAATAAATGCTGTGGAAATTAGTCATATTGACTTTAACATAAAAAAAAGTATGTTAAAGGAAGCAATTATGCTTGGATTTGCTCAAGTAAGCCAGTCAAAGGAAGTAAGGAATTTTATATCACGGGCAAGAGACCTTTCTTCAAAACACATTGAGATTTTCCATACAATATTAACTGATAACAATCTACCGTCTCCTCCATCTTGGGAATCAGAGGTAACAAATTCCACCATTGCACCCTTTTCGGATAAGTTAATGTTGTTTCATACGCAATTATTGGTGAATTATGCCATAGGTTATTATGGCGCTAGTTTGGCTGGGTCTTTTCGGAGAGATTTAGCAGCTAAAGTAACACAAGTAATCGGAGAAGACTTGTTACTTGTTGAAGATGGAGTAAATCTCATGATTGATCATGGATGGCTAGAACAAGTACCACAAGCAGATGATAGGGAAGAGTTAGTAAAGAAATAGAGTTACAAAACTGTTCAACATTTTTGTAAGAACTAGCTCTTAATTAAGTAAAACGGGTATTTAAGTTAGTGATAGGGTTGCGAGCAGCAATCCTATTTTGGTGCCAGCTGATAAGAAAAGCTGAAGACGGTTAATTAAATATAATGGATAATTATTCTTGCTTTGTATAGGAATAAAATTATTAAAATTGTCACGGTGAAATTAGTTTGTTTTGCAAAGGAACTAAGATCACAACATTATTTTGGATTGATATAAGTGGCTTGGTTATAACAACGATGCGAGGGCAGTTGTTTTGTGGAAGTAAGCTTATAAATAATTGTACCGATATGAACAAAACGGTCAATATCTCCTAAGCAATTTCAATTTTGGTTTGGTAACTAAAAGAAAACACGCTTTTTTCAGCTTCTTTTTTTAGATTGGGTTCAGCACTCTTGATCTAGTTTAAAAACGGTTCGAAATATAATGAAATATTCCACCTAGAAGGGTTTGGTTAGTTGGGATGTGGAGGAATTGGGAAATAACACAGAAAGTTGCTTTACGCATCGTTCTTATCTATATTTTCAGTAGTATTACATGGATCATTTTTTCTGATTACTTGATGAATTATTACCTTTACATTAAATCAGCTTGGATCGAAATCTTCAAAGGATGTATGTTTATTTTGATTACAGGCTTAATTTTTTACAACTTAATTAAAAAGGGGATAAAAGTGACGGTAGAATCTGAAACCAAATTTCGTACTATCGTTGAAAACGTATCGGATTTAATTGCTGTTATTGATCATAATGGTAACTTCGAATATTTATCTCCTTCTCATCAGAATATTTTTGGATATTCTGAAGATGAATTAGTGGGGAAATCTGTTTTTGATTTTTTAAAAGTAGAAGAGACCACTAAAATAAAACGAAGGTTACAGGACATAAAGACTCAAAAATATAGAGTTCCTGTTGAGTATAATATAAAACATAAAGATGGTCATTTTGTATTAGTCGAAGGAAGAGGAGTACCTATCATTGGAGAATATGGTGAAGTCAAAAAAATCATCTTATTTTCACGTGATATAACGGAAAGGAAAAAAGCTGAGAGACAGCTTATGGAAAGTGAAGAACGTTATCGGAAACTTGTAGAGTATTCACCTGAAACCATCCTCATTCATATAGATGGGAAAATTGTTTATGTCAATAAAGCAGGTCTATTGTTGGTTTATGCAAATAATAAAAATCAAATATTAGGTAGAAATGTATTTGATTTTATTTCTCCTGAATACCATGAGCATACAAAAAAACAAATGAAAAAAGTGAAAGAGAATGGACTATCTGAAATTAGTGAGTATCAGATTATTCGGTTAGATGGAGCGCATCTTTTTGTAGAATTATTGACATTTCAAACTATATATCAAGGTCAAAGTGCAATGCAGGCTATTTTAAGAGACATTACAGAACGTAAAAAAGCACAGGAACAGGTCCAATATTTGGCTTATTTTGATCCATTAACCGGTATTCCTAACCGTAATCATTTGCATAAATATCTTGGTGAAGTTTTAGAACGTAACAAGGTTGATAAAAAAATAGTTGCAGTTTTATTTTTAGATTTAGATCGATTTAAATTGATAAACGATACGTTTGGTCATAGTTTTGGTGATCTATTATTGAAAGAAGCAACCATAAGGATTAGTAGAGTTTTGGAGAAAGATGGTATACTTTTCCGTTATGGAGGAGATGAGTATGTTATTGTTGTGGAAGGAGTTGAACCTAGAGAAGTATCTCAACTTGCAGAAAAACTTATAGAAACATTCTCATCACCTTTTTACATTCAAGAACGTCAAATGTTTATTTCAACTAGCATTGGAATTAGTCTATTTCCAAAAGATGGAGAAACAGTGGAAGCTCTCATACAAAATTCAGATGCAGCGATGTACTCTGCTAAAGAGAATGGTAAAAATAATTTTCGATTTCATTCTAGTTATTTAAATACAAATAATAATCGAAAAATGGAAATTGAATTAGGCATTAGAAAAGCACTAGAACAAAATGAATTTACATTGTACTATCAACCTTTAGTTGATCTTGATACTAAGAAGATCGTTGGATTAGAAGCTCTAATTCGTTGGATTCATCCTGAATATGGCTTTATTTCTCCAGCGGAATTTATTCCTGTTGCAGAGGAATGCGGGCTAATTGTATTAATTGGAAATTGGGTTCTAAAAACGGCATGTGAGCAGTTTAAACGTTGGTTAGATTCAGGATTTCCTTTAAAAAGGATTGCAGTGAATGTTTCAGCTATACAGTTTTGTGACCAAAATTTTGTAAATACTGTAAATCAAGTTTTACATGATACAAAGCTTGAAGCCTGTTTCTTGGAATTAGAAATTACTGAAAGTGCCACACAGCAAGTAGAAGAGGCGACTAAAATTATGAAGGTATTAAAAGAAATTGGTGTTCAACTTTCCATTGATGATTTTGGTACAGGTTATTCTTCATTAAATTATTTGAGACAATTTCCTATTAATACCTTAAAAATTGATAAGTCTTTTGTGGATGAAATTAATAATAATTATAATGGTGAAGTAATCATTAAAACCATTATTGAACTAGGAATTAGTTTGGGATTTATGGTAATTGCTGAAGGTATTGAAAATGAACAACAATTATCATTTTTAAAAGAAAACAACTGTCAAATAGGACAAGGTTATTTATTTAGTAAACCTTTGCCAACTCATGAATTAGAGGATCTTTTAAAGAAATAAATATTTATTTCTTTAGGAATATTTTAACAAACGGGTTTTGGATTAATGATCTATTGTGATTCTTACTGTGTAAATAAAAGTTTAGGTAAGGATAAAGAACTTCGTGAGGATAACGTAATAAAAAATAGCAGAAGCATTGTTAAGTCAAAAATTTTATTTCACGACTTTATTTAAAGAACAATTATTCATTTAGAACTATTTTTCTTATGCAATAAAAAGGCGCCTTTCTTGAACAGGAAGACTTCTTCCGTTATTGGGTCATTTAATGGTTACCTTTATTATGGTAAAATTTTCTGTAAATAGCTAAATAGGATCTTTTAACTTTTTAGAATGAAATCGAAATAGGAGGTAAGCACGATATGTCGCAATCCATTATTCCTAGAGCTGCTGTGCGTGGTAGAGCTTCTGGAGTTATGTTCTTGGCGTTTTTTGGTACTCTGTGGGCCGGAATTGGAATTAAAGGACTAAATGGCTGGGGATATCTCTGGCTTTTGATCTTATCTCTTTTGATTGGTGTTGTATTGCTTATTGGAGGAATCGTATTGATAATTAAGTCAAAAAGGTTATCAAACGAGATGGGGGAAGGGGATTCTAATCGTTGGAAACGAAAGAATATGTGGTTCGGCATTAATTTTGGCTTAGAAGGCGTGTTGATTGGTGTCGCCTCTGCAATTTGTAGGTCTACTAATCACTTGGATTTGTTTGTCCCTATCATAGCTCTAATTGTCGGTGTTCATTTCTATCCCTTAGCACACCTTTTTCAAGTCAAGATTTATTATTTTTCTGGTTCACTCCTTTGTTTGCTTTCGGCAATCACACTGTTCACTTTACCTGTAAGAGTTACCTGGGAGAATAATCAAATTATGGTATGGTGGATAACTGTCGGCTTTGGCTCAGCCTTGATATTGTGGGGAACCTGTGTGACAGTTTGGCAAGTAGGCAATAAATTGCTGAACAGTGCTGGGAATAGAGTCAAAGAAGCTGAGGAATCTTTCAGGTTTTAATATAGAAAAAACTGTTCTTTTTTATTCAACGGGTGCAATTCTAGAGTAGAAATTGCGCTCTTTCTTTTTGTATATGGGATAGCGTCAGGATTTTGACAATTTACAACGCTAAGATAGAAACCCTTGTATCAATAGGGTTTAATCTATTGGGACTTAACTGATTTTGCATCAAATAAAGATTGCTAGTGTCTCATATGCCTTGTCTCAAAAGTCTTATCGTTGTTAAATACTTCAATTTTAGTGCTACTAACAGCTTAACGTTGTAAATCTGCATTTTCGGGACGCTACCCCTATATGGCCATTTTGTGGAATAAGGCATTTTAACAAAGTTAGACATTTAAATGAAAACCGGTAGAAGATTGTGAAAAAATGTAATTAAGCTAATGTAAGCAGTTTACTTGAATAAGGATAGATTCTATTGACTTGGGTAATAAAGTAGTACGACCGAGATACGTGTAATTTCAGGTCATGAATTAACTTTTATTTCTAAATGCCGTATTTAAGTTGTATAGTACGGATGTAACGGGTTCGCTGTTGTTGGTGCTGAGTCCCTAAAAGTTAAAAATGTTGCCATCAAGGTAGCCGAGAACCATAAGTAGGTCTTCTACTATTTTTTTAAAAAAGGGAAAGGATAAGAAAAAGACACTCATTGTAGATTGGGGCTACAACAATGCTATTTCTTATCCTAACGGGTGTATTATTTAATTTAATCGCATTTTTTATACCCAAACGAATGTCTGATCTTGAGATCATAACAACAACATTGTTTTCAATGGTTTTAGAACTTTTAGTTGATATGTATTTAGATGTAAAATTCGACATGTTTGGTTATTTTACAAAAGGAGTAAATTGGGGGTTCCTTATTTATGTTTTTGGTGTTTACCCTGCAATTAATATCACATTTTTAAATTTTTTCCCTTATAACAAAAGCCTGGTTCGAAAATATTGCTATATTGTTGGATGGTCTGTATTTGCAGTAATATTTGAACTTCTTTTTATATGGACCAAAACTTTTTACTATAATGGCTGGAAATTGTGGTATTCTGCCTTGTGTTATCCAGCCTTATATGTAACTTTAGTGTTGTTTGATAAGTACACTTTATATCTTATTAAAAAAGTTCAACAAAAAACCCATCCTTAACGGCAAAGGATAGGTTGTAATATAAACCAAGATTATTCTTGGTTGTCCATAGTATGAGTTTGAAACCCCAAAATTATCCATCCTTGTTGATTTTCTGTTATATTTATTAGACTAAAAAAGCCCTTTTTGTTAGTTAAGGTGCACATTATCCTTAGTCTCACCATTATTGGTTAAATTAGCTTCGTAGATGTTTATGTGTGTTAAATTTTTTACGACAGACGAAATCCGATTTTAAATAGTTTTTTTCAATTAGGGGTAAAGTATCATTTGAAACCTGTATGCTCAAGTTGAGCTTAGGGCTTAAAAAGGAGGGGAAAACCCATGGTTCATTATGATAATGAACTACTTACTGATTTAGAAAAAGGAAATGTATATTCAGCAAGGGATATAGCAGAATTTCTTAAATTTAAACAAAATGTTACTATCTTATGTTCGGATACAGACGTTTTTAATTCTGATGATGCTAACGTGAGATTTAAGGTAAGGGATAAACTTGAAACATTCATTCATTCCAATAACATTGTTGGTTACATAAAGCCAAATGTGAAGAGTTTGATTTATATTGTTGAAAAGGTTTAATAAATACTTAGCATCCTTTCAAGGTCTTTCAGAAATGAAAAAAGGCTATCCGTTATGGATAGCCTTTTTTATTCAGGAAATATTTTGGTATATATTACAAAATAATGATAATTTTTCTCGTTTAGTGCAGGATAATAATTATAAAAATTGTCCTGGAGGGCTTAGCATGTTCAGCAGAGGAACCAAGATCACAACATTATTTTGGATTGCTATAGGTGGTTTGTTTTTAACGTCGATTTATTCAATACTACTTGCTATCTTAGGCATTAAATCTATGGCAATGATTAGTTATATTTACAAGCAGAATAAAAAACAGGCTCAACAAGAAAATTCAAATAATGTAAGGCGTTTGTTTAAATAACCCATCTCTTCCACCAACTTCAAAAATAAAGGAAAGGATAAGAAAAAAGAGCCTCTCTTAGACTATAGGTGCTTTACTTCAATAACGATCTTCAACAATCGGGCGCGATTACTCAACAAGGGCAGTCGCTTCTGGTTTTAACGGAGAGTTTAATTAGTTACATTTCCAAGATATTAAATTAATTTTTTGCCATTTAATCTAGCAGCGATAAGTATCGCTGTTTTTTATTTGTATAAATGTGAAGAAAGGGAAGAATATAGGAGCTATCTTTGAAAAGAAAGGAGAATGAAAAATTAAAATGAAAAGGATTATAACGTTACTTACTATTTTTATTTTAAATTTTCAACCTTTTTCATTTGTTTCAGCAGAATCAAATGACGAATTGAAAGCAGCGTTTATAAAAAATGGCGATTTATGGGCTAAAGTTGAAAATAAAGAAATGAGAATTACCTATGGCGAATATGTAAGATTTCCAAAATGGTCTTTTGATGGTAACTGGATCGCATATATTAGAGCTACCAAAGTAAATGAATTTCCGTCATATGAAGGAGACCTTTGGTTATATGATGTAAAATCAAATAGACATTTTAGAGTTTTTACAAATGTAATGACGAATTTTCAGTGGGCACCGAATCAAAATACACTTGGTTTTCAATCCGGTAAAGTTTTAAAGAGTATAGATGTTAAATTATTAAATCAACCTCATAAAATTGCTTCTGGAATTATAAATTTTTCATGGTTACCTGATGGAACAGGCATCTTAACTTCTTCTAAAGCAGGTAAAAGCGTATTTTCAGACATAGTATTATCCAAAATTTCACTTAACAATAAGAATCAGTATAAGTCCCAACATTTTTACACAATACGAGTTGGAAAGAAAGATTATTTTTATGGAACAAGCCAGTTTAAATGGTCCAATGATCATAAATGGATTGCTTTTCAGTTAGTTCCAACAGCAGCTTTGTCTGCAGATATTAATACAATAAGTATTCTTTCTAATGATGGGCGCAGTTTCCAAAAAATTGATGAGATGTTAAATTACGAAGAATGGTTTCAATGGGCACCAAGTAATAATTTCTTAGGGTATATTCAGGGATTCAATCGAGAAGCTATTGAAAATAAGGCATTAAAGGTTACACAAATAGATAAAAATATTACCTCCCAATACACACCTAAAGGATATGTTGATCGAGATTTGACATGGCAGACTAATAAATCTATTTTGGTTTCACGTTCCATAGAAAGTAAATGGATTGATGTTGAGCAAAGACCAATGCCATCTTTATATAAGATTGATATTCAAACAAAGACTGCAAAGAAAATAACTTCACCTTCATCAAATGAAGGTGATTTTCGTCCACAATACATTAAAAATATGAATAAATTGATTTGGATAAGAACAAATAGAGAAAAAGCGAATGTTTGGATTGCCGATCCAAATGGTTTAAACCAGAAAATCTGGATTGAAAACTTTAGTCCTGGAACTTGGTATTATGAACATTGGAGTTGGGATGAGGTTTTTAGTTTATTTCAACCGTAATATATAGGGGCATATAAAATAAAACAGGATGAAACTTGTATTATTCTTGAACTGTAACAGATTGCATATTCCACAAAAATAGCAATAGAAGCTCATGTGTTATTCAATTAAACCAGCTAATAGAAACTTAGTGATCTTCAACAATCGGGCGCCATTCTGGAACATGGTTTGTGAAAAAAGAAAAGTTTAAAAGGATAACATTTCCAATATATATTGTGATAATATGAATGTAATCTTTTTGAAGAGGTGAGTTTAGTTGAGTAAAGTTGAGCAGAGTACAAAGTTAGATTTAGAACGAATTGTTTTTATAGGGAGAACCTTTGAAGAGTATTTAAATATGTTCTCGATTACACAAGGAGAACTACAGGGAAAGAAAATACTTGATTGTCCAGCAGGAGCTTGCTCATTTACAGCTGTTGGTAACAAATCAGGTTTAGATGTAACAGCTTGTGACATTGCCTACTATCATTCTGGGGAAGACCTAAAAAATAAAGGTCTCAAGGATATTGAACACACGATGGAGCATATGCAAAAAGCCCAAAGCAATTTTAAATGGGATTATTTTAATGATATAGAAGCACTTAGGAAACATCGCTTGAGTGCATTGCAAGATTGTACGAACGATATGTTGGAATCGAGCGAAAGATACATTCCAGTCAATTTACCTTCTTTACCATTTAAAAATGACGGATTTGATATTCTTCTATCTGCCCATTTTCTATTTATGTATGGGGATAGATTAGATTATCAATTTCATATCGAAACACTAAATGAGTTATTGAGGGTTACCAAAGAGGAAGTTCGTATTTTTCCTTTAGTTGATTTAGAGGGAAAAAGATATGAGCATTTAGATAAAATAATAAGGTATCTGACTGACAATGGCTGTACAGTTGAAGAAGTGAAGGTGCCATATGAATTTCAGACAAATGCTAACTCTATGTTAAAAATAAAAAAAGGTTAGTAAAAAAGGGACTTTGTCCCTTTGAAAACACCTCTTCTTGAACTAAGTGGGTGCTTTACTTCAATAAAGATCTTCAACAATTGGGCGCGATTAAATAAGATAACCCTTAGATTTAAACGATTTTATTGTTATATTTTTAAGTGCAGTGAAGTATTTTACATCAAAAATTAAACAACTTTTTAACCCCGTCTTAAAATCAGAACGGGGTTATGCATGTTTTGAGACTTTGTAACATTTCGCGACTAAAAAATCTCTCTTTTTTTATGAGTGGCCCAAAAAAGAACGACTTCTTGCCGTACCCCCAATCACAGGGTTTGTGTTAGAGGCGACAAAGCAAAGTATGATTCCTTAGTTTGTAACGACTTATTTTCACTTCTTATATAATTGTAAAATTAATTCCATTTCAGGGAACGCTACTCATAATAAGGAGGTGGATAAATGAATAAGTGGTTTAGGTCATTGGTTTTTCTATTGATTTTAGTCATTGTACCATCATTTCAAGCGCATGCTTTAACTTTTGATAAGTTACCACAGATTCAAAAATCGAAACAATGGTTGGTTGAAGTTGGTAAACCTGAGTTTCACAAAAACTCTATTCAGCCGAAAAAAGGAGTATATGACACTTATAGCTTTACAGTTAAAAACATCGGGAAGAATATGGATTCGGTAAATGTTCAGGCATTTCGGAATGAACCAAACTCAAAAACGAAATTCGCACTCTTCACTAATAGTCTACATGGAAAAATCCTTCAATCTGGTCAGCAATTAAAATTTACTGCTTTTCCGTTGGCAGTAAAAGCGACAGAATTGGAGATTACAGTCACTTGGAAAGAAAAGGGGATCAAAAGGGATTCAAAAGAAACGTTCGTTTTTACTCAGAATTAGTTTTTGAAACAAGGAGAAATATTTCTCCTTGTTTTTTGACATACTTCCACTTTGTAGTGCCAATACATATAAGTTATAACATTATTCGTTTTAAAGAAATTAATTTAGCTTTCAAATCAAAAAAAAGTGTTCAGAAAAGGACAAGTTTTGGAACATATAATAATATGTTTGCTTTTTTCCCTTGTTCAGCAATCGGGCGCTTTTCTTGAGTAACGAAAAATCCCAATTTCTCAATTTTAATGCTGAGAAATTGGGATTTTTTCTTTTGGAATCTCCTTAACATCGTAAATTCGCGTTTTGCTGGTGGTAAGCCCCTTAACGTAATAAATCATATGAAATTGCTTGTTGAATTTTGTTAAACGCATTGTTTCTGCGAAATGTTATTGATATTACTAAGAATAAATCAGATATAAGTTTGTTTAAAGTTAAAATTAATTCCCATAGTTGTGTCATTCATGACTTCACCAAGAGGGCAATAGGTGTGGGGGGAATATTTTGTCTTAGCTTTATGGGCATGTGCTGATGCCCCAGATAGATCGGCTTATAAAATCATTTTATTTAACTAATGCCCCTCAGTATATTCAAGAATGTCACCGGGTTGGCAATCTAACTCTCTACAAATTGCTTCCAAGGTGGAAAATCGAATAGCTTTTGCTTTACCGGTTTTTAATATGGACAAATTAGTATTAGTAATACCTATTTTTTGTGCTAATTCATTTAATGAGATCTTTTTCTTTGCCATCATTACATCTAAGTTAACGATTATCATATGGCGCTCCCCTAAATAGTTAATTCATTTTCACTTGCAATCTTAACTGCCTTATGAAAGAAAACACCTAAAAAGATGATCAAAACCGATGCTATAAACAAGGGAGTTGGGATATTGTAAGAAGCATTTACTTGTCCATTATCAATATGTATTTTAGGCAGTAGTTGTTTTGCAATTAACAAATCGGGGAGTGAAATAATTAAGGAATTAATCAATAACAGAATCCCAATGATGATAATCGCATTTGCATTGTTTGAAACAAATAATTTTCCCTGTGACAAGTTCTTAAAGATTTTTCTAAAGTACCAACATAAAAGAGTAAGTAAAACGAAAAATACTGGAGCTGTCAATAAATCAGGGGGAAGGACACTATTATTATGATAACTAATATTAAATATTCCTACGGTTATATGATTATAAGAGTTTATTTCTGCTCCTTTCAAAATGGAAGGTTTAAAAGCAAGGCTTGCGACAACTGCTGAAGTACTTACTGTAATTATTAATCCAACCCAAAAAAACACTGTTAATAAAATAGATATCAACTTAATTACATTTATTTTCATGGTTTTTAACTTCTCCTTTTTAAAATTCATCTATAATTTACCATAGAAATAAATAAATAACAACTAATTTTTATCGTTTTTCGATGAAAATTAGTTGTTATATGGTTATGTTAATTATTAATCTAAAAATGGAACGCATTTCTAACCTCAAGCTTCTGTAATGGAAGTAGTCGCTTTTTTGATTTAATTAACTAGGGGTAAGTCCGTAATAACTCCAAAAACGGCATGATAGATGTAAAAAATCCAAAACTTACTTTCGGAAAGATTCCAGTTTTGGAACACAGAGTCTAATTTTCGACAGGTTGTATTTTGATAAAGTTGTTTTTGGCCTCATAAATGTTTGTGTCTATTTATGGAACCTTATTTATAAACTAAAAGAGCAAATAGCTAATGAGAGATTTTTAAATTTATTCAGCAATCGGGCGCAATTCTGTAGTAAGAATTCCGCTTTTTCCTTATGTTACGGGCCCAGAATGGTGATCCTTCTTTATTTTTAGTGTTAATGGGATAAGAATCCGAAGTATAATTTAATATATATTTTAAAATGAGTATGGCATTTTCTGCAGGATTGCACTTAAACTATAGTGACAGGTCTGTTCAATAAAAAAATCATAACATAACAAGGTGTGATTCAATTGGAGAATATGAGAATCTATCGAACTTCTTGGAGAATAATCATAAGTTTTTTGGGAGTAGGTATCATCTTTTTTTTGATGTGTATATTGGCTATCCCTACGGGAATCTCTTTTCCTTTAATCAGTGGGTTCTTATTTTCTTTTACGGTTATCTTTTTGGGTCTTTATGACTTGAAGAAAAGAAGGGAGGGGAAAGGGTACTATTGGGATGAAGAGGGGGTTGTCGTTAATTTTAATGGAAATAAGGTTTACTGGAATGAAATCGAGAAAATAGAATTCTTGAATAGAAGGGGAAAGACAACAATAATTTATCCTCTCTATAACTGTCAGGAAACGATTATGAAACGGCATAAGAAGTCTTATCCCCCAAAAGGTTATGCCATAGTTTGGTTCGACATTGAAGAGCCTAGAGAATTTCACACTAATTTAATTAGGGCTTGGAACCGAAAAAAGTCATTCAGAGACGATTTTGATAAAACTTCTTGTTGAGCTAACTGTGTGCGATAGAATATGAAAAAGTGATAAAGTATTAATTTTTTTATTAAGTTCTTCAACAATCGGGCGCGTTTTTGCAATAGGCAGGAACGCTTTTTCACTATCCGGCAGCTTAAATGAAGAAGATGAATTTTTCTAAAAAAGAAAAATATACTAGTTTAAAAAATATAAACAATCGGATAGGGGAGATTTTAAAGGGATGCAACTAATAAAAGAAATAATAGACAATAAAGAAAAATCAAAAGTCACAAATTATATATTAAGAAGAATACCTGAGTGGTTTGGAATAGAAGAAGCAATTAAAAACTATGTAAAAGAGGTAGGGGATACGGATTTTTATGCCTTATTTCTTGAGGATAAGCCAATAGGATTTATAAGTATCAAATCAAATAATCATTACACTTCAGAAATTTATGTAATGGGGATTTTAAAGGAATACCATAACAAAGGTATTGGGAAAAAGTTATTATTAAAAGCAGAAGAAACATTGATTAACAAACAAGTTAAATTTCTAATGGTAAAAACTTTAGGGGAATCACATCCCGATTTAAACTACAAGAGTACAAGGCAATTCTATTTTAGAGCTGGTTTCTATCCATTAGAAGAGATTAAAGAAATTTGGGGCAAAGAAAACCCCTGTTTAATAATGGTTAAAAATTTACAATAATACGTTTCTTTAGTAACTACTTCTTCAATTACTTAATATGTGCTTTATAAACAAGTTTTTTAACGGGTGCTAATCTTGAATTTGGTTTTAACAATGATATTCAACAATCGGGCGCAAGAATTGAACAACGATAGATGGATTCAATAGTCCATTTTCTTGGTCTTTAATCAGTTAAAAGGCAGGTTAATTGAAGAAGGAATCTGTACACAGATGTAGAATTTTTTATATTAAATATAGGAAACTGATGAGGGGCAGTTTTTATGGGAAAAACTTCATTATTTACAACTCTGTTTTTCTTATTGTTAGTAACGGGATGCACTACGAAGAATAATGGTTTACCATTACCTTCATCTACCAAAAAAATTTCTAGTGATATCATCCAAGTACCCTTTCCTTACAGTGAATCCATAAACGGTGAAAAGTGGGATTTAAACCGTGATTCTTCAAATCATTTCGTAGTACAAGTAAGCAACAATGGAAGAGTTGAAAAAACTTTTCCCATAAACTCAAACTCTAAAGAGTCGATTACATTGGATGGTCAAAAGTACAATGTAAGTCATATCACTGTTAATAATGACGACAAATCTGGATTTGTTGTTCTTTTTAAGCATTAAGTTCTTATTTGTTGTGAAACAGATATTTTAGTTTGTGAAATATTGTACTTACACTAAAGTGAGCGTTACTTGAAGAAAAATAAGCTTAGTTGTATTTGTTTCTCTATTTTTGTTATTCCATTATAGGGCGCTTTTCTTGAATAAGGAGGCGTCTTTTTGTATTGTACTGGCTTCTGGATACTTATAATGGTTACCAACTTAAATGTAATTTAAATATATACAGAAACACAGGTTAGCCCTTTATAATAACGGGTTCTCTAGTTACCAACATTAATGTTTTCGTTTTCGAACATTTGCCTAACTAATAGCAACCAATTGAACCGAAAATCCATAAAAGAAAGTCGGTAAAATCTGTTTGCTAGGATAACGAAAAATCTCTTGTTATAAAGATTAAGACATAGTAAAATATGAGTATATTACTTTTCTTTTTTCTTTTTTATGCAACCAATTTTAAGGTTAGCTGTTACTTATTAAACTATTAACTATAAGCACTCTTTGGGGTGATCTGTACACATTTAGTTTATCTATTTGTGTTTATCAGACATTCCAGGAGTGCTTTTTTGTTTTTCAAAAAAACTTTTGGAAAGAGTGATATTTATGCAATTAGCAGAGTTGTTAGGTGGAAAAAAAGATATAGTTTCTGAATTTCAATTGGCTATGTCTAAACAAAGTGCTTTCTTTCACAAACGATTTAAGGCAGAACTTGTCTTAAAAGATGGTACTCGTCGTTTTTATCGATGTAAGGCTACTCGAAAGGATCTAGCGCTTCTTGAAGTGCTTCACTTTGTCGATTGTCTTCAAAAGGAAACAGGCGAAAGTATTATTTGGCGCTTTACTGATGAGAAGCTATTCTATCTTGGCAGTAATATCCCAAACAGGCCATCTAAAGTCTCTCAAATGAAAAAGTGGTTGTTAAAATACTTTTTTGATTTAGAGAATTAATCGCTAATTGGTTTCAGAAGCATAGAAAAAGAGAGTAATAAAATTAAACTTTTAAATCAAACTTTTTAGGAGAGTGTTTAAGATGATGAATCGTACTATTTTAATAGGAAGACTAACAAAGGATCCAGACTTACGTTATACGCGTGCGTCACGTTAAGCCTAACCGTCTATAGACGGGAACAGCTTCATGACGTTCCTACGCTTATGTAGTGGACGTCAGAGAACTCTAACAATGAAGTGCTTCGTGAAAACCGAAGTCCACATGGAATCCAATATATTAGAATGTTATCATCTCCGACAGGGGCAATGATTACCCACCTTCTAATATATATGTGCGAGTCTGATACTCCAACATGCACTAATACGCTGACACGTTGATGTGTGTGAAGCTTGGTGAAGTCGTAACCGAAACCTAAGTCCCTTTGGGATATGGAAGTATGGTGCGGGACTCCTTAAAAACCTGTGGCTATGACTACCAACTTTAGTGGGAATGTTTGCAGTTCCGTAACGTAGGTTCACTGAAAGGTGAGTATTGCAATTCGTGGTTACCTTTTGTGTGTTGGGGTAACTGCCTCGTTCCTTGAAACAGGACGAGAAGAATAACAATTAACTGTGGATTCAGAGTTATTCTAAGGATTGTCGGAATAGGGAACAAGTCTAAGGTCTTGAGGTAATACAAGGGATAGTTGTTAGGGAACGTGAGAGGCCCCAATGATGGAGAATGTCAGTTCTGTGAAATCTTTGGGGAGTCAGGACCCTCGTAGTAGTGTTGAAGCTTCTGTAATGGAAGTGGAGCGAAGGGGGGGAGTCGGAACAAGGACAATACAATCAAACTAACACAATTTGGTCTACGCTATAGGTATCAACGGATACTCATAGTAATCGCTAATTCACAAGAAATGCTTCTGTTGCCTCTCGTTGGCAAAGGGAAGTGTTTATAAACTGTGGAGGTTAATTACCAAATTAGTTCGGAATCTGAACTTAAACAAGCCCTCGACTTTATGTACGAAGAGTCTAAGTTAGGAAAATCGTTTAATGGTCTGTATGAACTTATCCGTAATGAACATACCATTGTCACTGCTATTCACGACATTAAGTCAAATAAAGGCAGTTGGACAGCGGGAGTAGACAAGAAAACCATTAATCATTTTCTACAAATGCCTGTTGAGAAACTCTTAATTACCGTCACAAGGGCTATGGATAACTATTCACCCAAGGCGGTAAGGAGACGCTATATTCCTAAAGGTAATACGGGTAAAACGAGACCTCTTGGAATACCTACCATGTTAGATAGGATTATCCAACAATGTGTTAAAATCGTAATTGAACCTATTATTGAAGCAAAGATGTATGAGCATAGCTATGGTTTTAGACCTTATCGGTCTACCCATCATGCTATCTCAAGATGTGCTTCATTAATTAATAAGGGAAGATACCAATACGTTATTGAGGGAGATATCAAAGGGTATTTCGATAATATCAATCACTCAATTCTTCTTAGAAAACTCCATAACATAGGAATTATAGACAAGAGGGTTCTTATGCTAATTAGGAAAATGTTAAAAGCAGGATTGATGGAGGACTTCAAGTTCTATGAAACCAATGAAGGTACTCCTCAAGGTGGTATTATTAGTCCTATTCTTGCAAATGTCTACCTGAATGACTTTGATTGGATGGTATCGTCAATGTACGAAAACCCATATTTTGCGAATGATTTCGCAACAGTCAAAAATGCCCGAAGAAAATTTAGGCAATTGGGTAGACAACCTGTGTTCCTTGTTAGGTACGCTGATGACTGGGTTATCTTCTGTAAGGATAGAGAATATGCCGGGAAAGTACTTAAACACTTGCAAAAGTACTTTAAACATAAGCTAAAGCTCGAACTCTCTGAAGAGAAAACAGTTATCACAAATCTACAAGGAAGTAGAATGAAGTTCTTGGGTTTTGAAATTGAAATGGGTAAACCAAGGTTTGACATTGGGAGAACAGGTAACAAGAAGCAACACGATACCTACGCGAGAATTCTTCCAAATACAATAAAAGTCAGAAGTAAAGTCGCTGAGATTCTATTGGATATCAAGAAACTCAAGGTAACTAAGGATGATTATCAAAAAGCCGTTATCATAGAAAGAGCTAATTCCAAAATAATTGGGTTAGCTGAATACTATAAGATAGCTGTCTGGACAGAAATCTTCAATAGACTTGACCACAAGATATTTCAATCGTGCCATTATACGTGGAAGAAATTCACCCGTAATAAAAACAATGGCAAAGACAAAACTAGAGCACTTATTTCCTTTGATAAGCTTTCTAATAGACCTGCAAGGCATGAAAAATATAAGGCTGAAACTCACGCGATTGAAATTGAAGGTAAATGGATTGGAATGTGCAGGTTTCTTCATACACCGTCTGTTAACCCAAAGAACTTCAATCAAGAAATGACACCTTATACCCCAAAAGGTCGTGAATTATATCAAACGGAATCTAAGAAGAGGTTGCCTCTTGCGAGACAACCACTTTACGACTATGACAGTTTCAGGATGGCAAAAGCCAATGCCAAAAGTAAAAATCCTAAGAAAAGGAAGTATAACTTCGAGTACTACATGAACAGGGAGTATGCTTGGAATAGAGATAAAGGTAAATGTAAAATATGTGACGTCGATATTTTAATAACCGACTTGCATACACATCACGTTGACCCCAATCTCCCGCTTGATAGGATTAATAAATTACCAAACTTAGCAAGTGTACACCGCAGATGTCACGAGCTGATACATGGGATTAAATGGCACACAAATTCTAAAATTAATAAGAAAATCGAGAGATATAGAGCAAAACTTGTTAAACGGGCGAATGTAAAACATTAGTGTTGTGATTTGTATTTGTCGCTCAAGAACTGATAATTCTTGAGTTGAAGCTGGTAAAACAGTTGAATTTGTTTCGATGGCGTGCCGTATGCGAGGAAACTTGCACGTACGGTACTATGGAGGGGAAAAGTCGGAGATAACATCAAACACTTACCTATTCCAATCGAGTGGTGTAGCAGTGGCTACCTTTACATTGGCAGTAAAACGTACGTATGCAAAACCAGATGACCGAGGAAATGTACCGACTGACTTTATCAATTGTGTTGTCTGGAGAAAGCCAGCAGAAAATGTTGCGAATTACCTTAAAAAAGGTAGTTTAGCAGGAGTGGATGGCCGTATCCAAACAAGATCGTATGATGACCAGTCCGGAAAAAAAGTGTATGTAACTGAGGTTCTTGCTGAAACAGTTCAATTCTTAGAATCGAAAGGTTCTGGGAATGAAAGCAAAGAAAGTAACCAAGGTAATCAAGATCAGAGTCCACGTAACAATAGCCGAAATGGTAATCAAAATGACACTAGTTTTGATCCATTTGCTAATTCTTTTGATATTAGCGGTGAAGACTTGCCATTCTAGGTTAATGTTAGAAAAAATTCATTTAAAAAGAGAGAGTGTTTCATTCCTAAAGGAGTGGAGCACTCTTTTTTTATTTTAACCAAACATAGGGAGGAATTAAGATGAACTATCAAATTTTGACGCGTAATGGTGATTGTCTATTGTCTGAATCTGCTGAAGGGATTCGTGAATGGATGGAAGAGGAATTAGTAAGGAAGTTGGATTTATTTGTCATACTGCAAGAAAATGACGATGATGAAGAACTTGAAATCTATCTCCATACCGATAATTACGAAGACCTAAGCGAGGAAGAACTGGCAAAGCTTATTGAGTTAGGAATTTCCGAATGTAATTCATTAGAAGCTATTTGTCAGCTATTAGAGATCACCGTTATTCAATAAAGAGGGGGATTATTATGAAATTCTTTGGGCCAGACGTGGGAACCGTTGAACCTTGTTTAAGTGGGAATATGGCTGATTATCTAAATAAGGATGAAAAGTTTATTTCACTTGATACAGGTTGTATGAAAACGGAGTCCCATATTCTGAAATGTCATGATTGTCATTCCTTTTTTCGATTTGAATACGATGAGGAACAGAATGGTGTCGAAGACGAAGGGGAAGTAGTTTCCATTCATTTAAGTTGTCCTGCTTGTGACAACTGGGATGAATTTGAAACGAAGCCAACTGTATTTGAAGTGGTTGGCAGGATCTCAAAAAATAAATAAATTTTGTTGAAAAATTAGCAAAAGAAGAGAGGAATTAACATGGCGAATACTGTACATGTAGCATACATTGAAATGCATCAATTAAACGATAATGGGGAGATTTTTGACCGTCACTTTTCCCTTCATATCTTTGATGATTTTGAAGAAAAAATGGTTGAACAGACTAACTCTTTTTCAGTTTTAAAAGGAACGGTGAATATCACGAATGTTGTTGAATATATACACGAACATTTCCCTGAAATGTTTTTTGAGCCAATTGTCTATAACCAAGGGCTCTATTTCAACAGACAATGGTATTCATTAAAGGAGCTAGGGTTTAACGATGAAGGTGAAAGAATAAGAGATTAGTAAGTCGTAGAGGGTGGATCGATGTTCACTCTCTTTCACTTTATCAGACTACTTAAGAGATTTTTGTGAGCGATTATTTAGCTCATTCATTTATTAAACATTTGGGAGGACTTTATTATGTCAAATATTGGAAACAAACTTAGAGCCGGATTTTTCGCTACTCCAGAATTACAAGGGGATTATGTAAAACAATTACTTGAGTTTTCAGGGGATTGTAGTATCTTTGATCCGACTGCTGGAGAAGGTGCAGTACTTTCACAGATGGCTAAAGGGCAAGATTTTAAGGTTAAATCATATGGCGTGGAAATAGACAAAGCACGAGCAGACAAGGCTTCACAGGTGCTTGATCACTGCATCAATGCACCCATTGAGTCAATGGTTATTAGCAATGATACCTTTGGTTTGCTGTGGTTGAACCCACCCTATGACTATGGAATTAAAGGGTTAGAAGATGATGGAGCCGACCGAAAGGAATACCTGGAATTGGTGAGAAATACGAGATATTTAGCACCAAAAGGGGTTATGGTTTACACCATTCCTTCTTACCGCTTCGCTGACTCTAAAATTGCGAGGTTTCTTGCCACGAACTTTGAGAATGTAGGGATACTCCGCTTTTCTAACGAAGATTATGATGATTTCAACCAATGTATATTCATTGGAAATAAAAAGTCTGGGAAATTCAAAGAGTTTAATAAAAAGCTCTTTGATTTTCTGACACAAATGGAATCAGAAGAATTCGTTATGAAATCTGTAACAGCTATCAATCTTATGGTTGGAAAGCATACTTGGAAAGTGCCTGCTGGACCTACGGAGATCCGAACTTTCTATACAAAGTTAGAAAGTAAAGCAAATTTTGTAGATGCGATTCGTTCAAGCAAAGGTTTTTCAGCATTTAAAGAGCGTTCTAAACCTAAGTCACTTGTATTAGGTGGAAATCCTATCATTAACATTGCACAAGGTTCAATGGCTCTTTTATTGGCCTCTGGTGCCTGCAATGGACTGATCGGAGAAGGAGATACGTTACATGCTGTTCAAGGCTTGGAGATTGTCAAAAAAGTAAAATCAGAGGAAAAAAAGGAACACGAAAGCGGGGGCACTTCGACTGTGACGAAAATTCGTACAGTTCGTGAAGTTTCCATCAAAGTGATAAACCCAATGGGTGTTATCAAGAAATTCGTGTAATTCTTTTACAGAGTTTAAGATATACGGTTGCTTGTTTTAAGCTGCCAGATTTCTTTCTAATAAATATTTGGAGTGGGGATTAACACATTTGTTAATTCCCTTTTTTATTTTACTAAACTAAAGGGGAGTTTTACTATGTCACAATCACAATTAAGCTTATTCGGAGCTTTTGAAGAAACAAAAAATATAGAGAGTATGATGGATGTTCGGAGTGAAGTTCAAGCTAATCGTAAGGTAGCTTATGATGTTGGCACACGTATCGGCGGAAGTCGGAAAGACGAATATGCGCTAAGACGTCAGTTCTTAGAAGAGAAAAATATCGATGTGCTTTCGGAAATTGAAAGTGAATCAGCTGTACTTGCTGCTGAATTGATTTCGAAGAAGGAACTATTTTCGGATTTTTCCCTTGAAGCAGAACGTGATAACGGAGTGGATTGTAAGGTCGCAAGACTCAAACAATTGCTGATTCAACGTATCGATGCTCAACCTGAAGACGCAGAGGAATCTCGAAAAGACTTTTTTCTTGCCACTCAGGAGCTTAACCATCGGTTCTCCTCTCTTATAACCATGGATCAGTTCAGGGATTTCATTGAAGTCATGAACACTCAAATGATCTATGAAGGTTCAAGTGGCACGTATACCGCTAACCGCATTAAAGAGTTGGAAGAAACGCTGGCTAATACGGATGATGACGATATCCAAACCATTAGCAATACTGAACGTCAGCTTCGTAGAGCAAAGGAGCGTTTAGCCCATATAAGGGAAGCTAACAAGTATAACTTCCGAATTCTAGGTGATTCCTTTAAAAACTTTTTTACGAAACAGCAAAGCTTAAATAGTACGCTGAAAGCTGTGAGCAAAATTAAGTCCTGGGATGAACTTCTTGCACCCAAAAAGAGCAAAAGTACCGGAAAGAACAAACCTGTGTGGGAGCGCATGTTACCAGAAAGACCAGACCGGATTGGCGGACGTGAATCGAATGTAAGTGTACCAGAAGACATGCTGCGGGATTTCGGTTTCAAAGCAGTTGAATTTGGTCACTACATGGAAGATAGTAAAGGGCTTGAACACATCTATCGCTGTAGCGAAGCGTTTCATGATTTAGCTGATCTACTAGGTGTTTCAGACCACGCATTATCTCTCAATGGAACACTCAGCCTCTCGTTCGGTGGTCGCGGGCGCGGTAGGGCCATTGGGCATTTTGAGCCAAAATTCAAGGTGATTAATTTCACGAAAGAAAGAGGTACTCTTGGGATTTGCAGTCATGAATTTTTTCATAGTCTTGATCATCATTTATATTGTATATCCTATGACCAAAAAAACGGCCATAATGGTTATTTATCCAACCTTGACACCGTTGGTCCTCATATCCCTACGGAACTTGTAAATGCCATGAGAGACCTTATGAAAGAAATTAAAGAAGGCAGCTCCATTGCCTATTTTCAAAATGAAAATAAGCCTGAGACATCCTGGCGTATTGGTTACTCCTTAAAGAATTTATACAAATGGGAAAATGGGAATTTACAAGCGATTATGGAAAACTACAAAACAAAGCTTGATGATTCCTATAAGTATCATGTATCTATGCTATCGTATATCAATCGTGATAAAGAGATGGAGAAACTAGATAAAAGAAAGATGCGAGAACTAAAGAAATACGCTCAAGCACTTGCATGGTATCATCAGCAACAAACAGGCGAAAGAGTCGAAGAAATCCCGTATCCGTCCGATAAAAGCATGTTTTTACAGCAAGCTATTGGATTAGATCGTGGCAAGAATGGCTACTGGTCTTCTAATGTTGAGTTGATTGCTAGAGCATTTGAAGCGTGGGTACAGGACAAACTTAAAGAGCAAGGGCGAGTCAGTGATTACCTTGTATGTGGTACCTATGATTCCATTGCTTATCCTATGGGCGAAGAGCGTGAAAAAATAAACAAAAAAATGGATGTATTGATGAAGCAAATCGTTGATACGGTCCTATTCTAATCGAGTGACTTTATAAAAGCAGGAGCCTTTCTATTTTTCTATAGGTTCTTGCTTTTTCTATTAACTAATAAACAAACATTTTTGGGAGGAATATAGAATGAAACAATTATTGAAGAGAGTATATGCTAAACGACAAAAGGCTGGTAAAGACGGTATTTGGTTACAGCATCTTGTATGCGAGACCGCCGCCTTAAAAGAGGGGGATCCGCTTTATGTTAAAGTTGGCGAAGAAGAAATCATTCTTCAAAATTTGCCTTTTAAACATGATAGCCATATTATCCATGTGAGCGGTCGGTTGAATAAAACCAGTAACAAACGTCGGCCTCTGGTAGATAGTTGTGGAGATAAATACGCTTCGGTTCTATCGTTAACCGATAAAGTAGAAATTATCGTACAAAAGAAGGACGAACTATCTCAGATCATTGTGAGACCTCTACAGTATAAGTTAATGGAGACCGATACGATTCCTTCACAAAAGGATGAAAGGCTCCGTGTATTATCATTGGGAGCAGGTTGTGGAATAGGTACTGCAGCACTTCTCTCAACCAATTATTTTGTTCCAGTCATGGAGATTGAAATGGAAGACGATTCGGCAGAAGTGTTGAAACATAACTATCCCAATAGTTTACTCTTTCATGGTGATATGAAAGATGTCCATTCGGTAACGAAGGCAGATGTGGCACTTGTAACCATGCCATGCAATGAAAGTTCTACTTTAGGTTTAAACGAAGGGAATGTTATGAACTCATTAGCCATCGCAGCAGCGAAGATTATTCTTTCTTCTCAAGCGGAGGTAGTATTTTTCGAGAATGTACCTCAATGGTATAAAACCAGCGATTGGACACTATTGAATGACCTTCTAAAAGAGGAATATCCGTATTTTACGGAACAACAGGTCGAGGCTTGGGATTTCGGTTGTCTCTCAACTCGCTTAAGAAAATATGTTGTCTGTTTCCGAGACCAAGAAATGTTTATGAATTTTCAATTTCCGAAACCGCCGAAAGTACGTAGGAGGAAATTAAAAGATTTTCTTGATGGCAAGCATGTAATCCATGAATGGAAGAGTTTAGATACCTGGATGACAAATTTCGAAAATCGAGATTCGTCATGGAGAGACCGCAACCTCGATAAAACGTTTGTTACGGAAGATTGTACTCAAATCAATGCAATTCCTAAGAGGTACCGCGGCCAAAGTGCTTCGTCTACCTACGTGTTGAGTAAAGACAAGAAACATTGGCGCTTCCTTAGTGTAAATGAAATCCGGAATATTTTAGATGTTCCAGAATGGTTTGAGTTTCCTAAACACATCAGACCTACTAGAATCTATGAAATGCTGGGTCAAAGTGTGAGTTGTCAGGTGTTTAAAGCAATTGCTAATAACATTGCTGCTGTATTCATGAAAAAGGCAATGAAATATCTTTATCAATCAACGAGAGCAATGAAAGAAAAAGTTGAACATGCAATTTCAATCTCTAATAATGGTCAACTTGAATTAGTTATCTAATGTGTGGCAAACCAAATATTAACAAATATTAATGAATTAATGATAACATACAGCAAATAATCTCGATACTGTGAAAACAGCTATCGAGATTATTTTTTTAAAACAAAATGAAGCGATGATCTCCTTATGGATACGCTTTGTCTAAAGGGTTTTCTTTTGCTGAAAATGCCATAACATTATTCCGCAATCTGGCCAGATTGTGGAACAACTCGTGTCTTTAAAATGTGATATATGTGTAAAATATCAATAAGTTTGTGTAAACTATGTAGTTTAGTTTAATAAACAAAGGATTAGAGATGAAATTTCTCTAATCCTTTATCGCTGGGCGTTATGTTCGAAACAGTTCGGGCACAAAAATTTCTTCACATGTCCATAGGTGTTTGGAGAGGCCCTGCTCGTAGAAGTATCGCAGGAAGGTGTCGAGAGTTTTACGATTCGCTTCAATGCCGTACGGCCACCAGTCGTCCCCCATTAGCTGACGATTTTTCTCAAATAAAGGGGTAAACCATGGCATCATGGCCTCCATATTCTGCCTAACAGTCTGTGTACGATATTTCTCCATTGCAATATCCTTTGACTCACAGAAGGCTCGATAAACAGCTTGTGCAAGATCAAGATGCTTTTCTAGAAGGTCTTTGCGGATGACAACTGTATGCATAATTGGAAAGATACCTGTTCGTTGGTAATAGTCGCGTTCAACACTCTCATAATCTGGAAAGAGACGAGCGACTTTTGGTGAGCCATTCACGATGCACGTTGGAGCGTGAGCAGAGATAAACGCATCAATCTCCCCGTTTTCCAGCATCGTCCCAAGTGCTTTGCCTTTCGGGACAGGCCTCACGTCAACATCATCAGGGTGGGGTTGCGGGACGAAATCGAAAGGTGGCATATACCAGTCAGAAGCCCCAATGATCCATCGTGACTGTTCTGGCTTCACTCCAAAATCATCAGAAAGGATACCTTTTGGCCATACGCCCGCATCGTGTCCATATAGGCCGAATTCTCCGATCGTTTTGCCAGCTAGATCTTCGGGTTTTTCGATGCCGCTTGCTGTGTTAATGAATATCGCTGAGTGACGGAACTGCCTATTTGGAAATATCGGGAGCGCGATAAACGACGTATCTCCTTGCTCAAGCATACGTAGATAAAAAGTCAGGCCAAGCTCTGCAACGTCGTAGGCTTTGTCACGTACCATGCGTTCAAAAATATCTGAAATAATTTTGCCGCTCTCGAAGCTCGCGTCAACGCCCTCGATTTTAACGGTTCCATCAAGCAGCGCCTCAGTGTGGAAATATTTCCAAGCACCAACATTAAGTTTTATGTTATTCATATGTCATTCTCCTTTTTTAGTGTTAAATTTTACAGTGCTTATTCTGTAATGAAATACGTTTGGATAATCCACTCAACGCCGAATGTCGGAACATAGTCGTTCCCAATTACCAAACGTAATCTTTTCGCGATCTGTCTCGCTGAGTTCTATTTTTTCCAAAAAACTACGTGAACCTCCTCGCTCGAACGGATAGTCCGTTGAGAAAAGGATCCGGTCAACTCCTACTGTTTCGACCGCCCAGCGAAGATAATTGTGACTGAACATACCACTAGGTGTGACGAATACGTTGCTACGAATATACTCAGAGAGAGAACGCTTGAGCTTAGCCATGTCAGCAAGTGGTTCGAGCCGTTCAAGATAAAATAGAACGAGTTCCCCCCAATGTCCAACAATTAGTTGAAGGTCTGGAAAACGGTCGAGAACACCACTTGCAATCAAACGCAAGAGTTGAATACCTGTTTCATAATGCCACCCTATGCGATGCGTGGCAAAAGCAGCATCCACCCCTTGCCCAAGGCCGTCGTAGTAAGCGGCGCGTACGACCGGCAGTGGCGACTGCGGGTGGAGATAGATTGGTGCTCTCAAAGCAGAGGCGGCTTCAAAGACAGGCCAAAAGTCAGGATGATCAATATTACGCTCACGTGTGCGGCCGAACAGCATTACGCCGTTTAACCCCAACTTTGTTACTGACCGCTCTAATTCAAGTGCCGCTGCATCTGGGGCGGCCGTGGCGAGTGTCGCGAGACCCTGCAGGCGGTCTGGGTGGGACCTGATCGCAGAGGCGAGTAGATCGTTGGTTTCGACTTGTAGTGGTACTGCAACAGCTGGAGAGAGATTCTGCAATCCAGGAGCGGTGAGTGACAGTACCTGGACATCTACCCCAGCTTCTTCCATTGCTTTGAAACGTTCTTCTCCAATTTCAGACAGACGTCGACCACTCTCGCCGCTGGACGATGCTTTCTGTGCAAGATCCTGCCATTCTGGTGCAAGTGTACTCCAAGCATCGATCACATTGGTAGTAACGAAGTGCTCTTCCAATCCGAAAACTCTCATGATTTTTTCAGCTCCCTTTATTGATCTGTTCCTCTCGTAATATGATTTTACTCGGGGGATAGTGAAATATAAAATACTGAATCAGTCTGACGGTATAACAAAAAAATATTGTAGCCACCTGTTCCACCGTCAACGTGTGTCCGTTCTTTCGTCTAGCATGTAAAAACGCCTGGCCCCCTAATTGACCTTGAGTCCTATCCCCCAATAAATTAGACTTAAAGTATTGGGGAAGCGGACAACATGCGTTCAAAGAAAGTATTTTAGGAGGCTCGCTTAGAGATTGTGCGATAGACATTATCGGGAATCAAGATACCTGTTTTCCAAAATGGGTTTTATGAGCTTTGAGGAGGCCTATTCAGCAGTCGATAGCTATATGGATTTTTACAATAAACGCAAGATGCATGGAAGCCTATAGCGTATGCCTCCTGTGAAATTTTTGGAGTGGGTCATGCAGTTGGAAGACCGATCGAAGTTTTATCGGGTATTATAATCCATTACAAGACATAAAGCAGGAATCGCATGGTCACATACAATAAGGATTCGAAAGATTAAGCTATGCTGCGGTAACCAATATTTTTAGAGACTAGACTTCGGATTTAGGAGGCCTAGCCGAATATACAAAACCATCGCCACGATTTACAATGAAAATGAACCTAATGGGTTGAAGTCAGTGTAATATTTCGAGTTGTTCCTCGAAACTTTCATAAATGAATAATACAGTTATACAAAGGGGTATAAAAGAAAAGTAGATACATTACCAGGTTAGACTACTGTAAGACCTTTATTGATTGGAGAAAAAATATGGATATAAAACAATTACGTTACTTTATCGCTACAGCAAAGTATCTAAACATGACAGTGGCGGCAAAGAACCTATATATCGCACAACCAGCACTGAGTAGACAAATCATCGATTTGGAAGGTTACTTGGGCGTTACTTTGTTCATTCGTGACAAACGCGGACTCAAACTTACGAGAGCAGGTATGGAACTACTCTCTGCAGCCAAAGAAATTGTTGCAAAATCGGATGAAGCGATAGAAAGGGTTAAATTAGCAGGAGCAGGTCTCAAGGGAGATCTGAAAATCGGTTATGTAGGCACATCCGATAAGATATTTCTCCCGAAGTTACTTCGTACGTTTCGTAAAAAACACCCGGATGTTGGATTATCGCTTGAATACGCTAATTCGGAAGCTTTAAATGACGCACTGAACTCAGGAGAATTGGACGTTGTTTTCACCTTCACTGTTGGGATTGAGAATATCACTGATCTTAGCTGGGAAAAAATATATACCGAATCCTTTGCCTTAATTGTTTCTGAAGATCACCCCCTTGCAAAGGAAAAAAAGGTTCAGATTACAGATTTATCAAACGAACTCTTTATTCTATTATCCCGTACCGAAGCGCCGCAACTCTTTGATTATATTCTGAAATTATGTGCTAGCGGAGGATTTTACCCTAAAAACGTCAGTCATCCTCATTTCGATACTGTGCTGCTTCAAGTGGAGGCTAACCTTGGGATTACCGTTCTCTCGCGGCATGGCAAAGCTTTCGCGTCTCCTTCTCTACGGTTCATTGATATTGAACATACTGTCGAGAATATTGATCTAGTCATGGCATGGAAAACGAACAATACGAATCCATGTATTCCCCTATTTCTCATTGAACTGCAAGAATTACTAAAAGCTTCGAATTTTGAAGAAGTGCTTTCGTTCGGAAAAAACGTTTAGAAATACAGAATGGGTACAACGTTGTATTTTGGCGAACCCGATGAACATCAAATGTATCCCTAGTATGGGATAAGTCCGAGGTAAGTGCCCAATATTCAAAACATGAAAGAATCATTAATGATTAGGATAAATGAACGGAAAGAGATCCACAATTATCTATTTCTATTCCATAATAGGGCGCAATTATTAAAGATCACAGGTGAGAAATAATCATACTTTTTTTAAAAAGGCAAACTAATTCACAAGGGAAGAATCCATTTTGATCAATCTTTTTTCAAAACGGATTCTTTTTATTTATCCTGAAAAGAAGTTCTGTGAGATACTTTAAACCAAACATTATTCCAAGGCTACATTTACATTACTTTCAAGAGTTTTTTGCCATTAATGTGGGAAGATAGATACCTACGAAAGAATGGAGCGATTAGACGGAATTAAACTTTTTTCTCCTTTATGACGAAATAAAAGGATGGAAGGAGAGGAAAATATATGAAAATTGATTTTTCACCTTACAAGGGAATGATGGATCATATGGCGCTACAACTTGCTATCATTTTAATTATACCTTTAATCGTAGCGCTTTTCGCTAAATGGATTTTTGTCACTATTAAAATACCAAATAAAATTGCAGGCACTCTTGGCGGTCTTGTTTTTATATTGGTGTTTTTAAAAACTTTAACGATTGTATTAGGATAGATGCAATCATAGAAATTTTTGTAGCTTGGAAATAAAGTCACGATGTTTGTAAAAAAGATGCGATGCTTTCCCCCTTTGGATACGCTTTGTCTAAAGGTTTTTTATGGTATAAATGATATAACATTATTCTACAATCGGGCGCAAGAATTGAAGAATTTATGGGCTGTTACAGCAGTCCATTTTTCTTGGTCTTTAATCAATTAAATGGCAGGTTACTTGAAGAAGGATTTTATAAATAATCGTAGAATTTTCCATTACAAAACCATTTTTGGAGGGGAAAACTTGAACAATAATAAAAAAGGATGGCTGTTTTTAGCGCTTGCGGGTTGCCTTGCTTTATTGACAATTTTTATATTTGGCAAAGGCTATGGCTACTATAATGTCCATTTTGATGAATACGTTTATATAGTTTTTAATGGTAATCTTATTGACAAAGTAACCACAACAGAAGAAGCCAACAGTTACGCCTATTTGATTATGGGACTAAGTATAATTCCTGCATTTTTAGCTTATTTTTATTTCCGAAAGTTTTTAAAACTTGTTCCAGAGGTAAATTAAGCTTGTGGTAGCTTATGTGTTGAAAACGGATTGATGTGGCAATCCTATTTTTTATCATACGAACCAATTTTAAATTGCGAAAAAATATAATTAAAGCAAAGGGTGCTATACTTCAACAACGATCTTCAACTATCGGGCGCAAGAATTGAACAACTCTGGACTGTTTTCAGCAGTCCATTTTTCTTGGCCTTTAATCAGTTAAATGGCAGGATAATTTAAAAAGAATAGGAAAACAGCAGAGAAGGAGGAGAAATAGATTTGATTAAAAGAATTGATATTACAAATCCTAAATTAGCTATGGAGGTATTAAACGTTCAAATACCTTCTTATAAGGTAGAAGCAGCATTAATTGATTCTGATGAAATACCACCATTAAAAGATACAGTTGACACGTTACAACAATGTGGAGAAAATTTCTTCGGCTATTACATAAATGAAGAATTAAGTGGAGTCATATCCATAAAAATAGAAAATAGTGTAATGGATATACATAGGTTATTTGTACATCCATTACATTTCAGAAAAGGAATTGCAAAAATGTTATTAGATTTTATTCAAACCAATAAGAAAGGATTTGAAACAATTATTGTATCAACTGGTTCTAAAAATTTACCTGCAATTAAATTCTATCAAAAAAATGGATTCTCAAAAATTAAAGAAATAAAAGTAACTGAACATTTATCTTTAACTCTTTTCAATAAGAAAATTTAATATTAGCTTATTAAGCTAAACCATCCAATAGAAACTACTCAGTTATTCCATTATCGGGCGCTTTTCTCAAGTAACGACAAAATCCCAATTTCCCAATTTAAATTCTGAGAAATTGGGATTTTGTCTTTTGGAATCTCCTTAACGTTGTAAATTTCGCGTTTTGCTGGTTTTAAATACATGTCTATAATGAAAACACACACATAAATTCCCTTTCGCTAAATTTCTTTCTGAACTTGTTTCGTATTGTGCTTTACTCTATTTTGTTTGTCTACTTTTATATGCATGAACATAACTCCCGATAGTGTAATTACTCCTCCTACTAGAGAAAGAAGGGTAGGTACCTCTCCAAGCCAAATCCACGCAATAACAAATGCTAAAGCCGGAGTTAGATAAAGAGAACTAGTTGCCTCTGAAGCTCCTACATGTGATGTAACATAAGCTAATGCAAGATAAGGAATAACCGTAGGAAAAAGACCTAAGTATACAATGCTAAGTGTTGAATCAATAGATGATTTCGTCATTTCACTTATTAATCCAGGGAAAAAGAAAAGCATAAAAAACGTGCCTGCCCATATCGTATAGGTAGTAAATGCAAGAAATCCATACTTTTTTAAATAACGAGTTTGAAATACAAAATAAATACTTTCCGAAAAAGCTGCTAAAAGAATGAACAATACCCCGTTTGTAAAGGAAACAGCCCCTCCAGTGCCTAATGAGATCAATACCACTCCAAAAAAGCTTATTGAAGATCCAATCCATCTTGATAATCCAAATCGTTCACGAAGAAACCAAACAGCTAAAAGAGTTGAAAAAATGGGAGTTGTTGATACAAGCAGGCTTGCAGCACCAGCACTAACTGTTTCCTCCCCGACATTTAGAGCTGTATGATAAACAGTGAAGCCTAAAAAACCCAACAATAAAATTATAGGAATATCCTTTAATTCCGGTAAATGCATTTGAGTGATAATTGCAATAAATATAAGCGCTATATAACCAATCAGCAATCGAGAAAGAGCAAGGTGTTCAGGTGTATAGGATTCTAAGCCAACTCGTATTCCAGCAAAAGCTGAACCCCATAGAAAAATGGGAAGGCAATACGCGAGCATAACACGAAAGCTCCGTTTTTGTGCCATTTTATCACATCCTTCGAGAAATTTAACCCAACCAATATTTCTTCTCCTACTATTTTTGTTTCTTATCTTATCAGCATTTGATAAAATGTCTCCAACCAGTTTAAAGGAAATAAAACCAACCACTTAGATCAAATAAAGAGGAGAATTTTTTTAATGGGGAATATCGATTGGAAAAGAAAGAAACATTCTCCTAAATATCAACAAATTGTAGACATTATCAAGGAGAAAATTGCCAATGGAGAATGGCCAATCGGAAGTAAAATTCCAAGTCAGCGACAATTAGCCGAGGGATTCAATGTAAATAGGAGTACTGTCGTCACTGCTTTAGAGGAATTAATGGCAGATGGATTGATTGAGGGAAAAATGGGAATGGGTACGTTCGTAGTGAATAATACATGGACATTACTTGCTACAAATCCTCCACCTGATTGGAAAGAACATGTTAAATCAGGTTTAATAAGACCGAGTCAATCGACTGTCCAACAGATAAATCAAGCTGAATCAAACACAAACCTAATTCAACTTAGTAAAGGTGAACTTTCTAAAGATTTATTTCCTTTAGATACAATGAAGTTTGTCATGCAAAGGGTATCTGAAGAAATGCAGGCTTTTGGATATGAAGAGCCAAAAGGTTTTCTGGCTTTAAGAGAAGCGATAAGCGACTATTTAAAAACATTTGGTGTTCAAGCCTCTCCTGCATCTATTTTAATTGTTTCCGGGGCATTGCAAGCTTTGCAATTGATTTCAGTCGGCCTTCTACCCAGGGGATCAACCGTATTACTTGAACAGCCTTCATACCTTTATTCTTTGCGTGTGTTTCAATCAGCAGGAATGAAGCTTACAGGTCTACCGATAGATGAACATGGCCTTATGCCAAGCTCAGTTTTCGAATCAAAAAAACAGAAAGGCAGAGTGATTTTATACTCCATTCCTTGTTTTCATAATCCAACAGGGATATTAATGTCAGAAAATCGACGTGAAGAACTAATTCAAGTATGTAAAAAAGAACAACTTCCTATGATCGAGGATGATATTTATCGGGAGCTATGGATCGATGAGCCACCACCACCTCCATTAAAATCAAAAGATAAACATGGACACGTATTGTATATTGGCAGTCTATCTAAAACGTTAAGCCCAGGTTTAAGGATCGGTTGGATTGCCGGACCTGAACCTGTAATTGAACGCCTATCCGATATTAAAATGCAAACTGACTATGGTTCTAGTTCCTTATCCCAAAGGGTCGCAGCTGAATGGTTAACAAGTGGCTTATATGAACAACACCTTGAATGTGTAAGAGAACAGCTTAAAATACGGAGAACGGTAATATTAGAGGCTTTAGAAATTTATTTAAAGGATTTAGCCACATGGGATGTACCAAAGGGAGGATTTTTTATATGGTTAAGAATACTACCAAAATTATCAATGAGTGAACTTTGCGCAAAGGCATTATCTGAAGGCGTACTTCTTAACCCAGGAGATATTTATGGTCAAGAATCAAACCATTATCTTCGCCTCTCTTATGGGTATGCTTCATTAAAAGATTTGAAAAAGGGTATCTGCAAAATTAGCCACATCATTCGAAAACTGGCAAAACGTTAATAAAAAGTACTTCTAACTAAGTTTCTTTAAGGAAGATGAGTACCATGTGCTGCGTCTTTTGTTTGTTGGACAAATTCGGTGCTAATAGGCATCTTATGGTTTCGTGCTACGGGTGTAACGCTACCATTACACTGTTAGGTATTATATTTGTCCAAATAGGAGGGAAATTGGTTGAAGTTGCGAAATTTGTTCTTGAGTCTGGTTTCATCAATATAGAAATTTTTGAAAACATAAAGGTGATTATCTTGAATAAGATTTAAGCAATGATCTTCAACAATCGGGCGCATGTGCGGCTGAGCTTAGGTCGTATCATATAACGGGTGGGATTCCCGTCGAGTAAGAACTAGCCATTCACTCGTAGCGAGTCTTGGAGGACTAAAGGTAACTTTAGTCTTTAAGCGTAGACAGTTAGGTGGCGGGCCGAAAGCCAAATGGCTGAAGGGATTGAGCTCCATAATGATTGTAAGTCGAGAGGGCTGATGCTTTATGCGCTGCAGAAAGCTACATTTTACCCCTCGTTAAAGGCAAGAAGGGTAAGACCTCTCTGGAGTCATAGACCTTGGCACGTTATACATTGATATGATACGGCAACTCAGGAGACCCTACCGGTCTTTTCTTTTTTTTAGAAGAGTATGGTGTACAAGCGATAACAAGCAAGGAAACCAAATGCCGATGTAGGGAGTCGGATAGCAGCGTAGTACCAATGAAGTTGGGTAATGCCGATGGAGGAAAGGCTGCTACCTAGATATCACCCTTACTAGAGACACATTTACTACACACAGAGGTAGATATTTTAAATGAAAACAAAACTACTAAGGATAGCAGAATTAGCAAAGTCTGAACCTAAAATGAAATTTACATCTCTTGCACATCTATTAAATAAGCAAACACTAACTCAATGTCATTATGAACTGCCCAATAGGAAAGCAACCGGGATTAACGGTATAACTAAAGAGCAGTACGATGAAAATTTAGAAGAAAACATTGAGGAGTTAGTAAGCAGGCTTAAAAGCAACAGTTATCGTCCTGTTCCAGTAAGAAGAATGTATATTCCGAAGCTCAATTCAAACAAGAAAAGACCTCTAGGAATACCGGAATATGAGGACAAGATTGTTCAAAAAGGCATTACGAAGCTACTTAATACCATCTATGAAAATGACTTTCTAGAATGTTCCTTTGGGTTTCGCCCAAATCGTAGCTGCCATGATGCTTTGAAAATACTGAACTTCTATATTGAAAAGAGGTCAGTAAATTATGTAGTAGATGTCGATATTCGCGGATTCTTTGACAACGTTGACCACAAATGGATGATGGAGTTCTTAAAACTGCGAATTGCTGACCCTAACCTACTAAGAATAATTGGTAGGTTTCTTAAAGGTGGATACATGGAGGAAGGGAAGAAATATAAAACAGATAATGGCACACCGCAAGGTGGAGTAATATCCCCGGTATTAGCCAATGTGTATCTCCATTATGTCCTCGACTTATGGTTTGAGAAAAAGGTCAAGAAACAATGCAAGGGACAAGCATATATAGTAAGGTATGCTGATGATTTTGTGTGCTGTTTTCAATATCAGAGCGAAGCTCAGGAGTTCTTCCAATCATTAAAATTTAGATTAAAGAAATTTAACTTGGAAATTGCCGAGGATAAAACCAAAATTATTCCCTTCGGGAGTTTTGCGGAGAAATATACAAATCAAAAGGGAAACAGTAAACCAGCAACCTTTGATTTCCTAGGCTTTACACACTATTGTGGGAAAAGCAAAAAAGGGAACTTTCGGGTGAAACGGAAATCGAGTAGGAAGAAAGTCCAAGGTAAATTAAAAGAGTCTAAAGAATGGCTGAAGAAGAATAGGAATAAGAATATTCACATAATCATGGACAGATTTAGACGCTCGCTTATTGGTTATTACAACTATTATTGCATCACTGATAATATCCTAAATGTTAGCAACTTCAAGTGCAAAATCGAGGACTTACTGTTTAAATGGCTCAACAGAAGAAGTCAAAGAAAATCCTTTACATGGGATAAATTCAGACTATTTCTTGATAAATATCCACTACCTTCACCAAGAATTAAAGTGAATATATATGAATTAAGAAAAGAGATTAGCTACATTCTGTGAATGATGACTAGGAGGAGCCGTGTGCATTAATAGTGCAAGCACGGTTCTGGGAGGGAATGGAGTTCAATTTACCGTAAGGTAGAAAGGCTCCCTTCTACTCGACTAATCGAAGAAAGATTAACGCGTTTTTTGTTAAAGTTATTAGGCTAACCGGAGTTTGATGTAAGAAGGAAAGTACAAGATGTGTGTGGAATAATTTAAAGTAAATCATGCTTTTAGGTGGGTTCCGTATGAGCTGGAAAAATATAATTTGGTTTTGTGTAAGTGCTATAGTTACCTTTAGTATTATCGGCTTATATAAAGGTAATTTTGAGTGGTTATCGTGGTACGATTTTCTTCCCACTGTTGGAGGGTTAATTGGTGTAACTATCGCTTCTTATAAAAATAAAAGTACAATATAACAAAAGAAAAATAGGAAACTTTTGTTACCTTAGAAAATTGCATTAATATATATACAGAGAATTTAGTAACAATGAGGTATCTAGCTAACGGGGGGGATTTAGTAAAAAGTAATTAATTGATTTTATGATTGAAATCATATTATTTTAGTTATTCCATTAAACCAGCTAATAGAAACTTAGTGATCTTCAACAATCGGGCGCAATACTTGAAGAGCCGGCTGCTATTGCCGGCTTTTTGTTTATTAAATTAAAAGGCAGGATAGTGTAATTAAACGTCCAATAATACTTCTTTGGAGGTGTAAAATGATCTATTTAGAAACGTCGAGATTGCAATTACGTGACTGGGAAGAAACCGATTTAGAACCATTTAGTCGACAAAATGCGGATGAAAAGGTTATGAGATATTTTCCTAAAACCTTATCATCTGAAGAAACAAATGTGTTCTATAAATCAATTATGTCCGAGTTTAAAGAATGTGGGTTTGGGTTGTATGCAGTGGAAGTAAAGGAAAATAAAGATTTTATAGGGTTTATAGGATTTCATAGGGCAACATTTGAGGCTGATTTTACACCGTGTATAGAAATTGGATGGCGATTAAAAAAAGAGGCTTGGGGAAAAGGATATGCAACCGAGGGGGCGACAGCTTGTTTACAATATGGATTTAAAGAATTGGATTTTAGTGATATTTATAGTTTTACAGCCGATGTTAATCAGCCTTCGAAAAACGTAATGATAAAAATCGGTATGAATTTTATTAAAACTTTTAATCACCCGAAAGTTGAGGAAGATAGTCCATTAAGAAAACATGTTCTATTTCAAATAAATCAAAAATAAATCTGTTTTAGGGAAATCATAGTTCAAGAAAAAGTTATTGGTCGTAAGTCCGAACATACTGTTCAATAAATTTAAACCTTTTATTCCGTAATCGGGCACTTTTCTTGAGTAACCAAAAATCCCAATTTCTCAATTTTAATACTGAGAAATTGGATTTTTTCCTTTTGGAATCTCCTTAACGTTGTAAATTTGCGTTTTGCTGGTGGTACCCCATCAATGCCATCTACAAATTGTTTTTCCGAAATTACTACTACTCAGTTCCTCTTCAATAGAGCAGCTATAACTCCATTCCCAGCGATGCTAAGGGTGCTTTACTTCAATAATGATCTTCAACAATCGGGCGCGATTCTTCAACAGAATTGTGCTCTTTCTTTATGTATGGGGTTATTATTGTGGAAATAACTATTTATTGAATCGCACTTAAAGTAAACGAGGAAAGTTAGCATAATAAGGACAGGCATAAATTTATCCCACAATTGGAAATATATTATAAATCGTTTCTTAAGGTGGATTAGATGAACAACTATACAAATGATAATACTGCCAGACGGTATAAAGCCCATGTTAGTATTTTAGGAACAACCCAATTGCATTTAAGAAATCCTTATATCATAGCATGGTGGTCCGCTGCGTTTCCAGGATTCGGGCATATGCTATTATCTAAATATCTTAGAGGATATGCCTTATTTATTTGGGAAGTTGTTATTAATGTTAAATCACATGTTAATTCTTCCATGGTTTATTCCTTTCAGGGGAATATTGACATGGCGAAAGAGGTATTAGATACAAGATGGCTTCTTATGTATATCCCTGTTTACCTTTTCGGTATTTGGGATAGTTACAGGACAACAGTAGATATGAATAAGATCTATCTTTTAACCGAGCGAGAGGAACACCGTTTTAATTCATTTTCATTAGGTTCGTTAGAGATTAACTACTTAGATAAGCGAAATCCCATTCTTTCCCTTATGTGGTCTTTGTTTATCCCCGGGCTAGGGCAACTTTATATACATAGGATTTTAACTGCTTTCTTTGTCATTATATGGTTAGTGGTATTTTTTTATTATTCTCATGTTCAAGAAGCTGTTGTACTTTTGTTTTTAGGAAAAGTAAAAGAAGCAACTTCGGTTTTAAATCCAGAATGGCTCCTTTTTATCCCTTCACACTATGGGTTTGCAGCTTATGATTCTTATATGAATACAGTTGAGAATAACAAACTATTTGAAAAAGATTTAAGGAATCATTTAATCGAGAATTATCAATCGAAGAGTTTCAAAATACTAAAAGGGCAAAAAGTGAAGTGATAGATGTGCAGTTATTTTCAACATTTGAAACCACTGGATTTTTAGAAATGGCAATTTCAACGTTAGAAAAAAAGGGATTAAAAAAGATAGTATATTTGCTGTTCCTCTGGATAATAGAGCAGAAGAACCTAAAATGTTTGATACCCTTCATCGCTCAGACGGAACAAGCCTGATTGATATAGGAATGGGGATTGGCACTGCATTTTCAGTTATTGGCGCCAGTATTGGATTTAAATTGGCTTGGGGACCCATTTATTGTGGACTGATAAGTGGATTTGTTGGATTTGTTCTTGGATTTGCTATTCTGCTTTTTATGGAATTGCGAATAAAGAAAAGGAAAAGGGTTTTAAAAGGAAAACATTCTGAAGTAATCTTAATTGTTGATTGTGAAGAATCACAAGCTGAATTAGTAGAAGATATACTTTGGAGCCATTTTGCATTAGGTGTAGCAAAAGTAAAATGATTTATTATTTGTTAAACATGTATCTAAAACTAAAGATTTTGAAGAATTGAACTTGAACAAACGGGGTTTTATTTCAATAACGTTCTTCAACAATCGGGCGCAAGAATTGGGCAATGATGGACTGTATCAGCAGTCCATTTTTTTGTCGTTAATCAGTTAAATGGCAGGTTTGTTGAAGAAGGGAATGAATCAGTTACATACATATTTAATGTTTGGGGAAACTAACCTAAAAACTCGAATGATTGGGTGTGTGTATGAAAAAAATCATTTGCATTATGTTAATTATTTCTTGTGTTTTAGTCTCTCCTAATATTGGGACAGTCTTTGCAGCTTCAAACGATAAATCTCCAACTTATGAGGAAAACCTTTTTGAAATCGGCTATCAATCTGTTGACGAAGTTTTAAAGGCTTTTGAACAGCATTATAAACGAAAATTGAGATTACCGTGTAGAGTACCCCCCGTTGCTTTTACTCATATTTTTGGGAGATTTAGTGATTTAGATGGTGATTTAAATGATACTTTTGAAGTTATGTTTATAAGTGATAAATCACCCGAAAATCATTATCAAGTTGATGTTCGTCCTGCAAAGTATAGAATATCTATAAATAATAAAGACGCAATAAAAACATATGAGCTAAAGGATGGGAACAAAGCTATTTATATGGTAACTCGGGTTTCTAATATCCTTATATTTGAAAAAGATAATTGGCAGTATATGCTGGGTATAAATAAAAGAATTTCAGATAAAGTCACTCCTCAAACTTTAGTTGAAATAGCTAATTCTATTGATTATGCACCTAATAATAAAAGGTAGTTCTTTGACTAAACGAGCGCTTAAGTTTAACAATGGAGGTAGCTATGACAGCTTTCTTTTTAATTGCACTAAATGGGTAGTTAAAATCAATAACAAATGGGTAATTATGGTGAATAAATATAAATATTAATACAATAAGAGGAGGGAAGCACTCGAATTGAGAAACTTATTGTTGATACCAATTTTATTAACCATCTTTGTATCGTTTCCAACAGGATGCTCACATAATAGTCCTGGTGGAACGTCCTCCACAACTTGGGTAGCAAATGGAATAGACAACAAGCCTTCATCTGCCAATGAAGACCAATTCATCATAGTTCAAAAGCATATTGGTAAAGAATATGAAAGTAATTTTGAAGAATTTAGAAAAATAACAGATGGAAAGCAAGCCCGTAAAGTGAAAGAGATTCTAAATGAGAAGAAGTGGATCTCCGTAAGCGATATACCTGAACCACCTGACTATCAATTTATTTTTCAAAATAATAATCCTAATATAAAAGCAAAAGAAGTGTTGTACAGAATTAGTATTACCCCTGATAGAAACCATTTGGTGATGGTTCGAGGTAAGCAAGAATATGCTCAATTTACAAAAGGGGAATCAGAGGTGTTATTCAACATTCTAATAGGTGTTAAAATATCGAAGTAAATTGGAACATATTACATGCCAAAAAGTTAAGAATTTAGACCCCTAAACGTGAGGGTATTGTGCAAATTTCTCCATTTTTTCGTTTTGGGGGTATCTTATTTTTATTAGCTTGATTGGCATGTGGTGGTACCCCAGATAGAATAGATTAATGTCTTATATGGATATATATCTTTTCAGTAATATAGCAAACAATTAGCCCCAAAATTAATGGCGTTAGTGAACCGATAAACATATGAAAACCTTTTTGATTAAATTTAATTACTGGCTGAAACATTAGCCAAGGGATTGTAAACAAATGCCCAATTGAGTAAAACAAGCATGTTGCTAATATGAGTGAACTAAACGTAACAATAAAGCTCTTAAAATCCATTATAAAACCTCCTGAAAACGCAAAAATCCCAATTGTTGTTAATTTTATATTAACTGTTATTCAGGAAGCAATCCCTTTTTTGAAAAGTGGAAAAATGTTTAAAATAATTTGAAGAAGTTTTCTAAAATTCCTGGGTAGCTTTACTTCAATAACGATCTTCAACAATCGGGCGCGTTTCTGCAACAAGAAATGTGCTTTTCTTTATTTAAAGGGCCATATTGTGGGAAAAATAATTAAACACTAGGTGATTAATTATTCTTAACAAGTTATACTGTAATAAAATAATGTAATGAAATGTGGCGATTAAATGAATCAGAGAATAAACAAATACAACCAGCAAATTGGTGAGGAGTTGTCCAATTGGCAGAAAAGAGAATTCCCTTCTGATATGTATTATGTCGGAAAGTATACCATTGTCACTAGATTATCTCGTACACATACCAAAGAACTTTATAACGCCTATAAAAACTCTCACCCTAGTAATTGGACATACTTATCCTACGAACCACCTCACGACTATGAATCGTTTGAACAGACAATACTAGAAAAAATAGAAAGCAGCACACACGTCTATTATTCCGTGTTAAATAAAGAGACAAACAAACCGATTGGAATCTTTAGTTTAATGAGGATAGATCAGGAAAATGGGGTAATCGAAGTGGGAAGTGTTAATTTTTCGGATGAATTAAGAAGAACAAGAATGTCTACCGAAGCACACTATTTATTAGCCATGTATGTATTTGAAGAACTCCAATACCGGCGCTATGAATGGAAATGTGATTCCTTTAATGCTCCTTCCATTCAAACAGCAAAACGTTTAGGATTTCAGTATGAAGGCACCTTCAGAAATGCCGTTATCTATAAAAAACGCTCACGAAACACCAGCTGGTTTTCAATGCTAATAGAAGAATGGCCTTTACATAAACAAGCATTAACTCAATGGTTGGCCGAAGAGAACTTTGATGACAAAGGAGTCCAAGTTCAAAGATTAGAAGCATTTAAGAAATAAGAATAAAATTACTTGCATTTATTAAAGCAATCGGGCGCAAGAATTGAGCAAAAATGGACTGATACAGTCCATTTTTTGTCGTTAATCAGTTAAATGGCAGAATAATTGAACAATGATCAGAGGAAATTAAATAAAAAAGGATATTTTTATGATTGGACTAATTATTGCTGTTATTCTTTTTAATTTAATTGCATTTATATCAAACAATAGGCTTACAAAAAATCAAATTGTTCATATATGGCTATTCACTGTTACTTTACAATTACTTGCTGATTTGTTTATTGACCAAAAATATCACGGTTACTGGTATTTCACAAAAGAAGTTGATTGGAGAGGTTTACCAACGACTACAATGCTTTTACCACCAGTAAATATATTGTTTTTGAATTGGTATCCATTTAACTCTCAATTATTAAAAAGAATTCTTTATTATATTTTATGGTTAGTATTTATGGTGATTTATGAAGAAATAGCGTTACTTCCAGAACCTTGGGGGTACTTCAATTACGGGTGGTGGAAATTGGAATACTCTATTCTTATTGACCCAATTCTGTTAATTATAATATTGAATTTTTATAGGTGGATTTGCAAAATCGAAAAAATTTAACTAACCTGAGCTTTTCATATATAAGATTTAAGCAATGATTTTCCGTAATCGGGCGCGATTCCTTAACAGAATTATGCTCTTTCTTTATGTTTAGGGCCATTTAACGGAATAAGACTCTCTATAAAATTGAATATTTGGCGTGTTTAATGAAGAAAGAATCCTTGTTGCTATAGATGGATTAAATAAGGACCCATTTTCAAAAAAACAACCTATTGGTAGGATGAGAAGATATTATCTTTAGAGGGAAGAGGCTGGAGTTAATAGTTCCCAACCTCTAAATAAGGTCTGAATTTATACTATTTCAATCTGATTTTTTTCATCATTTATAACTTTTTTGTCTGTAAAAAATCCACATATTGAAGATACCAACAGAATGATTGTTGTAAGTAAAAAGGTTTGTTTAAAAGCATTGGTTTTGGGCAACGTTCGATGGGATCCATCAAGAATTTGTCATCGCACGAGTAGTGTTAAACGTAAATTCAATCATAAAATCAGAAACAATATATTTAGGACGTATAAATGAAGCTGGTGGTGAACTTGAATGTATGTGAACCAGCGTTTTACGCTTATTCAATTCAGTAAATATTTCATCAAATATAGGATCTCCAAGAAAATTAGGAGCCGAGTGCATTAATAGTGCAAGCACGATTCTGTGAGGGGGGAGAACAAAATCTGCCTTACGGTAGAGAGATTCTCTTCTACTCAACTAGCATAGGTGCATTTCTTCACAAAGTAGAAAAAGCTGATCTTCCAAATTAGGAAAATCAGCTTTTTTATTACCTATCGTTTGAATAAGATCAAAAAACGCAATTAAGATGGTGGAGTATTACAAGACGATGAAGGCTTTGCTTTTGTTCTTTCCGCCAGATTAGTAATGAACTCAATATCTTGTTCGGTTAATAAATCTAAAAAATGCTCACGTATTGCCATGGAAACGACAGGGCGGGCATCATCCAAAGTTGATTTTCCGAACGAAGTAATCATTACCTGGACTCCTCGTTCAGTATCTAATGGTTCCCTTATAACAAGTCCACGTTTTTCCATCCGCGTTAAATGATGGGACAACCGACTCTTGGTCCAATCGATTGAGTTTGCTAATTCTTGTTGACGTAGTTTACCTTTTCCATAAAGATCCAATCGGTCTAATATACCAAAGTCACCCTCCGATAGTCCAGTTTGCTCGAACATGTCTTTTACTACGCGTCCAAAAATGTTCTTATAAGAGTTTTTCCACATATGCCAAATTTGCATTTCTTCTTCACTTATCATTTTTTTATTCATAAATGGAGTATAACATTGTTGACGCGTCAACTACAAGGTGGTAAAGTGAGTTTAGGTTGATACATCAACCTTAGTTAAATGCATGGTTTGATAAAAAGAATTTAACTGCATCGACAAAAGTTGTTCGCAGGAAGGAGAGTTTTACAATGCATTCTAAACCTGTCGCCTTGGTTACTGGAGCTAATAAGGGAATTGGTCTTCAAATCTCAAAGGATCTTGAGGCACACGGATTCACTGTCCTTGTTGGGTTACGCAATTTTGAAAAAGGAAAAAGGCAGCAATTAGCGTTGGGGAAGATGTACGGGCCATCCAACTTGATGTTACCGATCAGTATTCTATCGAGACCTCAGCAGAATGTATCCGTAATAAGCTAGGTCGAATCGACGTACTTATCAACAACGCGGGCATATCGCATGGGGGTGAACCTGGAATGAAACTTGAAGATGTAGGTAAGTCAGGAAAAACAAGTGTTGCATCTAACGATGAGGTACGCACGGTGTTTGAGACAAACGTATTTGGTGTAATTGCTGTCACACAAGCGATGCTACCGCTTCTTCGTAAAGCTCCTGCTGCACGAATCGTCAACGTTTCGAGTGGATCAGGATCGCTAACACTCAACGCGGACCCCAACTATTCGCATCGAGAAATGTTCGGTGCAGTTTATAGCCCTTCAAAGACCTGCCCTTAACGCCATTACGCTTGCACTTGCATCAACAGGTATTGTCAATGCCGTATGTCCGGGCTTTACCGCAACTGACCTCAACAATTTGGAAGGAACAGGAACCGTTCAACAGGCAGCTCGTCATCCGGTGAGCCTTGCTCTTCTTGACGGGAGCGGTCATATAGGCATGTTTTCTAATGAGAGACGTCAACTTCCGTGGTGCTGATGGGAGTCTCTCGATGATTTTAAATAAATCATCATTAATTTTTGACATAATACTGAAGGAGTGAGTTATACAAATGGAATATAAAAAACTCGGAAAGTCAGGTTTGGATGTTTCAGAACTATGTCTTGGAAGCATGAGCTTTGGCATACCTGAACGAGGAAATACACCATGGTCACTAAATGAAGAAAATAGCAGACCGCTCATTAAAAAAGCCCTTGAATTGGGCATGAATTTTTTCAGTACCGCTAATATGTACTCTGACGGCACAAGTGAAGAAATTCTTGGGCGAGCATTAAAGGACTTCTCTCGACGTGACGAAGTTGTCATTGCTACAAAAGTATTCGTTCCGATGCGTAAAGGTCCAAATGCAATGGGGCTTTCCCGAAAAACGATAATGACGGAAGTTGATAATAGTCTAAGACGCTTGGGTACAGACTACATCGACTTGTATCAAATCCATCGATGGGATCCTAACACACCGATTGAAGAGACAATGGAGGCACTTCATGATCTAGTTAAGGCAGGCAAGGTAAGGTATATCGGAGCATCCACCATGTCAGCTTGGCAGTTCGCAAAAGCTCAACATGTGGCAGAACGCAACGGTTGGACGCGTTTCATTTCCATGGAAAATAGACTTAACTTACTTTATCGAGAGGAAGAAAGAGAAATGCTACCTTTTTGTAAAGATGATGGAGTTGGCGTTACGCCATATTTACCTTTTGCTGCAGGTAGATTAACCCGAGATTGGAATGAACAGACCTCTCGATCAGAGAATGACCAAGTAGCAAAGGACCTGTTTACCAAGACAGAAGAAGCCGATCGCAAAGTGGCGGAAAGAGTGGCAGAGGTTGCTGCGAATCGAGGTATTCCACGCGCACAAGTCGCACTTGCATGGTTATTACAAAAGGAAGGGGTCACAGCACCGATTATTGGGGCGACCAAGATAAGCCATATCGAAGATGCAGTGTCGACGTTATCAATCAAATTGACATCTGAAGAGATTAAGAGTTTAGAAGAACTTTATGTACCACATCCAATGGTATAAATTCACAACTGCGCTTAGGGTGAACACTTAAAAGGTGTTCGCTCTTTTTTATATAATCTTTCTTAATTGGTAAGGGTTAATGTTAGCACTCTTGTAATAAAAGAACTATAAAAAGGGCTAATTTGTGAAGAAATACTTAAACAAACGGGTAGCTTTACTTCAATAACAATCTTCAACAATCGGGCGCGATTGCTCAATATGAGCAGTCGCTTTCCTTGTTCCATTAACGGTGCAGTTTAATTTAAGTGTAATTATTCACAATCTGAATTATTAAATGTCTTTTTCCTCCACACAAAAAAACTCCCACCAGATGAAAAAAGAGAATGAATTCATTATGAAATCATCCCCTCAAATAGTTAGAAAATGCTTATAGTGATATTATCATCAATGACTAGCTAGACGTTTTTCAAAATCCGCCTTAAACAACAGAATAGCATCAATATTTACAGCAAAATCGTGGTCACTGATATTAAAATTAGTTATAAACTCGTCAGACCTCTCACGAACCATAATTGTCGGACGGATATTGTCTCCAATAGTGTCCGGAGTTACACCACTTCCATAAATATACCAGTTAGTTACAGTAGGCTTATTTGCTGCATTTTTAGATAAGTCATTTTTTATTATTTCGCATAAATTTTCCATAAAATCTTCATTAAGATTAATGATTTTTCCAAATTCACCATCAACAGATATATCAGCATCTCCATACCAAATATTCCTGCTTGTTCGTTTTCCGTCATTTGAAGTGTAAGTTTCATCAAACAAAATCTTCATTTTCATTACCACCCCGTTAATATACAATTTCTTCACGCTATTATACACCAATTAGAAATTGTAAAATAGCTTGCTGTTAGTCTCACTATACATGTAAGAGTTAGGCATGCTAAAATCATAGGAGGGTTCCTCTTAAAGTGTGAGTTAGAGTGGTGTCTATACTCATATCTTACTGAGAAGCCCTATTTTTTTCAAAGTTGAAAAATAACGATCTACCGGAATGCTATCGGGTGCTTTTATATGCAAGCTTTTGGCTTTTTTTACATTCGTAAAAGATACTGCCGTTTGAGCTCGTCAGCAACATCAGTTTACGTACCAAAAGGTACACCTTTTGGGATGTCTTCATGCTTCCTATAAAATCAAGTTCTTGTAGTCCTAAAAGGTTATAAATTCAATTTTGGGATATCCCGAAATTATGATCGGCCTTTTTAGAAAGAAAATGGAGTGCATCTGCGTTTCATACAGGAGGACTTACTGAACATACGTTGCTTAACGTGTAAGAAATCGGTTTTTTATGTTTAAAATATGTCTAACCGTGTATTTTTCCCGAAATGATACATGAAGACGAATATGAATGCAATTATTAAAAGTTTTTAATAGATTATATTTTGACGGAAGTCTGTCCATCCTAGATTTATAGGTTAAAAAGGATGGAGGTTACTAAAGTGCTAACAATTCATGTAAAGAAAGTACTAGCTGTTTGCAGTGTTCTTGTTCTATCACCCATATTTTTCAATCCTTCCCAAAAACAAACGGCTTTTGCAGATATGTCTTCTTCGCAATTAAATGCTAATCAGAGTATAGCAGCAACCGTACAAGCCAACCTATTAAACGTTCGAGAGCATCCAAGTTTAAGCAGCAAGATTATAGGTTATTTAAAAATGGGGGCAAAAATTACGGTTCAAGAGGAACAATCCGGATGGGCAAAAATGAGGTCTTCTTCTGGTGTTCAGGGGTGGGTGTATGAAGAATACATCACTAAATACGCACCTGCCATTGAAGGTCCACCAATAGTAGGAAAAATAGTTGCTTTCAACGAAAAGGGACAAACTCAATCGACACAATCAAATCATATTTCCAATGTTCCAACGATGGTTCCTTCGATTTCCCCAAATAGTCAGGAGTCCCTTAATGAGAAAACAATTGTGCTCGATCCCGGGCATGGTGGGAAAGATGATGGGACAACAGCAATCGATGGAGTACATGAAAAATTATTGACCTTATTAACGGCCGAAGCTGTTAAACAGAAGCTTGAAAACGCAGGTGCCAATGTCATTATGACCCGGACGGATGATAGTTATGTTCCTTTACAACAAAGGGCAGATATCTCAAATCAAAAAAATGCGGATGCTTTCATAAGCGTGCACTACAATTGGTCGAGCGACCCATCCATAAATGGAATAACAGATTTTTATTATCTACACTCCAGTAGCCTTTTAGCGTCGGATATTTTAAAGGAAGTCGTCAAAACAACAGGATCAAATTCCGACGGAACAGCATACGATAACCTAAGTGTTTTACGCAACAATTCGCGACCAAGCACTCTGATCGAGCTGGGCTTCCTCTCCAATCAAAATGAGGAATTGGTGGTCGAAAGCGCTGCTTATCGTGATAAAGTGGCTCAAGGCGTTTATCAAGGGTTACTCGACTATTTTCAATCTAATACTAAATAAAAAGCCGAGAACACGACCGGCTTTTTTTGGCTCCCCATACGGTAAACCTCACTAATTAAACTTAGTGAATTGTTCAGCGATTTAGGCGTATATTTTGTATCAATTACTAACAGTATTGACACTTCAACAGCAATGGAGAAGTTTTTCTTTCGTACAATGGCAAGTATCGCTGAATTAGAACGGGATATTATTAGTGTTTAGTAGTACCAATATGCGATCAGAACATATTAAACATTATCTTCGATATTTATTCGGTAGGCTTGTTTGAAATGACATGCCTCTCCAATGGTCCATATTTAAAGACTTTTGCAATAAAAGAGGTTATTGGAAAAAGTAGGAGTGAAAATCGTCTCGTGATTTTACCGGAAAATACACCAACCACTAAACTTGCTAATACATCTGTAGGATAATGGACGCCTACATAAACACGAGAAAACATAACAATAATCGCGATTACCGTAAAGGTTCTGCTAATCCATTTGTGCCCCCAAGACCCCGAAGCAAAACCAAAACTACCGGATGCATGATCACTAGGGAAAGAAGGGTCAGCGCTGTGGGGAATAAGCTGTATATATATACCTTTTGGAAATACTGTAAAAGGCCGAGGACGGAACCATATAAATGAGATTAATACATTAATTACAAGTGCCAAAACACCTGACAGACCTGCGATAACGAGTGCATGTCGATATTGGATATCTCGTTTAGGAAGTGTAAACCAGACAATGATAAATAATAATGCGTAAAATTCCAATGCGTACTTTGCAAAGAAAATCATAAGGTCATCTAAAATATAATTATGACCTGCCAGCCCATTAATCAAATGATATAACGATATATCAAAAGGGTTTGTAAAAGAAGCATGAAACATTAATCCTCATCTCTTTCTAAGCGTTTCTACTCGTTCAGGCTTAATAGTTAGTTCATATTTTCTACAAAAAAATATACAGTTATACCTTTTTCTAACACCTGAAACATCTTAGATTTTAATTTAATATGGATGGCCACTATATTGGGCTGCAACGAACTAAGTTCTACCTTGGAAGTAAAAGTCACGGTGCCTATTCTATACAGAGAAAGTAATGCCGGAACAGTCTGTTTGGAACTGAGCTTTTTTATATTTTGTTCATAGACTAGCATACAAGTAAACCAACAGCTGAAGGGGGAATAGGGCTATGTGTTGTTAAGTGGTGAATTTTTTTCGTTTTTTGAATTATTATCTGAATTTAAAAATTTATATGAATTATAAAATTAGGGGACAATAAACAAAAAAAGGAGGTTTTGAACATGTTGTATACATGTGATGAAAATTATTCGTTCTACATAAAGCCTGCCACTGTTGAATTGGGGAACAGCATAGAAGTAACTACTTGGAAAGCTGATGATTATCAGGAGTTCTATAATTTTGAAATTCATTTTCCTTTGGAACTTGTAAAAGAGGATTTTCGATATGATTCGGGAGGTTACTTTATGAATGATTTTGCTGACTATATAGACTGTATTGGTTCCGTTATATTGAAAGATGGTCTGTTAATAATAAGTGGATTAAAGGCAAAAGCTTAATAAAATTCCGTTCTACGCTAAGCATTTATAAAATCAAAATGGTTAAATTATTTTTAACAAGTGTTAAAATATGAGTCATTGTGAGGGAAAAATTGAAACAGTGAATAAAAAAATCCTGATAATTTCATCTGATTACACTGGTCACGGGCATAAAAGCATAGCTGAATCATTGCAGGAAAAAATCGAAAAAAACGAACAAACACAAATACATGTTGTGGATGGCTTCTCATTAGGAGGAACAGCATTATTAAATATTGGTAAATCATATGGTCCAATTACAAGATATTCTACCCAATTATGGAATGCAATATGGCATGTTTCTGCATTGAATTCATATGCGATTGATAAAGGTGTAGAAAATCTGATTAAAGACAATTTTATGGCTTTGTTAAACGAAGTGAAACCGGATGTAATCCTGTCGATTCACCCAAACTTTAACGGTTCCGTCATTAACATTTTAAGAAAAGAAAAAATTCAAATTCCTTTTGGTACTCTTATTGCGGATTTGGTTAATATATATCCATTATGGTGCGATCCCAGAGCTGACTTTATTTTAAGCCCTACTAAAGAAGCAAAGAGAAAATGCTTAGAGTATGGCGTGCCTAAAGAAAAAATTCATGTTGTAGGATTCCCTGTTCGTGAGCGATTCCTAGGGCATAAAAGAAAACCATTTGAAAGTAAATCTGAACATAACTTTTTATTAATGAGTGGGGGCGAAGGCGTAGGGGATATGAATGCGATTGCGGAAAACCTGCTTAATCACTTTGATTGCACAGTGACCATCATAGCGGGAAGAAATGAAACATTAAAAGCAGATTTAGAAAATTTCCTGAAACCTCGTTTTGATAAACGTGTAGAAGTTTTAGGCTTCACCCAGAACATTCAGGATCTCATGCTTGCTGCTGATATTGGCATCATGAGAGGAAGCCCAAATACCATGTTCGAAGCGGTTGCAACAAATTTACCAATGATTATTACAGGAGCACTGCCAGGACAGGAAAAAGATAATCCGTTATTTGCAGAAAAACATCTTTTAGGTGTGTACTGTCAGGCCAACGAATATCTGAAACCGATTATCGATCAGTTATTGGCTAATGATGGAGAAAAATTGAAAAAAATAATGGAATCTCAAAGAAAGTTTATCAATCCACATGCTGCACAGGATATTTTAGATTATGTCATGTCGGCCCAAAAAGCAACGTTGAAATCAAGGAAAAGAAGAAGAACTCCTCTAGTTCTTGCTACAAGGAAATCTTTTAAAAAGTTCAAACGGAGAAAGCCTTTAAAAAAGTTAATTCGGAGAGTTGGATAATGAATTAAAGATAAAAATAACAAAAATGGCTGAGAAAAAATCAGCCATTTTTGTTATTTTTATACGGTAAGCTTTTCAGGAGTAACAAAAAAGTTCAATTACTCAATTTTAATGCTAAGAAATGAGGCATTTTATATTTACTTATAGTACAAAATAAAGCTTAAAATAAGAGTATATTTGGCCTAGTCACAGGGTTTCTGCTATAGACTGCAAAGGAGCAGACCTAAGTGAGAAAAGATGATGGGGGATACAGAAGCAAAGTGAATTTCTTTTCTAGAAATCGATAAACAGTTGTTCTGGAAACGCCCCAAATTTGAGCAATACCTGTAATAGGTGTTCCACTTGCCACGCCCTAGATTAACGCGTTTTTTTCAGCCTTCAATGTTGTAAGCTGTAGGATGATGTGGTTGGTATATCGCGAGCTCAGCCCCACTTGGAAGTTTAATGAAAGCGAGATTACCCCAACTATGATGAATGATCGGCTCTGAGATTATGACGCCCTTAGCGGTAAGTTCTGTAAGTGTCTTTTCTATATCATCGCACATAAAGTAAAACTCATGTTTTCCCACCATGTCTGTAGGATGCACGGCGATCTCGGCAGGCGGTAGTTTGAAGATCAGCCATCCATCACCTGCGTCAATCCCTGATAAACCGAGCACATCACGAATGAAGACTCGGTCAGCCTCTGGTTTGGTACTATAAAGAATAATGTGTGCAGCATTAATCATGCTTCATTTTCACACTCCTGTTCATCATCGGCTAAAAAGATATTTATGCTGACAACTTCATTATCTCCATTCCTGTTATAATTTTTTCGTGGATACTGAAATCAAAATGATATTTTTCTAAACCCCTTAAATAAGACAACCTAATACGATGTTGAATGATGAATATACCACTAAAATTTTGGAGAATTTATATGAAAATGTTACTCTTTCTTATTAATAGAACATTTGAGACGATGAAACGTTTGAATATTCTGATTAAAAACGGACCCTTGGAATCTTAAAGGGTGTCTTATATAAATCCTGAAGGACTTATCCAATTTTTAAAGGCTATCCGTTTTGAAATGATCCTTTCTAAATTAATAATTTGTTAAGCTTAATTAGGTATGATATAAGCATAAAAGTGAAAGACTTTTTCATAGAACCCCCTTTTAATATAGTTTTTTTAGCCCCCTGAGATTTGCTCTCTTGAGGGCTATTTTTTTATCAAAATACATGATTATTCCCATAGACGTTTATACTATCGAGACTTTTAAACCGTTAACGGAATTAAAAAGCAAAAATTCGAATGGTAAGCTATATCATTCTTGTTACAATATGGTGTAGAAATGAGGTGGAAATATGAGTTTTTTTTTAAGAAGTTATGAGGGATGATTAAGAAATAAACTTTAATCTGTCAAATAACTGATAAAAAAAATGATAAAGAACTTACTTTAGCTCGAACGATCAGTGTTTTTTTAGTTCATCTTTGGAAAATGAACCTTTTAGTGGGATGGGTTATACCCCCTTAATCAAAGTGGTAGGCATTTTTGTATGCAAACAAAAACGCACAGAAAATAGATTCCCATGCGTTATGTTATTCATACATTATTTATTAGCGTTGATTTTCTGTTGTAATTGCTGATTAGAATTCTGTAATTCTTGATCCATTTTTTCTAAAGCACCATTAATCGCAGCTTGGTCTTTCTTTTGAATGGCTGCTTTTAGTTCTTTATAGATAGCACGTGTTCCTTGCTCTTTTCCTTTATCGTTTTCATGATTTTCTCCTTCATGGTTTCCGAATAGTGCTTCTAATTTTTGGTGTGCTTGTTGCTTTGTTAATTTTCCATCTTTAACTTGTTGATGGATGGCATCAATTTCTTGTTTATGAGCATTATAAAATGCTTGTCTTTGCGTTTTCTCTTGGGCTTCTTGCTTTTGCATCCCTGGTGTTTGTCTTAATTGCTTCATTAAGCTTTCACGGTTTGCCATATCCTTTGTTAATTGATCCTTTAGTTGTGGTGTAGCGTATTGATTGATAATGTTTGTAAGCTCTTTCTGTTTCTTGCCTTTTCCCCATTCATGTTTACCTTCTTTTTGATCCTCTTTTTGGACGGTTGAGACCAATTTTGTAGAATTAGTTTTATGATTGGCGATTGCAGTCCCAACGGCAGGTACTAATAAAGCTGCTGCAAATGCAGGTGCGATTAAGCTAGACTTAACTTTCATAATAAAGAACCTCCTCAATAAAATTGGATTACATCATTCAATATAGCCAAATTTTTTGAACAAACTATGACCATCAAATTAAATTAAGGAAATTTTAATAATTAATTAAATTAACAAGCAAACAGAAGGTGATTGCTCCATTTCGGCTGCTTTTTTACTAGAGAAAAATAAGAGCATATTAGCTCCCGTTGAGTTTGGGGTTCAACCGAGATACGTGTAAAAACAGGTAATATTCTTACTTTTATTTCCATATGTCACGATATAGGGACTTAGACATTTACCAAGGTTTACTTTATTATTTTCAATCTAGATAATAAGTTGAAAATTTGAGAAAAGCCTGCCTTTTATTGTTGCACATAAAAAAGACACCGAGATTTATTTAACATGAATTTTTGCAACAGTTCCAGACAATATGTCATTTCGCTGATAAAATCACTATCAATTAAATATCTCATAAGAGGATGAGAGAAAAATTTGTTCTGCCTCTTTCCCGTCCACAATGGTAGATACACCTTCAATTTTGTATTCTAAGGTATCAATTGATACGGTCGATTCAATTCGGAGATGAAGTTCTTTTTCGAATTCCCATAAACTCAGATGATCCAAAGCAAAAAATACTAAGTCTTTTTCCGATATCGCAAGTAATTGACAGGCGTACTTTTTTACATTCTTTAAGCCATTATCTGTATAAGTAATGATAAATTCAATGTCTTTTTCAATCAATGCGCGTTCTTTAACAAAATACATGCAGCTTATTTCCCTCCAATAGTTTCTACCTGTGGTTACTATAACTGAATTTAAATGTATTTAATAAAAGCTTGAGTACTTTTTGTGAATTTATGTAATTGATTTCAAGGAATTTCTTTTTCTAAATCTAGATGTTTAGTTAAACTCCAAAAAATTCATTATATTTTCCTAATGTGAATTACCTTATATGTCCTAATAGTTAGATCATCCATTTATTTGACTAAAGCCCAATAATAAAATTTTTTGTAAGCAAATAGGAACCGCATTTGCGATTCCTATTGATTTTTATTTATTTGCTCCATTTATGATGCTAAGAGAATGGTTTAGTGCAGATTTGCACTTGCTGACATCAGGGTTTGATGAACGAACTGCTGCTAAAACCACATCAATGGTTCCATCTATTTTCGTCCAAGTCGTGCCATCTATTTTCCTAAGCTTAGGTTCTGATGTATCCCATTCATGTTCTAAATCGTCGGCTCTTTTTTTCGCAGAAGTAAAGTCTTTTGAGTTTACATGGTTTAACATATCACTTTCAATATTAGCAAAGTCAGTTAATTGTCCAGCTAAAGAATTTTGAGATGAACCACTTTTTGCTGCTTGTTTATTTGCTCCATTTAGAACACTTAGTGAATTGTTAAGAGCAGTTCTGCACTTACTGGCATCAGGGTTTGAAGAACGAACCGATGCTAAAACCACATCAATGGTTCCATCTATTTTAGTCCAAGTGGTGCCATCAATTTTTCTAAGCTTCGCTTCAGAGGTGTCCCATTGATGTTCCAAATTGTCAGCACTTTTTTTGGCAGAAGTAAAGTTATTTGAATTTACACTGTTAAGCATATCATTTTCAATTTTAATAAAATCGGTTAATTGCCCAGCTAATGTTGCTTGAGGAGAATTGGTTTGCGCTATACTATTACTGCGCCAAATATAGCCTCCTATACCAACAACTAAGAAAATACATAGTACTATAATGGTTTGTGTCAAAACATTTTTCTTGTTTCCAATTGCATGAATTGTCTCTGCTGATTCACTTTTTGCATTTATATCAATTTTTGAAACAGCAAGAAAAATGATGATTGCTAAAATTGCTACAAGAAAAATGACACTAGTAATGGTTGTCCCTAACCCTAACCCACCATTCACTTTTGGTTGGGGTAAGTCCGAGATAAGTCCAAAAAGCGCCATACAGATGTAAAAAAATGTAAAGATAGCACAAAAATCCTCATTTAGCTGTTTTAAACTCTACCTGGGGTTCAGCCGAGATACATGTAAAAATAGGTCATAGACTTACTTTTATTTCCATATCTTACGATATCCATAATAGAGTATGGAAAGAATTCGTTCTTTTTTGGGCCACTCATAAAAAAGGGAGATTTTTTAGTCGCGAAATGTTACAAAGTCTCAAAACATGCATAACCCCGTTCCTGATTTTAAGACGGGGTTAAAAAGTTGTTAAATTTTTGATGTAAAATACTTCACTGCACTTAAAAATATAACAATAAAATCGTTTAAATCTAAGGGTTTCTTATTACATATTCGCGCCCTTTAGCTGAATAACGAACGCACCAAATCAATGATCATTTCTGCTTTTATTTTGATACCACGTATCAAAATTTAGGGTTGCTTTGGCTGGTTCACTATCAGGTTTTACTTCCAAAACCTTCTTGGTAATGACCTCTGCTTCCTCACGACTCACCAATTTGTCAGGTATTTCATAAAAGAAAAGTAACCATTCCCACAAATCAATATCTTCCGGATTAAGTTCTACGGCTCGACGTGCATGATAAAGTGCAGTTGCATATCCACCTGTCATATGACAAAGTGCTGTTGCCATTAAGGTGCTTGCAAAAAAATGATTATCGGCAGACTCGTCTTCCTGTATCATCTGCCATGCAAAAGTATATGCAGTGATCGAATTAGTATCAAATCCATATTCCACTAACCATTCCTGAACAACATTTTTTGGTTGACTTAAGATAATGATTTCTGCACTCTTAATATCACCGTTATTTAGGCAATTAAAAAACGGTTGCTTCATTTTGAAGCCCTCCAATAAGGTAATATTTTACTTTATTTTAGCACAAACTATTTCACCAGACTTACCATTTAATTTAATAAACAAAAAGCTGGCAATATTAAGAAAGAAATTCGGCTTTTTTGTTGCTCTGGAAAAGCGCCCTAAACTTAAATAAATAGCACAATTCTTGCTACAGAATTGCGCCCGATAGTGGAATAAGAAAATAGCGAAAACAAGCTTTATTATGAGTTAAATATAATAATAAATAAAATATCCATTACCACAGCAATAATTAAAGAGATGAGCTTACTCCACCATTTATCTTTAGAGAATATTAAGATTCCAGCAGCAATTGTAAAAAACATACACTTTGATGCAATTATACTAAAGTGGAATGTATCGGGTAAGAAAACAGTAGTCACATAAAGCACTACTGTTAAAACTAATGAATTAATTATAATCTTTAACGCCACAAAAAATCACACTACCTTTGTTGTTAAACTCAAGCCTCCGATACTTCAATAAGAAAGGAAATTATTTTCAATATCGGGATGGAACAAATTCGATTGGATATTGTTCTCCTAACTGTTTCTTTACCTCTTTAAAAAGTTGCAACCCTTTTTCATTGTGTTTTTCCACTACCTTTAATCCATTTTCTTTTAATGAATCCGTTTCTAAGTCAAGCCATTTACCATATTCCGATCCCCATTCGAATAGTTCTTCCTGTAATTTATCTGATAAAGGGAAATCCTCTATATCAAGATTACAACCACATACATTACACCAAATGGGGTCAGCTGAAAAATCTGCTTCGAATTTAAATGAATTAGTAAATTTGCATTTACAAACATCTTTTAACATAAAAAGTCAACTCCCGAAAAAAAATATTCTACTCACTAGTTTGTTGAAGATCATTGCAGTGTCACACCCGTTCAGGAAAAAATTTTACGAGGACAACTTATACTGTTACATGAAAAAAAGACGTTTACCGTCTTTTAAAAAGGAATTTTAAAATATGTGAAAATAATACAGAAAGATAACAATTCCACAAATTAATATCATCAGTAACGAATTATATAGCTTCCTTTTTTCTCCTATTATTATCGAATGAATAAAACGAAAAATTCCAATCAAAATTCCTACAATAGCCATAAGTAATAACATTGCATACCACCTAAATATTTGAGTTTAAATAACATTATATTTCTTTTCCCTTATTGAAGTGTATTTGATAATTTAATATTGAGCCACTTTTAAATGGTTCGATCACATAAAAAATGAGCCACCCGATTTCCAATTTTAATAACCTCTCTTATGATTGAAAGTGACCACTTATCAATTGAAGAGAGGAAAAAAGGATGATCGATATGGCTCAATTTCATAATATCAAATTTTTGAAAGAGGTAGAAGGACTGTCTCAGCGACAGATTGCCAAGAAACTTGGTATTTCAAGAAATACTGTAAGTAAATATCTTAAACAAAACGAACCGCCAACAACAATTAATAGGCAAAAGGTTTATGGAAAAAAGGAAAGTTCAGATGAAATCAAACGTGTCCTTCCTATCATAGATCAATGGCTTGAAGAGGATTTTAAGCGATGGGGAAAACAAAAACACACAGCTGCCCGGATCTTTAGAAGATTAGAAGATGAATATCAATTTAAAGGGTCAGAATCAAATCTTCGTAAGGTTGTCGCAAAACGCAAAAAGAAGCTTCAGGAAATCTTCATTCCTCTTGATTTTCAACTCGGCCACCAATTCCAATTCGACTGGGGAGAGGCGGATATATTTCTACAGGGTCGAATTCAACGTGTTTACCTCTATTGTATTCAGCTTTCTGCTAGTCGAGTACGATTTGTGAGAGCCTACCTCCATCTCAAACAAGAGGCTTTTCTTGATGGTTTTGTCCATGCGTTTGAGTTTTTTGGTGGAGTTCCAACTGAAGGTCTTTTTGATAATTTAAAAACAGCTGTGGAAAAAATTCTCCAAGGTAGAGATCGATTAGAACAGGAAGCATTCCTTGCCTTACAAGCTCACTATTTGTTTAAAGCAGAATTTTGTAATGTACGCTCAGGGAATGAAAAGGGGCGTGTCGAAGGCAATGTTGGATACATACGAAGAAACGCTTTCGTTCCATTACCAAATGTCCAATCAATGGATGAATTAAATGATTATCTATTGGAATGGTGTTTAAAAGAAGCCGAACAAAGAACTGTTCCTTACACAAAAGAAACTGTAGCCCAGATGTGGGAAAAAGAAAAAGAATACTTTCACCCACTCCCAGAAAAAAGATTTGAAGCTTGTAAACTCGTTTCCTGCCGAGTGGATAAAACATCACTGGTTACGATTGAGACCAATAAGTATTCTGTGCCGTGTCGTTTTGTTGGACAAACGGTATGGGCAAAAATTTTTGTCGACCGTTTGATCATTGTGGCTCAAAATGAAGTGATCGCTGAACATTCCCGTTCCTATGAACAGAATCAAATGTTTACAATTTTAGATCATTATTTAGAAATATTGGTTAAAAAACCACGTGCAGTACGAGATGCACATGCATTTCAATCATCTGATATTCCAGAAGTGTTCAGGCGTTTCCATCGAAAGATGAGAGAACAAGAAGGAGCCATAGGTGATCGGAAATTTGTTCGACTCCTCCTCCTTCATCGAGAAATTGGTATGGAGAAATTAACACAGGCACTTCTAGAAGCTGAAAAGACGCAAGTCTTTAGGTATGAAGTAGTCCATGAAAAAATCCAAAGGCTCACCAATAACAGTTTCATGCTTGAAAATCTTTCAAGAGAAAAAACGCCAACTAATCTACTAGACTATAAAATTCTAAAGTCTAACATAGCACAATATGGACAATTAACTGGGGGTCAGATGAAATGAATACAGAATTATTATTAGACCATATGACAAAGCAATTAAGGATTCCTACAATCGCTAAACAGTATCGCTCTCTAGCGAGAGAAGCCGAAGAAAGAAATCTCAGCTATGAAGAATTCTTATTGGCATTATTAGAAGCAGAGGTTCAAACTAGGGAAGAAAACCAAAAACAGAGACGCCTTATGCAAGCTTCTTTTCCTATTCAAAAAACGTTAAACACTTATGACTTTAGTTTAATGCCGAGCTTAAATCGGAACCGTTTCATCACTCTTGCCAAAGGAGAATTCGTTGAGAAAAAGGAGAATATTATTTTTCTTGGGAATAGTGGCACTGGGAAAACACATTTAGCTATTAGCCTTGGAATAGAAATGATTCAGAACGGCTATAAAACAAAATTTATTACCGCTTCTGCGTTGGTAGAAGAACTCTTGATGGCCCATGAAGAGCATAAAATTGGGGCATTAGAAAAAAAGTGGCTCAAATTCGATGTGATCATTATTGATGAATTAGGGTACGTCCCCTTCACAAAAATGGGAGCAGAACTTTTATTTCAATTCTTTTCTAGCAGATATGAACGGGCAAGCGTGATCATTACGACCAATCTTGAATTTACGGAATGGACAACCGTATTTGGTGATGAAAAAATGACGGCAGCATTATTGGACCGTTTAACGCATCGGTCACACATCCACCTTCTAAATGGTGAATCATATCGATTTCGTCAAAGTATGAAGCAAAAAGAAGTCGGGGAAGGGTAACCGAAGCCGCGAGGTGTTTGGGGTTTTGGCCCCTCCCCGGGGCAAAAACCCCAAACACCTAATTACTCCCATTAATGGGAGTTGAAACTCATTAAGTGGCTCACTTTTGAAGTGATCGCTCTGGCTCAAATTAATATTGACAAAAACATGAAGTAAACTGCCCTTTACTTTAAGTGAAATTTTACGAAATCTCTTCATTCATTCCAATTTCCTTTAGACGTGATGCTCAACAATCTGGCCCGATTGCTGAATAGTGGGATTGCCTCAGCACCCCCACTGTTCAGCTTAAGATCCTGTTACTTTAAGGATGCATATTGGTAGCAAAATCTTAAGAGTTATGACACTACATAATACTGCTATAGTCTGTTTTAGTTTTTAGAAAAAAAAGCCGATTCCTATTTGGAGAACCGACTTTAAAAAGCATTAACTTATCGAACTGAAGTACATAGTTAATGTGTTTATCGAAAAAATATGTATTTATTTTAATCTTTAAGGGGGAGCGTCAGGAAATTAAATTTCGCACGCTAAGCCATTTTTTTACATAAAAAAGCCGGAATCCTGTCCGCTAAGGATTCGGCTTATATGAAAAACAATAAGTTTTATAGAAAAATCCTTATTCAAAAAAACTTAATGCCACATCGCACATCTTTTCTGGCTGCTCAACAACAGTCCAATGACCACAATCCTCGATTTCCACCAACTTCATATGGGGAATATAATCAATCAATAGCTCTTTAATTATAGAAGGTTTTAAAATGTCGTGATTTCCTTGAGCAACAAGGACGGGGATGTTTGAAATCTTATGGATATTCTCTGTGACATCGTAGTTGTTTAGCATATCAGCTCCTATTGCATCATTAACCTCATGATTAAAAATGTTTTTTTCTTTCCGTTTTAAAGTTTCCTTAGAAAAAACATAATAGGAATCCAATATATTAAAAATCTCATCCCTTGAAGAGTTCCTATTTCTAAGATTGTCTTCCAATTTGGAGAGCTTAGCTTTATCGTCTTCAGTCATTGTTTTTTCCAATTCTTTGCTGAACACTTCTAATCCCATAGATGTGACACCTAATGCAGCAGTTAAAAGTATTTTATTTACTTTTTCTGGGTAAGTAGTTGCGTAAAGTAAAGCAAGCATGGTTCCCCATGATTCACCGAATAAGTTAATTTTTTCAAATCCTAATTTTATTCTTAGTGATTCTAAGTTTTCAATTTCATTTTTCATTGAGTATTCGTTATTCTGTGAAAGGTCTGATTTCCCACAACCTCGCTGATCATAAAAGACCAACTTAAATTTGTTTGATAATGGAGTCATATAAGGGAGAAAAAAGCGATGTTCACTTCCAGGTCCACCGTGAAGGAATACAATCGGTTCGCCTTCCCCTATAAGATTTACATATAGTTGGTAATCGTTGATTCTTATAAAACTAGCACTCTCAGTATTCATGGGAACCTCCATTAGAAATAAGTATTTTAGTTGTTAACTTCGGATAATTTTCGATATAAAGCTGATCTTGAAACATTCGTAATTTCACAAATTTGCTTTACGGTCATCTTCCCTTCTCGATAAAGCTTTATTGCATAGTTAATCCCAGCATGTTTATCGTGATACTTTTTAACTCTGCCCCGGTATTTCCCTTCCTTTTTTGCTAAATCAATTCCTTCACGTTGACGCATTCGAATGAGATCGCGCTCTAATTGGTTTACCCCACCCATAACCGTCATTAAAAATTGACTATAGGGATTCTCTTCCGATAGATCTAACCAGGTGTCTTTTAAGGACTTCAAGTTCGCATTTTTCCTTTTGATGTGATCCACTAATTCAAATAAATCTCTTGTGCTACGAGTAATTCGAGTAAGATCCGTAACAAAAATGATGTCCCCTTGTTGAAGGGATTCCAACATTTTTTGCAACTCTGGTCGATCTTGTGTCGCTCCAGACAGCTTCTCTTCAAAGATAATGTCCATTCCAATTTCGTTCAGTTGCTGAAACTGCCTTCCAGGGTTCTGGTCAACAGAACTCACTCGTACATAACCGATTTTCATCATATTTCACCTCTATTTTGAAACAAGTCTTACGGGACACTTCTAACTAGCATTCTATCAGTATTTTTTATTTGTTCCAATAGAGTACACTCTATTGGTATATAATCATATGATAGATAGTTTTCATAATACAGAATATTCATTAATTATTCAGGTGGAGGGGAGTTTATATGGCATCAATTGAAAGGACGGCGTATCCTCGGTTTAAGCGAAGCTTAACAAAAAAAGAACTGCAACGAATTTATACCTTAACATTAGAAGAAACTCAATTTATTTATTCGATCGCACGAGGACCAGAAAACTTATTAGCAGCTGCAGTTCTGCTCAAATCGTTTCAGAAGCTAGGCTATTTTCCTAAGGCTCATAACATCCCGAAAGGGATTATTGAACATATCAGTAATTCGTTAAACTTGTCGCCTGGTACATCCTTAGATTTCAAACCATCACGAACCACACAGAGACATCAACAAGAGATACGTAAATATTTTAACGTCATACCAAATGGTAAACAAACACGGCCGATTATCATCAATATTTTAACCGAAGCAGCAAAGGTGAAAGATCATCCCTCTGATCTAATTAATATCGCTATCGAAGAGCTCGTTAAAAGCAGGTGTGAGCTACCAAGTTTTCGTGTTCTAGATGAGTTGACAGGGCATATTCGTAGGTCTGTTAATCAAGAAATCTTCCAGCAGGTATTTAAAAGGCTATCAAATGAACAAATTCATTCTTTCAATGAATTACTCATTAGAAGCGAAAAACAGCATTACAGCGATTATAATCGGTTTAAAACACTTCCCAAAAAGCCTACTTTAAAAAATCTAAAGGATCATATCGACTATTTTAATTGGCTTCAATCTTACGGTGATATGACACCATTTTTGGAAGGAGTTGCACCATCTAAAATCAAATACTATGCAGCCGAAGCCAAGTCTCTAGATGCAGCTGAATTAAAAAATTATTCCGAACCGAAACGGGTCACACTTCTTATTTGCTTTATTCATCAGGCCCAAGTAAAGACCAAAGATCACTTGGCTGAAATGTTTCAAAAACGAGTTGGAAATATTCATAACTCTAGCAAAGAGGATCATAAGGACATGAAAGAACAGAAACAAAACGAGATGGAGGATCTAATTTCAATATTTAACGACGTTTTGCTTGTCATGGCCAGTGAGAATGACGATGCGACCAGTCATGAAAAGGTGAAAGAAACGATCACCTCATATGGAAGTGTCCAAACATTGTTGGATAAATGCGAGGCGGTGGCTTCAATAAAAGGAATTAACTATTATCCTTTCATCCAGAAACATTATCAAAAAAGCCGGTCCACTCTTTTCAGGCTTGCTGATCTGTTACAGTTTACATCTACCTCTCAAGATCAATCCTTGATGCATGCGCTTGAATTTGTGATGGAAAACAGGAATAAGCGCTCGGATTGGCTACCCGATGAAGTGGATCTCTCGTTTGCCTCTGATCAATGGCGCAAGATGGTTCGAGTAAAACAAAGGGTTGGAGGTTGGCTCATTCATCGCCGGCACTTGGAAGCATGTGTCTTCTCTTGTATTGCAACAGAATTAAAATCTGGCGATATTTGTGTCCCAGGGTCTGAATCTTATGATGATTATCGAAAACAATTGCTACCTTGGGAAGAGTGTGAACCTTTAATACCGGAATACTGTCGTGAATTAGGTTTCCCTGAGAATGAGGTAGACTTTGTAAAAGGATTGAAATCATGGATGATCGAATCCTCCAAACAAATTGACCAGGACTTCCCCGAAAATGAGCACGTGAGTATCAACGAAGCCGGTGAGCCAATTTTGAAAAAAGTGAAGAAACGCGAATACAAAAAGTCATTGAAAGAATTAGAAGAGTTGATTAAAATGCGTCTCCCCGAAAGAAATTTGATTGATGTCTTATGCAATGTCGAACACTGGGTTAATTGGACACGCCATTTCGGACCATCCTCCGGGTCCGATCCAAAGCTCAAAAATCCACGTGAGCGATACATTTTGACTACTTTTGCTTATGGCTGCAATTTAGGACCTGTTCAAGCAGCTCGACATATGCGAGCAGATGTGACCGGTAGTGTCCTATCCTATACAAATCAAAGGCATATTACGGCTAGAAAGATTGACCAAGCCTTGAAGGATATCATAAACCATTATCATTATGAGTTTGATTTACCTAAGCTTTGGGGAAAAGGTGAATCTGCTGCGGCAGACGGAACCAAATATGACATTTATGAAGAAAACCTATTGGCCGAATACCATATTCGCTATGGTGGTTATGGTGGAATTGCATACCATCACGTTTCGGACAACTACATTGCTCTTTTCAGCCACTTCATCCCTTGTGGGGTATGGGAAGCTGTGTATATCCTTGATGGTTTGCTGAAAAACGAGTCGGAGGTGCAACCAGATACTATTCATGCCGACACACAAGGGCAATCTACACCGGTATTTGGCTTATCTCATCTGCTAGGTATCAAACTGATGCCGAGAATTCGAAATTTCAAAAAGCTCACTTTTTTCCGTCCTAGTCCTGACATGAAATATAAACACATCGATTCTCTTTTTAGTGATACAATCGATTGGGATTTAATCGAATTACATTGGAAAGACCTTTTACGTGTGGTATTGTCCATTAAGCATGGGAAAATCTCTTCATCTATGTTATTGAGAAAGCTGGGTAATTACAGTCAAAAAAACAAACTCTATCAGGCATTCAGAGAGCTTGGGCGTGTCGTGCGTACGGTTTTCTTACTTCAATACATTTCTGATATTGATTTACGCAGGAAAATCACGGCTACCACTAACAAAGTAGAGGCCTACAACGGATTTTCTAAATGGCTGTTCTTTGGTGGAGATGGAATTATTTCCGATAATGATCCGGAGCAACAAGAAAAGTCAATTAAGTACGGAGACCTGGTAGCAAATGCAGTTATTTTTCAAAATGTCGTGGATTTGACTTTGGTGATACGTCAGTTAAAACGGGAAGGGTATTACGTAGACCCAGAAGATCTAAGTGTGCTTAGTCCTTATCTTATGGAACATATCAAACGATTTGGTGATTACTTCATTGATTTAGAAGAACCACCTCAACCTTTAGATGGAAAGCTGGGGTTAGCAATTAAAACAGCTTAAAGAGGGCTTTTGCGCCCTCTTTACATTTTTTTTACATCTGTATGGCGCTTTTTGGACTTATCTCGGACTTACCCCTGGTTGAGATAGGAAATCTCCCAACGATGCTCCAAGTGGTCGAGTCAAAATATACGCAATCCAAAACGCTAATACGCCATCAAGTTTTAAGAATTTCCAAGACAAAAATACACAAGCGATGATAATAATGACCGTTATACCAGTGTTTAAATAGCCAAGACCGAGTTGTTCGGAATATAAATCACCTACTGCAGTCCCAAGTGCAAATGTAAAAAGAATAGTCAGCCAATAGAAAACTTCTCTTTTTCTGGTATAAATTGAGTGTATTGAGAGTGTTTTTTCGCTCGAATACCAAAAAAGAAAAGTTAATCCAAGTAGAACGGAGAATACACCGGTACTAAGCTCAAGAGGAACTCCCATTCCATCTGTCAAATTATCTGTTACCAGCGTACCAAATACACTTATAAGTACAACCGTTATCCAATAAAAAGCTGGAACATATTTCGTTGCCCTGAATTGAAAAAACAAAACAATGAAAAATGCTATTCCCATAATGATGGTAGTGAAAGTTAATCCAAATCCTAGGTTGAAATTTAGGAAATCAGCAAATGTTTCCCCGACAGTCGTGCATAAAACTTTGATGATCCAGAAGTAAATCGTAACTTCTGGAACCTTACTTAATATGTGCTTACCTGAAGCTTGTGGCATTTCAGGATGTTCTGACACGGTTAAGTTTTCCTTCAAAAAACTCATCTCCTATTTGGCAAAAGTATATGTACTAAAAAATTCCACTTTCATGAAATTTCCCTAGTCTTTACTTTACTGTAAATTGGAAGTTTATTTATTAAACACTGATTAAAATAAACTTAAGTGTCTGTTAATAAGATGCAGCATTTTTTTATTGTTCATACGTTCCATGAGTGTTTAAAATGGGAAAGTAATCTTTCATATGATTACTCATTATTAATTATTAAGAAGAATTTAATCTAATGTTTAGATGAAGTTTATTAGAATCCATTAAAATTGCGTTTGGTACAAGCATTAATGAAATTAAAAGACACATTTAGTTATCTAGTAAAATATTGAAATTGAAAAAAATTAAATTGAGAGACAAAAAAATTTATAAAATTTTGCGGAATTTTAAATACCATGGAGGAACATTGTGTCAAGAGATATTGGAATTGATTTAGGAACAGCAAACTTATTAGTATATATCAAAGGAAAAGGAATCGTGATAAATGAGCCTTCCGTTGTAGCAGTAAATACAAAAACAGGAAATGTATTGGCTGTAGGCGATGAGGCAAGAAATATGGTCGGTAGAACACCAGATAACATAACGGTTATACGCCCTTTAAAGAATGGTGTTATAGCAGATTTTCAATCAACTGCTGCAATGTTGAAATATTTTATATCTAAAACGAAAAAATTTGAATCAAATCTTATTCCAACAAAACCTCGAGTAGTCATATGTACACCAACCGGAGTAACCCAAGTAGAAAAACGCGCTATACGTGATTCAGCACTTAAATCGGGCGCCAAAGAAGTATATGTGGTGGAAGAGTCGCTTGCAGCTGCTATCGGTGCCAACCTGCCAGTAGCAGAAGCTGTGGGAAGCATGATTGTAGATATCGGAGGGGGAACCACGGAAGTAGCGGTTCTTTCACTCGGTGCAATTGTAACCAGCCGTTCTCTCCGAGTTGGAGGCGACGCTCAAAATGGGGCCATTATGGGGTATATCCGAAAACAACATAAATTATTAGTCGGAGAACGAACTGCTGAAAACATAAAATTTGAATTAGGTAGTGCATGGGAACCAGCAGTTGGCATGAGTTTAGATGTCCGAGGAAGAGATATGGTAACAGGTCTTCCTACAACATTGAAAATTTCATCTGAAGAAGTTTATAATGCGTTAAAGGAACCAGTTCAACAGATTGTGGATGAGGTAAAATTAACCTTGGAAAAATGTCCACCTGAATTATCAGGAGATATCTTGGAGAATGGAATTGTATTAACCGGCGGAGGATCACTTCTAAGGAATATGGACAAACTCATTGAAAAAGAAACTAAAATTCCTGTTAAGATTGCAGAAAATCCATTGGATTGCGTAGCAATTGGAACGGGGAAAACATTAGATAACTTAAATGTTTTTCGCCAATCGAAAAAAGCCAAATAAAAAATAAGATATCAAAACCCTTGGGCTTTGATATCTTATTTTTTTACTATACGAATATAAATTTTCATGGTTCCCAACCACGCGTCTATGCAGAACTCCAAAGATTGCAATAAACAGTTTCTTTGTAGAAAAGGTCAAATTTCAAAGTTTGTTGGTATTAGCTTGATGGGCATGGGGTAGCACCCTCATTTCGCGAATTTACAACGCTAAGCATATAAATAAAGTGCTCGTCTCCAATAAACCCCAGTGATCTTTGGTTAAATGATCTGGCGAACTACCGCAAGCAATCCTGTGATTAAAACATAAAAAAGATACCACATAGGAACCCTATACTTATTGGTGATAAGGGAGGTGGTCTTATGTGGTACCTTTATGTGTCTGTTCTAATCTTTAATGCTGTAGCCATCTTAATCAAAAAAAGATTAGAACCTATTGTGTATTATGCTTCTATCTTTTGGGGGCTATTCACTGCAGAATTTGTAGATAAATGGACAGATAAATGGGACTGGTATGGATTTTTTGAACCACAAGTGATTGACTGGCAGACTAACCTTATTATCTTAGGAATTTATCCAGCTGCTACGGTCCTTTTGATTAATTGGTACCCTTATGAGCGAACAATAAAAGCTAAGGTTGCCTATGTTCTTGCATGGTCTGTATTCTCTACCCTATTTGAGTATTCTTTTTATCTTGCAGGGTATGAACACTTTCATGGCGGATGGAAATGGTGGCATTCAGCTATTACCTATCCCTTCTGATACGAGATACTGTTCATCCAAGTATGGTTTGTAAGACAGCTAATAAAAAGGGTTTGACGGATTACGGCATTTGAAAATTGTACCAATAGCAAGTTAAATTTATACATCATATAACTGATGTATAGGGAGTCCGCCCTTTTTTTAAAACGACCTTCTCCGTCAGGAAGGTCGTTTTTTTGTATTTACGTTTAAAACTAGTTTAGAATCTCCTGATTCAAGGAGAAAGTATGTCAAAAATCCTGAAGAAACCAGACTATGAAGCTCTTGGCGATATATACAAAAAGTACCGATAGCCAGTTGATTTTCTAAGTGATATAACAGTGGTGTAGAGATTTTCCCCCTCCGAAATACGAACCTTTTGTCCGCTATTGAGCGGGCTTTTCTTTTTATTCAGGGGTAGTACTAATGGCGGCTCCCCTAATAGGGATCGCCGTAAAAAATTTTTAATAGACCCCTTTCAATCCTTTGATGGAATCTGATCTCCTTTTAATGAACATGTAATAGTGCCGTTTTTAAAACGCCATAAAACAGAAGGGCTGAAACCAGCATATAAAACGTACCAGTTCTTTTTCGTTGTTGTAACTCAGAAATGCCAAAAGAAAACATTATAATCCCTAACAAAAACAGGTTAATTGGAAGAACCTCTTGATTGTTTACGATTAAACCATAAATACTGAATATCACTACAATTATCGAAAGGCTTATTCTTGAGATTCTTAGCAAACAAGTCACCAACTTTCCGTATCCTTATCGCTTTTATTGATGCTATTCTAAATAGGTCGCTTATTTTTTTGTGGCTGCATATTCATGGAGCATTACTGGTATCCATATATTAACATTTGCAAAAGTATTCTTTATTCTTTCCTGAGATGTTCGTTTACTCCTTCAGCATAACAGAGTTATTTAATATAGCCTAATTAAAAGAAACGAAATTGATTTTGGAGTTATAATCACGGGTGGTCTGCATGGATCAACAAACATTTGGTTTTAAAAATGCTTAAAATATAGTTGTTGTCATCACACTTCTTTAATTACGCATATTTTTCTCTTAATTACAGTTCATAATAAAATTGTTGTTAATATATTCAAGAGCAGCACATACTTTTTTACCCTGGGTAAAGTCATTGAAGACGTACAACCAAGGTTTTTAATTTTTAATGAATGTGTTGTGCGACGTAAAGAGAGGATTTTTTATTGTTATTTATTATCATCTTAGGATTCAACATCGACTTAACAGATCCTAGGGAATGTCATCTTATTGCATATAGTGACAGCTTCGCTGGCACACCCTCAAACAATGCCTTTGGAGACTCCGTGTCAATATATACTAGATCTTCCAGTTGCAAAGCTCCAATTGTCTTACGTTGAGGTAATCGAAGTGGCTAAAAATTCAATTATCAAATACATGTGGTGGGACCCCTGCTTGTTTTTCTAGGGCAAGTATAAATATACTTTCTTCATAAACATATTCTTGATATTCATTTATCTGCTCGCGCCTTTTTAAATTTTCTGCCTGCAATTTTTGAATTTTTGATTGGACCTTTAATTTATTAAATAAATTTTTAAAAAAGTTATTTCGTAATCGTTCAATTTCATCTTCATTTTCTTTTATTGAAATTTGGTTTAGGCTGATAAGCTCACAATAGGTACTAATAAATTCCTTGTGTTTTTTTACATTATCCCTTAATGATTTAATATACTCGGCTTTTAATCCAAATTTATTTATTGAATCTAAATGTATCTCAGGATGCTTTTTTGTCATGATTGTAATCTCCGTTGTGTGTTTTACCTATAAACCATAAGGTTATTTTATGCTATACAACTTTAATTGAGGTTAAGTTTTTCTTTCCATTAAATTAAATTTGAACATAATTTATTAAATGCAAAGATAAGATAATTTTACTTAGTGTAGGAAAAGTAGAATTATTTTAAGATGGAAATACGAACAAAAAAATATATATAATAGAAGAAACTCGTCAAAAAATAGACTTTGCACACAATGGTTTTTTTAAATGGGAATAAAAAATTTGGAATTTTTGTGTATCTAAAGGATAATCAACCTACATAAATATCCATTTTATACCCTAAATAAGAAAATCGAAAACGGTCGTTTATGGTTATAAAACGAAAACCGTCTCTTCTAACTTCAAAACTACTAAATTTTATAATCAAAAATATAACCAAAATCAAAAGACCAATATATCAATACCTAATCTCTCTTCAGGAGGGCTTTTTATTTTGTCTCATTAAACTAAGCATATAATATGCATTATATACGTTTAAACCCTCCAAAACCTATGTTATACTCATCGTATAAGGTTGTTTTTTACCCTGATTTTATGTGGTTTTCAGGGTGCTAAACTCGGCATATAAGTTAAGAGGTGGAAGAGTGCTAGAAGAATATATTACCAATCTTGAAAAACAGGATAAGTCCCCTAAAACCATTATTTCCTATCGGAATGATATTCTTATTTTTATGGATGATTTACATATAAAACCAAATGAATTTGTGACGGCAACAGATGTAAGAAAATGGATAAACGGTATGTTACATCCAAATGATAGAAAGCCTTTGGCCATCACGACGATTAATCGACGATTAAATGCTTTACGCAGTTTTTATTCATGGGCTCAAAAAAATCAAAAGCTGCAGCATAATCCAATGGAAGAAATTCAGGACATTAAGTCGGCCGATGAAAATCAAGAAAAAATCATGTGGCTTACAGAGGAAGAATTTGAAGATTTATTAAATCGTGTAAGAAAGACACCGGTTAAAAGCAGGGGAGTGGATCCTGAAGAAAAGTACCGGCGTGATCGGGCGATCATTTATTTATTGACGTACGCCGGTTTACGGGTAGATGAACTTTCCCATTTAAAGTTAACCGATCTTGACATGGAGTTAAAACGAATTCGAATTTTGGGGAAAGGACGAAAGCTTCGGACCGTGCCGATGTCCAACACCTTGTGGCAGGAACTGTACGACTGGTTACTCTTTCGGGCAGAAATGGCAAACAGGAAAGAGCATGTAGCAGAGTCGCCGTATGTCTTTTATAGCCAGCGGTCTCCACAATTTACGGTCCGTGGGATTCAGACGATGATGGAAAGCTATAGTTTGCCACAGAAAAAATTGACGCCTCATATGTTTAGGCATACATTCTGTAAATGGATGTTAAAAGCAACCCATAATGACATTGAAAAGGTGAGAAGACTCGCCGGTCATAGTAACATTTCTACCACGGCACGATATTTAAAAGATTCTTATAGCGACTTGGCTGATGCTGTGGAAGCCATGCCGAAATTTTAATTTTTGTGAAGATGATCTAAGTTGGGTAAGGAATAGGACGTTAAATTGAAAAGTACCTATATAATAGTAGAAACTCATATTAAATAGCCTATTCTGTGAGCATAGGCTATTTTAGTATTCAACAAACAGGCTATTGTATTTAACAGCACCAACCTTAAGGTTGCATTTAAAGCCTTAAGGCTTTATGGGTTAGCGTAACCATGCAAAAGTAAACAATAATCATATTATATCTTGATTTTTTCTCCATTCATCATCGTATCAAAACGCTTTAAAACGAGTGCTGAAAATATTTAGCTAGGCCATCGTAACAGAAACGTTCGTTTTTGTTACAGGTATTTCAAACCTTTTTATTCAGCAAACGGGCCAGATTGTGTAATAACACATTTAAAGTAAATTGGTATCAGCAAAAGATATTGTGAAATTTTTCACTTAAAGTAACGGGGCAGTTTAGTTTAGCAACACCTACGTACTCAAAATGATTTTAATGTATAATATTGTAAAATGCGATTGAGTATAGGAGGGGTTATCATCAGAAAATATGTTGTTTTTGCTTTGGTTATAGTAATGGTATTGTTTTTATTTGTAGGATTGATTTCAAAAAAGGAAGCACATAGTATATCAAACGAAAAGGAAAACGATGTAAGGAAAATAGCTTGGAATTACATTCCAAAATCAGAAATACCACATATTGTCGGTAGTTGGAAAGATGCAAAAGTTTATAAACGACCTCTAAGACAATTTAATATGAAACAAGTCTATATTGTTAGCTTTCCAACAAATGAGAATCCTTCACTTGGTGACTATGCAATCTATATAGATATTAATACAAAGAAATTCCTTGGTATTGGACTAAGGGACTAAAAACCAGTTCACATTTCTTTTTTAACGTAAAAGGTTGTGAAGGATTGTTCTTAAGCTAACGGGGGCAAGAGTTTAATAACGATATTCAATTATCGGGCGCATTTATGTAGTAACAAAAAATCCTAATTTCACATTAAATTGGGTAAAATTAGGATTTTTAATATTGAAAATTCCTTAACGTTGTAAACCCGCATTTCCCAACGCTACCCCTGCCTTCATTAAAATGGGCTTTTTTGTTTCGTTAAATAAAACAGATTCATAACCTAAAAGTTATTTTTACGGTTTGTTAAAGTACCTTAAGGAAAATAGAAGAATTGCTGGCAAAATGAAATAACCTGAACCTTTAGTTTTACTACAATGTAGTGGGATCAAACATAAATTCATTGCCTATGGCTGAACGTCCCAAATTGGTTAATTGTATAGAACGACGAATGGCTCCTTTTTCAACCCAACCTAGATCAATGAGACGTTGTGTAATTGATATCGCCAACGGCCCTGCTAAATGATGTTTTCGAACTGTCCAATCAATATGAAGAGGAACGGCTTCAGGATTCACTTTTTTAGGTAAGGGATGGATACCAAATTCTCGTAACCATTGTTTTCCTTTATCAGTCAATTGATAAAACTCCCCTAAATCACGGAGATATCCCAACTCAATCAATGCTTCTGTAAGTGCAACACCCAATTTTCCTGCTAAATGATCATAACAGGTACGAGCATAATCCAGAGCCTTTTTGTGGCTGGATTGACGTAGAGATCGTACTTTCACAGGTGGCGAAACTACAGCAATTGCCTCCATAACTTGAGCAACCTCCGGTCCAGCAAGTTTGTAATAACGATGACGTCCCTGAACTTCCACACTAATAAGTGAGCCTTCAACCAGTTTTGCTAAATGAGCACTCGCCGTTTGCGGAGATACACCAGATAGGGTTGCAAGTTCACCGGCTGTTAATGCCTGACCATCTGCCAGGGCTATTAGGATCGTTGTTCGTGTGGGGTCACCTATGAGTGAGGCTGTAGAGGAGATATTAGAATACATCGTCATGTTAAAGCCACTCCTTCCAAACAATCATATAAAAATTATATCATTTCGACATTTCGATGAAACGTGAAATGTTAGGACTATATAATTGTGATAGTTGCTATCAAAACGAATACTCATTGGAAATAGGAGTGATTTAATTATGAGAAAGGACAGGATACAAACGAACCAAACTGATCAAATGATTGTACTTACAGCAGGTATTGGAATGTTCTTATCTACTTTGGATACAGGGATTATTAACGTGGCATTACCCACATTGGTACAGTCTTTCAATTCCTCAATTACTGTTATGACCTGGACTATTACGATGTATACGTTGGCTCTGGTTGGGACTATTATTATTTTTGGACGTTTAAGTGATAAGTATGGACGTTTAAAGATTTATGCTTCAGGCCTCATTGTATTTTTCATGGCTTCCATACTTTGTGGTCTATCTACCTCCCCAGGTGAATTGATCACATTCCGTACCCTTCAAGGAATTGGTGCTGCTATGTTACAGGGAACTGCTGTAGCCATTATTACCACTGCAATTCCAAAAGAGCGACAAGGAGTAGCTCTAGGAACATTAGGAGTTCTATTGGGGCTAGGGCCGGTTCTTGGTCCAAGTATTGGGGGGTTTTTAATCTCCTTGGGAAGCTGGAGATGGATTTTTTTTATCAATATACCCATCACTTTAGTAGGTTTATTAGGCTGTACTATAGTCTTTAAAAAAGTAAAGGAATCAAGAAACGCCATCCAAATTGATTTGCCGGGCAGTATATTATTGGGCTTTTCCGTATTAGCCCTACTCCGAGGGCTTTCAATGTTATCTACATCAGGAATTGTAAGCATTGAGTCCCTCGGACCTATTATGCTTTTTGCAATTTTATTTGTACTATTCTTCTTTTGGGAGAGAAAAGCGAAAGAACCTATTGTGAATTTAAAGCTATTCCTGCATGGTGATTTTGCTGCACCCGTTTTGGGGATATTTGTACTTGGTGGGGCAACCTCACTAGGTTTTATTGTTCCTCCTTACTTTTTAGAACAAGTGTCAAAGCTTGAACCATGGCAAGCTGGCCTAGTCAATTTGTCTGCCCCTTTAGGGCTTGTTTTAATGTCTAAAGTATCCGGACGGTTAATTGAAAAAGCAGGCACTACTCGCCTTATGATGATTGGCCTTATTATTATGGCTGTTACTTATGGAATTCTCGGTATAATGCAATCGAATTGGAGTCCGTCTCTAATTGCAACATTGTTAATGTTATACGGGGTTGGTGCAGGCTTTTTTGTACCACCCAATACTTCGGCTATTATGAGTGCAGTTGGTCGAGAGATTCAGGGAACAATAGGTGCTTTTCAGCGAATGATGCAAAATCTTGGAATTGCCCTGTATGCAACGATAGCCTCAGTGTTTATCCGAACCCATTCGCATTCAGGTATAGAGACAATCATGAGTGGTTTTCGAGAAGCATGGATATTTGCGTCTGGAACCATTTTGTTGAGTCTACTGATTTTTATATTTGTTTTTAGACGTAATCCTATAAATCAAACTTCCGATATCTACAAGCATACCGACTAATATATAATTTTAAATTTCAGTTATTCCATTATAGGGCGCAAGAATTGAACAACGATGGACTGTTTTCAGCAGTCCATTTTTCTTGATCTTTAATCAGGTAAAGGGCAATTTAGCGAAAAAAGTAGCTGAAATAATATGTTGTCCTTGACCCATTGTGTATCAAATAAAAAAGCTAGGAAACGTTCCTAACGTCCAGTTTCTGGAAAATTATTTATTACTCCTGTCCTTTGCAATCGATTCTCGGTCACTTGCTGTTGGAGGCTGTTCCAACCACCCATTTTTGATCATCAGTTGGGCGCCGTCTTCTGCAAAATGCAACAGTTCTATCATGAGCCGTAAGTAATCAGCCCCTATATCTCTTCTGGCATTCACACTGAGCGCCGACCCGTAATAAGAAAGGCTAAGTTGCGTCGATAATTGGATTTGAAACATCATGTATTTATCGGAAAAAGTCGTTGACGTGGAATCCGTGATCATCGATTGCCAGGAAAAAGGCGAATTTAAATGATCTTCTTCCAAGACTGATTCAAATAGTTTAATGTGTTTATTGGCAATACCGAGACCCCGTTTGAAATGTTCGCGTGCTTCATTCGAATGAGCAACTTGAATAAATCCAACTTTTAACGCCGCATGCAAGTGCATTTTGAGCATGTTAAAGGAAATATCGCCAATTTCAATCGCATTCAGCGGACGTCGCCTCCCCAACCAACCGGTTAAAAATCCTTGTCGCTGGACAAAATCGATTGCATCGGGCGGTGTCAACACAGGAGGGCGTGTAAACAGTCCTTTTGAAAGCATCAAATGAATGGATTGATCAAAAAGCGCCATCGTTTCTGACATGCAGGTGATGTAATACTTCCGTATGTCAGAACGGACAGATGTACTAACTGTCAAGGCATAGCCGGTCAATCCCTGAAGCGTCATAACATAGAGATAATTCAGGTAAAAAGGATCTTGAAAAAGGCGAGGCGCGTGAATATTCACGTCATCGGTTTCAGTAAATCCTCGCGGTATCGGGTGTTGTTCAAGGGTCATGAATTCGGTAATGGCTTGGATATGCTGCTCTGTTATGGCAAGGGCAGTTCTGTAAATAGACTGAACGTCAGGATCATCGATATGTTCAAGAGCATACCGAAAGAAACACTTGTTCATGGTATCTGTCTGATATTGTGTCCAAAGGCTTGCCATTTCCGGAGCAGTTAATCGAATTTGGTTATTTGTCTCCAAGTTTCATCCTCCGATTTACAATAATAGTTAGTGTTTTTATTGTTTTCTCAGAGAATATAAAATATGCAAAAAGTTGGAAACACCAACAACCTGTAGCGAAACGGGGAGCATTACTAACGATCTTCAACAATTGGGCGCTATTCAGTAACAAGAATGTATAGCTTTGATACGAGTGATTTTGGGATGAATATTTGATAATGCACCTAGTTCCGACTTTTATTTTAATGCATTATTCTTAGCATACCGATAGAAAAATAGACAAGAAGTTAGGATATAGAAGAAGCTGAGTCGAAATCGTGAATACAAATAAAAGCAACTCTTTTTGTAGAGTTGCTTTTATTCTTTTTATTATAAATGTCTATTGTAGGAGTGTTTCGTTAACATTAACTTTCCGTCTTGCTTGACTTGATTTAGGCATTTTAATTTCTAAAACTCCATTTGTTAAGGTAGCTTCACATAATTCTGGACGAATATCAGTGGGTAAAGATACTACTCTATGGTAGATTCCTTGACCAGATTGAGCTTGAATGGATACTGAATTATCATTTAAAGATATATTAATATTTCTTTGATCAGCATTTGGCAATTCACATGCCAAAACTACTTCGCTACTTGTTTCTGATAAATCTACACTAGGCTGAATAATGTTTGATTGCTGTGTAGATACCAAATTCCCCATGATTTGTTGTTGAGGAACAAAAGCTTGTCCAACGATTGGTTGTAATGGATACGTTGGACTTATGGCATGTGTTGCTACTATTGCTTGTCCAAAAGTTGGTTGTAGAGGATATGTTGAATTAATTATAGCATTTGTGGGTACTAACGCTTGTTGCAATGTAGGATTATAGGTCAACTGTTGAAGTGTAGGATTTAATTGTCCATTTAATATGGCTTGATTTGCCTGAGCCATTAATTGATTTGTTACATTTGATTGTACCATGCCTTGCTGTAATGATAAAGCTTGTGTAGTTTGGGGAAAATTAGATTGAGCTGACATCATTTCAGGTCTAAAGGTGACTGTATTCTGATTTTGACTTACCGCTTGTAACTGAACTCTCATAATAAAATAACCCTCCTAATTAATCATAAATAAAGGTGAATGCTTTTAAAGCACAAAAAATATTTTTACCCTCTTTTTATAAAAAATACTTAAAATTTTTAAGCATAGTTTATTTATACTTGTTTAACCCTAAAAAAGGATTTTAGAAGGGGAAGTGAGTATATTGTTAAATGATCGAATCGAATTAATAAAAGAGATTGAAGAAAGAAGAAGATCTAAGGTGATTGTTTATATAACTGGTGATCGTCCGAATCTTGGTGCTAGAATTGCTCCTGACGTTTTACGCCCTCTTGCAAAGCATTTAAGCCTTATAGGTAATCAAAAAAGAATTGATCTTTTTTTATATACAAGAGGTGGAGATGTTATCACTCCAGTAAGAATAAATTATCTTCTAAGGGAGTTTGCGAAGGAGTTTAATGTAATCGTGCCTTATAAAGCTTATAGTGCAGGAACACTGCTTTGTTTAGGTGCCGATAACATATTAATGGGTGTTTTAGGAGAATTGGGGCCAATTGACCCAAGTGTAGCAAATCAGTTTAATCCGTCTGATCCTAATAATCCTAACGCAAAAATACCGATTAGCGTCGAGGATGTTTTCGCCTATCTTTCATTAGCCCGTGAAAGAGCTGATCAAGTAGGCAACAAAGGAATGAGCGATGTCTTTAATACATTAACAAACAATATTCACCCACTTGCTTTAGGGAATATTCACAGGAATTATACTTTAATAAGAAACCTTGCTGAGAAAGTTTTAAGATTAAAAAATTCACCTCCCTCCGATCAGCAAATAAAAGACATAGTCGATATATTGACAGAAAAACTCTATACACATTCATATATTATTTCGAGAAAAGAAGCGAGTGACATCGGATTACCTATTCAATGCCCCGAAGACGAACTGACGTCAATATTTTGGTCACTTTACAAATCATATGAAAAAGAACTTAAATTAAAAGAACCTTTTATTCCAGATGAGTTTTTAATTCATCGTGAAAATGAAATTGATTTCGAAGCTGTAAGTGGTTGCCTTGAAAGTACTGAAGCCATTGATGTATTTAAGTTTTATGGCTCTATTCAAAGAATAATTAAGAATAATCAGCAAATGGTTAATATTAATATTAGAAAAGAGCAGTGGGAAAAAATTAAAACACCTTCTCATAATCGATTAAAACTAACAAATTCAGTCTTGGGAAAGGAAGATTTAATTGATAATCAATAATTCAAATAAAACAAAAGATAAAAAATATACTATTTCGTCAAATACCAGTGGGTATATTTCTTTTTCCCAAAATGTTAATGTTCATTTGCCTTCCTATTTAGAAAATAATATTACAGTTGAAAAATCAGGTTATGAGTCAAGTGGTGATTTATGAATTTAAACTGACACCTTTAAACTACTCACACATTTTTTTGATTGGTGCTTAAATGAGGTTACTAGGAGTACGGCAAGAATTTGTTCTTTTTTGGGCAGGAAAAGGATTGAAAGATGCCGTTAAATATTTACGGTGAATCGTAACATAAATAAGGAAATTCACTCTTCAACAATCGGGCGCGATTGTGGAATAAGACAAATCAAAAGAAGCCAATTCCTTAAATAATTAGGAATCGGCTTTTTATTACAATAAAAACCCTTGATTACCGTCTTCCATGACTTCACCAAGGGGAAAAAGTATGAATCTTTAAGATGTTACCAACTTTTCGATTGTTTGTAAATATTCATAACATGAATTTTATGGCTGTTTTCTTACATTAGAATTTAAAAGTTCTTTTTAGGAATTTTGTTTTGTTTTCGATTACCCCGTACCTGATCCTTTTTACACAAAATTTTTCGCTCAAATATACATTTGCTTCTAAATCTTGATCAAAAAAAAGATTGGGCTTCTCTAAGAAAGAAATGACTTCTTCTCCATCGTAAATTCTGGAATTTAATTGTTCCTTTGCCTGAGAAAAACGATATCTTTTCCTTTGTAATAATATTCATCATAGCCATTCTCGTCTTTTTCACTCTTGTCTTCAAAAGGAATACAGTCAATAAAATAGACGTTTCCTTTAATTTTTATTGACTCCATATAACAACACACCCATTTTAATAAATTTATCAAAATTCAACATCGACATTTAACAGAGCCAAAAAATGAAAAATCCATACTTATTATTTTATTTTCCTGAAGGATTTTTCATCTTCCTATACAATTTGAATAAGAAAAAAGCACAACCTAATAGAAGAATTAGTAAACTGCCGACAACCCCGAAGACCCATTTAGGAATATAACTTTCTATAGTCTTCTGTCCAGTTAAATCCTGATATTGTTTTTGTTCCTTAACACCAATATTAAAAGTCAATTCCTTTTGTAAAAGATGAATTTGATTACCTTTTAGGTTTATACGCACAGTGTAGGTTCCAGGTTCAGGGTATCCATTCATCCATCTGTATTTAAACTGAAAAGGTTCATTTGGTGCAAAGGTAATCCCAGATAAAGGAGCACTCCATATAGTCTTACCTTGTTTCAAAAGACTAATAGTTCCATTTACGTCATTCAATAATACTTGGCTTTTATTAAATCCTCTTATATTTAAGGAAGGACCAGATGGCTCATTTACAACAGATGGTGTCTTCCAATTAATTTGTGTTCTTACCGAACCAGGTACTAAGACTTCTACTGCAATAACTCTTCGAACTTGCTGTTGAATTTCGACAGAAATATTTGCATTTTTAGTGTTTGTTTTCCTGCTTACAGGTGGATGATCTGTCAAAGATATTCCAACTATATAGTCCCCGGCATTTGTTTTATTGGGTATTTCAATTTTAAAAGGTATCTTTTTATTTGATTTAGGGGAAAGTATTACATCATTATCAAGTCCTTTAATCCAAGTAGTAGATAAAGGCTGATTTTCATAAGAAATCCCCCCGTTTATAGCCGTAATGGATTTTACGATGGAGGGATGTATCGTAATGGAATAATTGTTAGGATTGGATAAAATTAAAGTATCAGATAAAGTATTTCCAGCTTTCCCGTTTTCATAAAAATAGGAAGAAATCTGTGGGTTTACTTTACTAGGTTGTGCTGGGAGTGCTTCAAAATCTAATCCATTACCATTAGTTTTTTGGCTTGGTTCATCAGCATAAACAAATATTCCTAATGAAAAAGTACACATAACAATAACTAAGGATTGGATAAATACTCTTATTCTTTTCATAAAGTACTCCCTCCTCTTAAAAAAGCCCCATTCCTTTCGAATAGGGCATGATATTATAATTAGATAATTAAGGACCAGTAATAACTGAAAAGGTAAGTGTACTTGAATAAGGTGTTGAATCATTTACATGATTAGTTGTATCAACTTTTGTTGAAGCAGGAGCTAATGTCAAAGTAAGTCCGTTGGTTGGTTCGCTAACGTTATACCAACCCATACCATATCCTTTTTTGGCACTTATAATGGTAACAGGAATAGTTGAATCTAGAGCTGCCGTTTGGTTTAGTAAAATCGGACCGTTAGTGGCATCAACCGGAGTTGACCCATATACTGCCGAAACATTTCTAGTTCCAGATAATGTAAGAGAACCTGTTGGAAGGGTAAGAGGGTTATTACTTACACCTGCCTCAGTAAAAGGAGTAGCTTGTGCAGTAACATGCCAGCCATTTCCAGTTCCTGTAGCATCAATTATGCTCCAATTACTCAAAGTTGCGTTTAATGTCTGTAGTTGTCCATTAAGCGTAATAGCAGGAAAATCTGTTTGAATAGTCGGTGGCAAAAGAATAAGTGGACCACCTTTGATTGTAGGAGATGACGTAGTAGCAGCCATCGCAAAAGGAGCTAATGCAAATGTTGCCATAGATGTCATCAATAAGACCCGAAAAAGATTTTTCATACTTCTCCTCCTTATTGTTTACAGCTTAAAAACACATCTTTTAAAAAGTTGTGGCAGCTGGCTAACATCATGGAATTCCATTTTAGTCCCTGTAGCTTTGCGTCACTACGTTTCCGTAGTTTTGCTTTAAACTCAAAATGATAATTTTGAGAAAGACATAAAAAAGCATCAATACAAATAGAATTTTATAATAAACTTTACATAAAAATATAGGATAAAATATTTCCAACGGATGAGTTCTTATAGCTCTTAATTAAGTGGGTGTTGATAAAACGTATAAGTGCAAATTTTTTAAACAATAATTTGTTTATTACTAAAAAAAGCATAATCGTTACTTACGATCATGCTCTCATTAGCACCCCATGAACAATACCTTTTTATAGTGCTTAAATTAGTTACTATAAGTTGTGTTTAATTCTTGGATCGTTAAATTTTGAGTCGTCGGAATCCCTTTCGGTGGATTTAAGATTAATCCGTTCTTATAAATAACTGAAAGTCTGGACAAAGTTGGATCAATTGAATTTTGATTGTTTTGGAAGTAATAATAACTGTAATGTGGAGATCCATACATATAATAATCTAAATAAGGTACAGAAAAGGAATTTGAAAAATACGATTGTGAAGATTTCCCTTTTACAGCATTTAAAATAATTTGATTCCCATATATTCCTCCTACAATTTTTAAATTGGAACCAACACCATAAATTTCCAACGTTTTATTGGAGTAAAAAAAGGCGTTTATGGTTTTAGGAGTATCATTATATAGATTATTATTTGATAATTGAATATTGCCATCTGACAGCAGGACTAATGTACCTGCGTTGTTTGATAAATTTTGAACACTAGCATCACCACTGGAATAAATCGTTCCGTTGGTATTTAAATCATTTTGAATGGAAACCGTATTGTTAACATACATTTGGCCATTCATATTAAAGCTGTTTATGGAAGTACTTCCAGCTATATAGATATAGTTACCCTGATTATAGCTGTCATTAATAGTTAATGTCCCACTTAATTGAGCACTTCCACTTACCCTTATGGAGCCGTTAACTGTTAATTTTGCTCCACTGTTCATGATTAGATTTCCTGTAATCACAAGATTTCCGTTGATTGTAACATTTCCTGAACTGTCGATGTACAAATTACTAAATGTAGATCCATTAAGGTTCGTCGTTGAATTATAATAATACGTATTATAATTGGCGTTTGCATTTTTTAAATTACCACTTTTTGAAGAAACTAAATTGGTAATGTTAAATGTATCAACATTGATATTGCTTGTTTTAATAGAAGGGGGAACAGAAAAATACGTATTTACATTTGATGTAGTAGGTGTAAATGTATTCCATATCCCATTCGAATAGTTTTTGAATGATCCCAGCACAGATAAGCTCCCTTTTATAGCAGGATAGGAGGTTAAAACCGGGTAATAGATCGCATTACCATTAATGGATTGCATAAATCTCCCATAATTACTAGTTAAAAGATCGCCACCAACCGATACATCACCTTCAATATAAGAAGACCCATTTAATTGTAATGATCCAGGAGTTACGGTTGCGTATTTAAAAACACCAGGAATGGTTGACACTGAAATCGTTTTTGTTTCATAGTGTCCGGTGTTTCCAATTGGTGCATTTATCGTAACTTTTTCCACATAAGCGTTGCCGTTTGTGCCATCATTTATTGTCGTATGAGTAATCGTATAAGGATAGGTACCAAGTTTTCTAATGCCATCCAAAGAACTTTTTAACTGCGCTTGAACCACATCAATTGTCAAGTTGCTTATATTTGTATTAATGGAATCCACTGCTTTTTCAATTTGAGCCATCGCTTCATCCACTGCCATGTCTGCAGTTGCTTTATTTTCAATTGTAGTTTTATTTATTTGTACTAATTTTGAAGAATTGATTACCCAACCCATAAGTGTTAGACCCGTAATGCTTATGATCATAACCATTAGTAAAACGGTAAGAAGGGCATAACCATGATTTGACCTTAGGTGCTTCAACAAGTGAATCATTCCCCACTTTTGACATTATACAATTTAAAAAACTTAAACTTTTGATTATTCTTGAGGTCATCCACTTCAAAATAAACTTGTAATGCTTGATTTACATACTTAAAAGTAGTATTTTGCAGTGAATAGTTGTCAGAATTAATTTTTTTATTATTTATGAATAAATCACCGTTATTGATCATGATGGAATAAGTTGTATCGTGTTCTGTCATTGAATTATCGATCGTTTTATCGATAGCATTAAATGATGTGAACATACCATTTCCGGATAGTGGTCCAAAATTTGTTATTTCATCTATATTTAGCATTGCTTGATCAAACTGTTGGCTAATAATAACACTTTCATCTCTAAGTTGGGATTGGATGATATTTTGATTAGAACTTTTCGTCATTGTAAAAAATATGGAATAAGCAACACTTAGAAGTATCGCGGATATTGAAACAACCACAAGTAACTCAATTAAAGTTAATCCTTTTTGATTCAGTCTATTCATTTTCTGTTATATCCTTCCAAAGTTATCTGCCTTTGTATACCGAAGCTGGTATAAGTAACTATAATCTTAATATCAATGATTCGATCACTTATAGCAGGATTAGGATATTTTATGAACTGCGCTGTTGCAGAAACATTGTTAAGGTTTACAGAATTATCAATTTGAAGTTGATTACGGATATCTACTTGCTCTGTTGTTCCTAATTTATTGTATAAAGTAGAAAAGTCCATTGTTTTATATGTGTTTAATAAGTCTTGGGCTAATTGTTCAGCAGTGAAATTATTTTTTACCATATTGGATTGTTTATAACTGTTAAGCATGTATGAGCTTATGATGGATAATAGTATTGAAATGATAACAAGTGCCACTAATACTTCAACAAGTGAAAATCCTTTTTGGCTTAGGAATTTAATATTCAATTTCATCAGTTCACCACATCTTTTAGTCGGAATTCAATACTATTATTAGTATATAAAAAAATAGTTCCTTTTTACTACCAATTCCATTACATACCATATTTAACCCCATCCATCACATGTTAGTTCATAAAATATGTGCTCTTTTTAGTTCGCAATTTATATACTGAAAACTAAAAATTGAAAATGTTAAAATTCATAAATCAATAAATATTTAACTTCGTACTGTTCTTTAATTATATTAGGCACATAGGTACTTATATTTACTCCAAGAAGAAGTTTTATAAAGACCATATTATCAACCTTTTTAAAATATAGTATAATAGTCTTATTAAAAATAACTTAAATTTGTACTTATGATGAAGTGAAGTTAAAGACTTTTTACAATGTAATTTATTAGTCCATTAATCGTACTGCTGAAGAAATGATAACTACGGCGTAGAGTTACCGTATATTATTTGTTGGTTACCAGTATAATTTTCAACTTACTACGAGGAAACGCAAATCTTTTAGGAGCATTTATTTGTGGCGTTCCTAAGGATAGGCAAAGTACTTAGAAGGGGTTTCGGAATGGATTTTTTAGATTCTACAGAAATATGGGAATTACAGATTCTAAAGATTGTTTTTATTATATGTGCAATACTTGTTTTCATCATAACTGCTTATATTTCAATTTATAAGTTTCATGACAACAATAGTTCCTTTGATGATGAGTATATAAAGTCTTTACAAAAGCAATATTTGCTTGATTACTTACTAATCAATGTAGGTACTGTATCACTCTTAGTTGCCATTTTTACTGCAGTTAAACTCTATATTTGATTATTGTTTTAGGTGGTATGAAAGGGTCCATTCAATTTTTTTACTTACAACTTAAGATTTTTCGTTCCGTCAATAACAAAACCCTTGGTGAATGCATGAATACGCAACCAAGGGTTATATTTTATACTTTGAAAAGGGTTTGGCAGGATAACTCTGTTCTAATGAGCAAATAACATACACTAACCTAGCCAGCTATTGAAATATATAAAATGGAGCCCTAAGATTAGGAATTATAATGTTGCATTCAACTGATAAAAGTTTCCAGTTGTATCTCCTAGCTTCCCCATACGGTGATGTTATTCGTTTATAATTGAAAATTAATTTAATAATGAGCTCGATCACTTTTCTTCCCTGTTATTATTGTGTTTCAGATGTAAATTTCCTTTATTAAACATTATTAGTCCATTAATACGTTCGTACAGTGCGAATATAGGATATAAGACTCCTAAAAAAACTACAGTTGTCGGTATTTTTTCAATGACAGGTATTATACCAGCCAAAATGTTTTTAACTATAGCTGTTAAGTAAATAAATATGGGAATTACAGCAAACATACCTAAAAGTAAAAAAGGAGTAACTTTAGTTTCTTTTAATTTAGCTTTGCAATGAGGACATTTCATGGTAAATGGTGTTGAAAAATCTTCAAAGTCATCAAGAGAAATAGGAATTTGACAATTTGGGCAGGGTACAGAGGTTTTCAAATAAAAGCTCCTTTATTAAGTATTTTACTTCTAAAGTATATAATTACTTGAATAGAAAATTAATAGGGTAGTTGGATACTAGATATTAAAACAAAAGCACAAAATGGGATACTCATGGAAGGATTCCTAATAAAAAGGTACACGATTACTCGATTGTATACTTAATGATTCCATGTAAATAAACTGAGTATTCTCGCTGTGCACATTCTCTTAACTTGATTTTTCCTTCACTTTCTAATTCACTAACCAATTCTTCAATCTTTTTCTCATCTTCTTTTGTAGCTTTTGGAATCTCTGTTGAAAAAAAATTACCTCGACTGGAATTACGTAGACGTTCTAATAAACTAATTTTATCCATTTGGTCCTCCTCTTTTTCCATTCTACTTTGGTAAGATAATCAATTACTATCGAGCTTTTCTTACCACTTTTTAGTGTGTTAGCTGCTTCATTTCTTCAATAGAATAATCTTTGGTACAATCCGCACACATTTTCTTCATACCTATTCTTCTACCATTCCCTTTGCTTTAGCATATATGGTTGACCGTGGCACACCTGTTTGTTTAGAAATATCATTTACGCTTAGACCATTCTTTTCACGATCGGCAAATAATTTCAAAGCTCTTTTAATTTCCTTCGTGTCCTGCCCTTTTCTGCCTAAATGCTTACCTTGTTCTTTTGCCCTTTCCCGGCCTTCTTTGGTACGTTCATTAATTAAATCTCGTTCAAATTCAGCAATAGCCCCTAGCATAGTGAACATCAATTTTCCTGCAGCTGTTGTAAAGTCAATTTGTTCTTTGATAAAAACAACACCTATACCCTTTTCTTGCAATTCATGAACGATATTATGTAAATCCCTTGTTGATCTCGCCAAACGGTCAATTTTATAAACGACCAGCTTGTCATCTGCTCTTAAATATTCCAATGCTTTTTTTAGTTCGGGTCTTCCTGTATTCTTACCACTTTTCTTTTCGTGAAAAATTTTCGTGCAACCATATTTTTCTAATAGCTCAACTTGTAAGGAATAGTCCTGATCGATCGTACTTACTCGCGCATAGCCAACAAATTCCCCCATTTTAAAAACTCCTGTCTAAAAGTCTATTATCTTTTTGTACAGTAATTATATACTATCTTTTAGATGGCTTTCAGTGTGGAAAACAAATAAAAGAATACTCTTTTTCAAACCATCTAAAACTTACAACTTTTAGATACATAGATTTTTAAAGGCTTTATACTCCCTCAGGGGTACGGATACTATTCAGAATCAACGGCAGTTTTCTGACTGTCGAAAGCAACCATCTAAAATGCTCGAGATGTGAGAAAAAAGCATTTTGGTTTTGATTTACTAAAAATTAACAAGGAAAATATATCCGGTATGAACCTCAGTTAAATGACTTTGCAAGGATGGCCGAAAGCTATGGATTCTAGGTATACAGTTTCGAAATGGGGTAATAATAATCGTTGAGGTGATGACAGATATGATTTTTTAGTTCATTTAAGGTCGAACAGACTTGAAACGTCATTAAATTGTATATATGCTGACCCAAAAAATTGGATTGATTTTCTAGTTGAAGGCCGTAACTGAAAAAGTACTTTTAATTCCTATTTCTGAAGTTTTATCTTGAACCAAACCTTTTCATGCCGGATATCCTTAATTGTCGATTTTAGTTTAACATTAATTCTATAGTACATTTTTGGCAAACCATTGTTGGTTTGTCTTTTTTTATATTTTATAAGGGAGAGAACTTGAGGGATAATAAAATAAGGACCCCGTGGTTCACTATTGGAAATCTTCGAGAGAATTGAATAATTAATATATTTGCATTTTTGATCCATCCTTGAAATCCATCAAGGATGGATTTTTAAAAAATCTATATTAATCACTTGAACATGAGGTATATAAATAAACCCATCAATCCGATTACTAAACAAGTTCCTATTATCAGTCCAGTAAAGACTAAATCATCAAACAATCTAATTTCCACCTTTTTAAGTTTTAGGTAGACAGGTGTCATTAAAACAAAAATTATTTAACTGGATGTTTTGCATGTTAGGGTTACATATGCGTAAGTCAAGGGCATCAAAGCCTATTTCATACAGCTCACCTATCATTAAATATATAGTTGTAACCGCTCGATTAATACTGAACAGTTTTTGCTCGATAAGATTGAACACTTTTTTCCAGTAGAGACGTGCACTTTATTTGGAGAGGCGGGCATGATAGCCTGCTTTGGCAGAGCCAGAATCCTTGATAATCTGGCTTCATGGCTCATAATCTTGCCCGCAGAGGCTCCAAGTAAAGTGACAAATTGCCTGCAGGCGTTTGTTAAACTAACCCATCTCTTCTATTAACTTTCAAAAAATAGGAAAGGATAAGAAAAAGATACTAATTGTAGGGGCTACAACCATGCAATTTCTTATCCTAATGGTTGTATTATTTAATTTAATTTAATTTAATCGCCTTCTTATACCTAAACGAATGACTGAGCTTGAGATCATAACAACCACATTTGTTTTCAATGGTTTTGGAACTTATTGTTGATATATTCAACAATTGTTTTATTAAAAAGGGTGCGTGGATATGGCTGTTCTTAAAATAACTCAGGATATAATTGCGAATTTTTCTATTGTCACAGCGTATCTATTTCTTTGTAGCCAAGTGATTTTTAGAAATCGAAACATTAATAGTCCTGCTTCTTTTTCGATGAAATTGAAATTTGGTTTCGTTAGTGGTGTGCATGGGATCGTTCTGATGTTATTTACAGTTCCCATAAGTGGAACCATATTGGATTTTAGGCAACTTGCAGTGATAATTGCAGCCCTTTACGGTGGTGATATTTCTTCTGTTGTGGCAGCGTTTATGCTATTTTTCATGCGTCTGTTTGCTTTTGGTGTGGTAAATACTTCATCGTTTATTGCAGCTTTAAATACGCTTGTTATATCTGGTGTTGTAGGTGTTGTCTGTTCAAAGGAAAGCTTAACATTTTGGAGAAAGTGGATATACTCGATACTGGTTTGTGATATTTTTACAGGAGCAGTTTTTATTATTAATATGGGAACTAGTGGTATTACACCTATGATTATATACATTACAATGTTAAGTATTGGGGGAATGTTTACTGCGTACTTAACGGACTTTTTAATAAAGGTTAAAATACAATTTCAACGGTACGAACAGGAAGCTACGATTGATTATTTGACAGGACTTTATAATCATAGATCCTTTGATGAGAGATATAATGTTCTATTACAAACTGCCGTCGAGAAAGAAGAATTTTTATCAATTGCGTTAGTTGATATTGATTTTTTCAAGAAAGTAAACGACACTTATGGTCATGTTAATGGGGATGCGATTTTAAAGCAATTAGGTGAGTTGTTAAAATCCTCTTCTCGTTCATTTGATACGATTTCGCGTAATGGTGGAGAAGAATTTTCCGTATTGTTATATGACACGCCACATGAACATGCGTTAATCATAGCAGAAAGAATTAGAGCAGCGATTGCAAATCATTCCTTTTTTTTGAATGACAGTAGTACGATTAACTTAACTGTATCTATTGGTGTTGCCACTTATCCAGATACAAGCAAAGATGATTTGTTAGAGAAAGCTGATGAGGCACTTTATAAAGCAAAAGCAAATGGAAGGAATCAAGTTTGTACTAATCGCACGGAAGATATAAGGAGCCTTTTAAACCTGCAAACTTAGCTAAAACACTTAGCTGTTTTAAATAAATAAAGATATAAAGGATAAACCCTCCTTACTAATACTAATAGGGAGGGCTAATCGCTATGATCAAGCTACTAAAGTACACTTTTGTTCTTAGCGTATGCTAGGATAATGATATTTAGAGCAATGCCCTAGAGGAAAGGATAAGAAAGAGACATTTGTAAAGGCTGGGGATACAAATATAACCTTCCTTATCCTTACTGTATTATTTTTTAATTTAGCCGTCTTTCTTATACTAAAGAGATTAGTAATTATTAACGGATTAAGTAACCACCCTGCAATTAGCAATATCAACGTACTTCTTTATACATGTTTCTCATTTGTTTTGGCATAATCAGGCCGATCATTATTTAAAGACCATCCAAATTTCAAACCAAAAATAAACCAAGTAAGGGCTAAAGCTCCTAGGGCAAAAATTGAATCACCAATAATACGCAGCCAGACAAATAAATGTACAATAGGACGTGACATAAATTCAGCTGAGCGAGCATACCACATGCCATGAGTAACGCTTGCCCACGTTTGCATCAGACCAATTGGTAAAAGACTAATCAATACCATTAATGCTAGACCAATGTTTATGGTCCAAAAAGCAAATGTTAATGCACCTGTTTTCCATCCCTTTGTAACGGTTAGACCTCTTAAACAAAAGAGCATTAATCCGATCCCTAACATTCCATAAACACCAAACAAGGCAGTGTGCCCATGAACAGGCGTCGTATTCAGCCCTTGCATGTAATAAAGAGAAATTGGTGGATTAATAAAGAATCCGAATAAACCTGCACCGACTAAGTTCCAGAAGGCTACTGCAATAAAGAACCAAATGGGCCATTTGTAAGCTTTTACCCATTCTTTCGCACGACTGCGTGTTAGGTTCTCATATGCTTCAAAACCAATTAATACGAGTGGAACCACTTCTAGTGCACTGAATGTTGCTCCAAATGCAATAACTCCAGTAGCTGTACCACTGAAATATAAGTGATGGAACGTTCCTATGATTCCTCCAAACAAGAAGATAATCGTTGAAAAAAGTACAGAAGAAGTAGCTGTACGAATTCCAAGTAATCCCATGCGTGTGAATAGGAACGTAATGACCACCGTTGCAAAAACTTCAAAGAAACCTTCCACCCATAAGTGTACAACCCACCAACGCCAATATTCTGCAATGGATAAATTACTATGCTGCCCCCACAGTAAAGCAGGTATATAAAATACAGGTATTGCTGTTGAAGCAAGTAAGAATAATCCAAGGAGATGACGGCTTTCCTTCAGATTTTTAAATGCAGGCGTAAGAGATCGTAGCATTAGAAATAACCAAAGGAATAATCCTACTGTTAAAAAGATTTGCCAGAAACGGCCCGTGTCGGTGTATTCATATCCCTGATGGCCGAACCAGAAGTTTGCCGTATGGCCTAGTTTCTGTTGGACAGCAAACCACTGTCCGATCATAGAGCCTGCTACAATAATGATCAAACAGACAAATAAGAAATTGACCAAGAATCGTTGACCAGGAGGTTCATATCCGGAAACGGCAGGACCCATGAATAAACCAGTTGCCAGCCATGCAGTGGCAATCCATAACACACCTAATTGAGTATGCCAGGATCTTGTCAAAGAATACGGAATCCATTTATCTAATGGAATACCATAAAATCCACTGCCTTCAACTTGATAATGTCCTGTAATGGCACCTAAAAGCACTTGTACCAGCCATAATGCTGCAACAACCCAAAAATATTTTTGAGTAGCTCTCATCGAAGGAGTAGGTGATAAGCCCAATAGTGGGTCTTTTTCAGGGAATGACTCATGCGCCTCTTCATGCCTTTGTGTAGCATAATACCATGCGAGTCCCCCTACACCTGCTAGTAAAAAGACAAAACTTGCTACTGACCATACGACCATATCACCTGTTGGACGATTTCCGATTAAATCTTCATTCGGCCAGTTGTTGGTATAGGTTACATGATCTCCTGGTCGATTGGTTTCACATGCCCATGTAGCCCACCAAAGAAAGCTAACAAATGAATGAAGACGACTTGGATCTTTAATGACATTCTTTGGCATCGCATAATCATCACGTAATTGATTCAGCTTTGAATCATCCGTAAACAACGAGGAATAATATTTACCCATATTTGTGATTGCAGCTGCTCTGTCAGGGGATATTGTAATATCTCCTGTTTTCCTATTGTACGTGTTTTTTCTGACTTCGTCAGTTAACCTAGCACTTAGGGATGCTTGGTTTTCATGATTTAATTGAGAATATTTTTTTCCGTATTGTTTCAGGGCCCAGTTATCTAGCAGCCATATAGATTCCCGATGAAGCCAATCTGCCGTCCAATCTGGTGCCACATAGGCACCATGCCCCCAAATGCTACCGAGTTCTTGGCCACCAATAGACTGCCAAACATTTTGTCCGGTTTCAATGTCCTGTTTGGTGAAAAGGACCGTTCCATCTGATACCACCACACGATTCGGAATCGGTGGTTCAGTATAAATGAGACGCCCACCGTAATATCCTAGGACTGCAAAAGAAGCGATAAATACAATAGCCAAGCTTATCCATAATTTTCTGTAACTCAATGCGCACCTCCAACTAACTTTTTTGTCCAACTTGAAATTTTATATAGGAAAGGGAATCCAACCATATATTTCCCGTAATTCCAAAAATAATTCGAAGATAATAAGTATTTAAGAGAGAGGCGAAGACAAAAAAATCTATCCCCAGAGTGTTAAATGGGATAGATTTCAATAAAAGCATGTGAGTTACAGAATAACATGGATATATTTATTATGGGAATTGATATTAAAAATATACTCTTTTCAAAATTTGAATTAGTGGAAGAACTAAAAAACAGACATAGATATTTACATAGCAATAAACATATGGATAAAAAATGAAACTGTAAGGAGCATTGCGATGACTCGATGAAATTTCTTTCGAAACCCTGATGCCTTTTTGTGGCGTAAATATCCAGCAAACAAAGTAACCAAAAGAAGAATAAAGGAAGTATACCCCATCAACATTTTAAAATGGACATATCCAATAACAGGTACTATTTTAAAAAGATTAATCCCAGCATGCCCGATAATGAAGAGTGTTGCTGTAATAGCCATTTTAATATGCCATTTCATAAAATACCTAGAATAAGTAGCCAATCGGATTTTAACTTCTCTTTGTTTTGTCTTTCGAATAAGAAAAAAAATGAAATACATATTCACATTAAAGATAAATAAAACCATGGCTATTTGAGCGAAAAGCTGGCTGATAACAATCAATGTGTTGTCGTGTGGACTAAAAAGCCAAATATAAAGTATGGAGCTTATAATAATCAAGACATTGGAAACCGTCCAAATCCTATGGTACACACAAATCCCTCTTTCTTGTTACAATTAGGAATTTAAGTTTTCATAAGGATTTGGAGATAACCAAGCGATGAATCTTAGGTCATTTCATCAGCAAATCCCAAACGAATTAGATTATTGATTTTTAAGTTTTTGAAGAAGTTCTATTTGTTCTTCTTTTAACGATTTAATTTCTGACTCTAACGATTCTAACTTCATTAATAACGGTGACAATGCATCTTGAAGCATAGAACGAAGACGATCACTTTTTTCCGTATCCATTTTTCGATCTCCTTAACAATGAGAGGCTATGTTCTTCTTTATTTAGAAATCTTATTTAACACAACATACAAACTAACCCGTTCGTTACTTGTATTGGAGAAGGAAAGTTCCTCATCATCACCAGTATGGATTAAATCCGTTTCTGTCACCTCTGATTCCTTACCGTCAATGATAATGGTTCCTTTCCCGGTCACAACAAGCAGATAGACCTCTGCGCCAGGGTGTTTATGAGCAGGAAGCATTTGTCCTGGCATGAAGTTTAGAACAAATGCTGTACTATGGCCATTATTAAAAATAACCTTTTTTGTAAACCTTTCCTCATTAAATTCCTGATATTGACTAATCGATTGCTTTTCCATGAGACCCCTCCATAATTATCAATTCAATTTTAAAAAAGGGAGTTTATTTAGTGAATGAGACCCCTTATTTTGATAGTATTCTCAGGATTAACCATCAGTATGAATATTGTCGAGGAAAGAAAATAACTTTATAGCAACTTAGCTGGTATTTGGTTCAGCAGTAAATGGAGAAATTAGCTATTTTTGTTACTCCATAAATGAATCTTGAAGCTAAATGGGGTAACTGAGCAAAGCATTTAATTTAATCTTTTTTATTCTTCTTAATTGATAATGATTATTTATAACGATTACTTTTAAAAAATAAAAATCATATTATAATAAATATTGATAATTACCTAAAGTGATATTATAATAGGTGACAGATTAACTTAATTGATAAGTGATTTTATCATATGTAAAAGCTGTTGTCCAAAAGAGGACGGCAGCTTTCGGTATTTTATAGGGATTATGAGATTGATTAATTTTCTCAATTAGAAGGAGTAAAATGAAAATGAATAATGAAGTACAAACTATTACAAAGAATATGTCAGAGGAGCAAGTTGTTTCACGTTCGTCTGTAGTTGAAACAATTCGTAGCCATTATGAGCTAATTTTCGCCCTAGTATCTGGGGTATTTATTTTAATTGGATGGTTGTCAGAACATGATCATGCTTTATTTGTTTCCACTACCTTTTATTTATTAGCCTTTTGTGTAGGTGGTTACGCGAAAGCAAAAGAAGGAATTCAGGAAACCTTGGCAGAAAAAGAACTAAATGTTGAGATGTTAATGATTATCGCAGCGATTGGTTCTGCTATTATTGGTTATTGGGCAGAAGGAGCCATTTTAATTTTTATCTTTTCGTTAAGTGGCGCTTTAGAATCATATACATTGAATAAAAGCCAAAAGGAAATTTCGGCGTTATTTGAATTACAGCCGGAAGAAGCATTACGCCTTATTGATGGAAAAGAGGAAAAGGTTACGGTGGATCAGCTGCAAATTGGCGATCGGATTCTTATCAAACCGGGCGACCGTATTGCAGTAGATGGCATTATTATTCGGGGAGAGACTCATATTGATGAATCAGCTATAACCGGGGAATCGGTACCAAACGGAAAGAAGACTGGTGATGAGGTATTTGCAGGAACGGTTAATATACGTGGTTCTATTGAAGTGGAAATGACACAATCAAGTGATCAAACATTGTTTCAAAGAATTATCCGTCTTGTCCAAAGTGCTCAAAGTGAAAAATCACCATCCCAATTATTCATTGAGAAATTTGAAGGAACGTATGTTAAAGTTGTGCTGATTATAGTTGGAATGATGATGTTTATTCCACATTATGCATTAGAGTGGAGTTGGAATGAAACATTATATCGGGCGATGATTTTACTTGTGGTTGCCTCCCCGTGTGCTCTGGTTGCCTCCATTACGCCAGCTGCCTTGTCCGCAATTTCTAACGGAGCCAGACATGGTATTTTATTTAAGGGAAGTGCTCATCTTGAGCAACTAGCTTCGTTGCAAGCCATTGCTTTTGATAAAACTGGCACACTGACTATGGGAAAACCGATTGTAACAGACATCTTCGTACAAGATGGTATTAGTAAAGAGGATTTGCTTTTGATTGCTGCCTCTATTGAAAATCACTCAACCCATCCATTGGCAGATTCCATTGTTAACTATGTGAAAAATAATTTTGATATTGAACTGAGACGTCCTGAACAGGTAGAGGATATAACGGGATTTGGATTAAAGGGAAAGTTAGACGGAAAATCATATAAAATTGGAAAAGGAGACTTTATTGGGGAAGAAGCTAAATGTTTCCATCCATTAACTGTAAACGAACTATCCCAACAAGGGAAAACAATTGTATACATTGCCGATCATGATAGCGTGTTAGGCTTCCTTGCTTTAAAGGATGTCATACGAGATGAAACAGTTGAAGTCATTCGAGAATTAAATACATTAGGTATTAAAACGATCATGATTACAGGCGATAATGAACAGACCGCAAAGGTTATTGCTGAGGAAAGTCAAATTTCTGAATACTATGCATCCTGTTTACCTGAGACAAAAGTAGAGACTGTAAAAGTACTGAAAGAAAAGTATAAAACAGTTGCGATGGTTGGAGATGGCATAAACGATGCTCCTGCTTTAGCAACAGCAAATGTAGGTATTGCTATGGGTGGAGGGACGGATGTTGCACTAGAAACGGCAGATGTGGTGTTAATGAAAAACGAGCTTTTTCGTCTTGGGCAGGCCATTCGGTTGTCTAAACGTATGAATAGAATCGTTAAACAAAATATTATACTTTCTTTAACAATAATTGCCCTATTGATTTGTTCTAATTTCCTTCAACTTCTAGCTTTACCGTTTGGTGTTATCGGACATGAAGGAAGCACTCTTTTAGTGATTTTAAATGGATTACGTCTTTTAAAATCCGATAAATAAGTACGAAAATAGTAATATAAGTACTTCCTTGAAGGCCTTGAATTTTCGCTCAAAAGTCATACATTTTAAACAACGGAGATTTTTACAGTCTAGTAAAGGTAAGTTATTGCGTTTGGTTGGTGAGACCTCTTTACTTCAAGTATGGTTCTGGAGAGACTCTGGGTGAAACTACCGGGAGCTACTCGATTAAGGGAGAAGGAGTTAGTACCTTCTCCCTATCTAATTTTTCACAAAACCTATTCGTTTTGCACAGTCACATTTCCTGTCATATAATTATTGTGCGTCATTGCCCATGGATTATTGTCCCCATCCACCATGGCGTAGCATCATATTTAATGGATTTTTTTCATGGAGTTAATTATTTATCCCTTTAGAATTTTTTCCAAAACATTTCTAAAGGGATATTTTTTGGGGGATAATTACTTTTCATTTTGTCTTATTATTAGTATATTGGCGCAATATTAGCCTATTTTGAATTTAAATAAAATATTAATAGCCAATTGAATTCATCGTTTCTTTTAGAACTGCAACCGAATAATTAAATTGTTCTTGTTCTTTTTGATTTAAATCAATTTCAATTAACTCTCTTATTCCATTTCTATTTATGACAGCAGGAACCCCTATGTATATATCCCGGTGTCCATATTCTCCATTTAAGTGAACGGAAACCGTTAGAATACTGTTTTCATTATTGAGGATCGCTTTTGTAATACGAACAAGTGACATTCCTATACCGTAGAAGGTTGCTCCTTTTCTACCAATTATTTGGTAGGCTGCATCACGTACACTGATAAAAATTTCTTCCAAACATTCTTGATTACAATCATTTCTTTTTTCCAGAACAGTTTCAAGAGGTTCAATTCCAATTGTAACATGGCTCCATACCGGCAGTTCGGTATCCCCATGCTCGCCAATTATAGCAGCGTGAACGTTTCTAGTGTCAACATTTAGATATTGTCCTATGGCAAATCTCAGACGAGCAGAATCTAAAACAGTACCAGATCCGATCACTCGTTCCTTCGGCAGTCCTGATTCCTTCCAAGTTACATACGTTAAAATGTCAACTGGATTTGTAGCAACTAAGAAGATACCATTAAAATGACTTGCCATAATACTTTGGACAATTTGTTTGAATATTTTTGTGTTTTTTTCGACTAATTCTAAACGCGTTTCTCCAGGTTTTTGGGCAAGACCTGCTGTAATGACCACTAGATCAGCTTTTTCACAGTCACTATAATTTCCATTCCATACTTTTACCGGTGATGGTGCAAAGGGCATCCCATGATTTAAATCCATCGCTTCACCCTCTGCTTTTGCATCATTTACATCGATCAGAACCAATTCCTCTGCTACACCTTGGTTTATCATGGAATAAGCATAACTGCAACCAACCGCCCCTGTGCCAATTATCGCAACTCTCTTTATTTTTTCTTCATGCATTTTTCTTTCTTCCTTCCTATTTAGGAATTGTCAACGTATCTACTCTTCTTCTTTTTGTGAAAAATAGGGTTTATTAGCATAATAATACATGATTCCCATCATAAATTCCCCTCCAATTAAATTCCCAACCGTAACGGGAATTAAATTTCGAATAATACCCGCTAATGAAATAGTGCCAGGATGATGGTGAACAAGGGCAATGGCAAAAGAACACATATTGGCAATGCTGTGTTCATATCCTGAAATAAAAAAGCAAAACACAAATAACATCATTGAAAACATTTTGGCTCCACTTTCCTTAAAAGCCATGGGAATAAAGAAAGCTAGACATACGAGCCAATTACATAAAATGCCTCTAAAAAATAATTGCAGAATGGGTGCATGCAATTTGTGGTCTACAACCGTCATGAGGAAAGAGGTTGAATCTGGGGCTTCAAATAGTCCCGTGGAATAAATGAAAAAGGCAAATGCCAAAGCCCCCAATATGTTCCCTATATAGCTATACAGTAGTAGATGAAAAACTTGACTCCATTTCATCCGACTCCTTAATGCTGCATATGTGTAATAAAAGGTATTTCCTGTGAAAAGGTCTCCTCCTCCAAATGCAATTAAAATAATGGCTGCTCCAAAAGTGAATGCAGCTATTGGATAGGCAAAAGGAGAGTGGACTAAAAAGAAAAAATTTCCTGACCTAAAAGCTACAATCACCCCAAATCCAATAAACATACTGGCAAGCATGCTTCTCGAAATATAGCGTATTTTGCTTTGTTGAAAGACTTTTAATTTTTTTAAAGCTAACTTTTCGACTTCGTGCAATGGTTTGGTTTCTATAATATCACCCATTTCTTTATGATTACCTAATGGACTCCAAGATGCTCCTTTATTCCATAATAGTAAGGTTGGCATTTTTTGATTGGAAAATTGAATGAGCAAGGCTCCTAAATTGGATTGGGTAATAAATCCACGTTTAATAGCCTTCTTTAAGCCTTGCTCATAAGATAAAGTTTCCCATTGCAAACTATTGTATACAGGGATATAGCGCTACATAATGTAGTAAAGAATATAAAAATAAAAAATCCATCCCTTTTAGAAAAGAGGATGGACTTTGCTGTAACTACCAAGCTGTTTTTGCTTGGCAATATTAATTATGTACTAAATAAGTTCAATTATACTTCAAGATATACAACTTATATTATTCTTCAAATTGGTTTGAAACACATTGTTAATAAATGACGGAAGAAATGGTGTCAATACTTAAAAGTTATGACACTATTCGTTTTAAAGAAATTAAATTATTGGTCCAATTAAAAAGAAGATTGTTCAGCAAACGGGCCATTTAATGGATGAATAATTACTTTAAAGAAAATTGGATATTTATGTTAGAATTAATGCGTGATTTTTGAAGGGTTGTACTTAAACTACAGGTAACTAAAAGAACATTCCATTTCTATTAATACCTATTGATGATATTTCTGGTATGCGACAGACCCGATTATTATAATTTTGCTTGCTCCCTCCGTTACATCATACGCTAATCTTAAATTATACCAACGTTGATGGAGGTATAATTTTATGAAAAATCAAGAACTGCTTTTACAATTAGTGAATTTGGAAAGCGTACAAGTACAACAGTAAGGACGTTAAGATTTTATGGAGAATTAGGATTACTGACAATAACAAAGCAAAATGGGTCTGGCCACAAGCTGAAGTTAAGATAAGCGCGATTTGTGGGCAGTACCCCTTATTAACCCGTTAAGCAACCAAACAGTTGTTTAGTTTACAATTAAATTGTTTAAACATAGATTTAATAATGATTAGGAGGAACAAATGATCAGTAAACTAAATCAAGTTATAAAATGTTTCCCTTGCCTGTCCTCTATTGAAGCTAAGGAATGGAATAGAACTGATATTTCTATAGTGCAAGTTCCAACCACTCCTGTAGCTTTTGCAAAGGGGCATCGCTTACACCATGCTATTTTTATTTTGGATGGCTGTGTACGCATTTATAGGGTTGGAGAAAATGGTAGGGAGATTACCCTCTATCGGGTTCATAGCGGTGGCGTTTGTCTAATAATGGTAGCTAGCGTATTAGGTGATTTAGAATATGAGGCTTATGCCGCAATCGAAAGTGATGTTGAAGCCTTAATCATTCCAGCCGAAACTTTTCGGAACTGGATACATACATATGATTCGTTAAGCAGATTTATATACGGATTATTTATTCGTAAAATGTCAACTGTGACTCAGCTGGTAGAAGAGATTGCTTTTAAAGGGATAGACGATCGAGTTGCAGATTATCTCATTAAACATACCTCTCAGTATTCCGACGAAATAATCATAACCCATGAGAGGTTGTCTATCGAGTTAGGGACAGCAAGGGAAGTTGTTAGCCGAACACTAAAGCAGTTTGAGAAGGAGGGATTTCTTACTTTACATCGTGGGAAAATCATAAACATCCAACGAAAGGATTTACAACAAAAATTCAGCCGTTTTCTGTGATATAGTTACAGAAATTTTCCTCTTTTAGATTATATGATTATGGAGACAACATTCATTAATGAAGGAGGATCTCCATGGAAAATCCAAACGACCTTTACAAAGGTGACGATGTTCTTTATCGAAATTCTTATTTAAAACGAATTAATGAGCTGATAAAAATGGCACCAGCACCCTCAAAAGCCTTCTTAGCATTTGAGAAGGAAGCGTTTGTATCTGGATTAATATCAACAAAAACAAAGGAACTTATTGCGATTGCGGTGGCTCATACGACTGGTTGCCCCTATTGTATTGATGTTCATGTGAACAAATATAAGAAATATGGGGGAACTATGGTTGAGGTTATGGAGGCAATTATCGTTGCATCTGCAGTAAAAGCTGGAGCAGCCTTGAGTCATGGTGTAAATGCCTTAAATGCGTATGAGAAAAACAATATGCTATAAGGGATTCCATCCCATACCTAGATGGACATGTGGAAACCGGTTAGATTAGTTTTATAAATGATTGAATGTAAATAATTAAGAAACCCAGCTAATCTTCTAAATAGCTGGGTTTCTTAATTTGGATGAGCAAAATAGCATATAAAATAAGCCCAAATTATATCCTAAAGTGACATCCTGCTTAAACACTCTTCTTTTTGATTTGACATATAATTTCATTTCAAATCAAAAAAGAGTGTTCAGAAGATGACGAGTTTTTGAACATATAATAGGTTTGCTTTTTTTACTTGGTTCAGCAAACGGGCCATATTCTGGAATAAGGCGAGGGGTCAAATCAGGGGATTTTAAAAAAAATGGGAGATAGTTAAACAACCAATCAACCATACGCTTTCATGTAAAAAGAATAAATGAATATTGATTCCAAAATCTGAACAAAATAATTTTACTTGTAAATACAATTGAAAATGAGGCTTTATTGATATGGAAATTGAGTTGAATAAACAAGCAGTTTTAACTATTCGTGGTTTGTATTTTTGCATTGTGGAACAGTGGGCATGTATTAACAAAGTACACGGTATTTCTTCAGCTCAGCAACATCTCTTATTCATTTTATCTACACATGAAAAACCACTAACAATTAGTGAGATAAGCAATTTAGGTTGTTGGCACTTATCTACAGTAAGTCGACTGTTACAACCCTTGATAAGAGAGAATTTTGTTACTGTACAAAAATGTAAAACGAAATACAAATATGTATCAATTACTAATCATGGCTTCGAGAAGTTAAAGGAAATTGCTAAGCAAGTTTTTCCACTGAAGGAATTTCCGTTTGATTTTTCAGATATTGAACAAGAAGAAGTTCAAATATTTATTGAAATAGGGTTGAAAATATTAAAAAATTTTAAGGGTGAGGAATTTTTAACTTGGGTTAAAAAACCCCACTTCCAAGAGTATCAATCGTCCTAGTTATTAATGATATTTCTACCGTTGTTTACAATTTATTAGGAGGAAACAAAAGTTGGAAACAGATAACAGTATTAGACTTACATCTGGTGAAATTGCGAGTTTATGGACGACATACATGAGTGATAGCATGGCAATATGCGTGATTAAACATGCTTTAGATAAGGTAGAAGATACAGAAATTCGTGCTGTTTTGGAATTAGCTTTAAATTTATCCCAAAGCCATGTGGATAAAATTAAACAAATTTTTATTGATGAAGGCTTCCCTGTTCCACACGGTTTTACAGATGAAGATGTAGACCTTAAGGCACCTCGTTTGTTTTCAGATTCTTTTTGGTTAATGTACATCAACAAAATGTCTATTAACGGTTTGACTGCTTATGCTATGGCATTGACTACTGCAACACGCGCTGACATTCGTGATTTTTATACTCATGTTAATGATTCAACTATGGAACTTTATAACAAGTCACTTAATGTTAAACTATCCAAAGGACTCTTTGTAAGACCACCTTACATTTCTACACCAGAAAAAATTGATTTTGTAAAGAAGCAAAGTTTTTTGACAGGGTGGTTTGGAGAACGTAGACCAATCAATGCTGTGGAAATTAGTCATATTGACTTTAACATAAAAAAAAAGTATGTTAAAGGAAGCAATTATGCTTGGATTTGCTCAAGTAAGCCAGTCAAAGGAAGTAAGGAATTTTATATCACGAGCAAGAGACCTTTCTTCAAAACACATTGAGATTTTCCGTACAATATTAACTGATAACAATCTACCGTCTCCTTCATCTTGGGAATCAGAGGTAACAAATTCCACCATTGCACCCTTTTCGGATAAGTTAATGTTGTTTCATACGCAATTATTGGTGAATTATGCCATAGGTTATTATGGCGCTAGTTTGGCTGGGTCTTATCGGAGAGATTTAGCAGCTAAAGTAACACAAGTAATCGGAGAAGACTTGTTACTTGTTGAAGATGGAGTAAATCTCATGATTGATCATGGATGGCTAGAACAAGTACCACAAGCAGATGATAGGGAAGAGTTAGTAAAGAAATAGAGTTACAAAACTGTTCAACATTTTTGTAAGAAACTAGCTCTTAATTAAGTAAAATGGGTATTTAAGTTAGTGATAGGGTTGCGAGCAGCAATCCTATTTTGGTGCCAGCTGATAAGAAAAGCTGAAGACGGTTAATTAAATATAATGGATAATTATTCTTGCTTTGTATAGGAATAAAATTATTAAAATTGTCACGGTGAAATTAGTTTGTTTTGCAAAGGAACTAAGATCACAACATTATTTTGGATTGATATAAGTGGCTTGGTTATAACAACGATGCGAGGGCAGTTGTTTTGTGGAAGTAAGCTTATAAATAATTGTACCGATATGAACAAAACGGTCAATATCTCCTAAGCAATTTCAATTTTGGTTTGGTAACTAAAAGAAAACACGCTTTTTTCAGCTTCTTTTTTTAGATTGGGTTCAGCACTCTTGATCTAGTTTAAAAACGGTTCGAAATATAATGAAATATTCCACCTAGAAGGGTTTGGTTAGTTGGGATGTGGAGGAATTGGGAAATAACACAGAAAGTTGCTTTACGCATCGTTCTTATCTATATTTTCAGTAGTATTACATGGATCATTTTTTCTGATTACTTGATGAATTATTACCTTTACATTAAATCAGCTTGGATCGAAATCTTCAAAGGATGTATGTTTATTTTGATTACAGGCTTAATTTTTTACAACTTAATTAAAAAGGGGATAAAAGTGACGGTAGAATCTGAAACCAAATTTCGTACTATCGTTGAAAACGTATCGGATTTAATTGCTGTTATTGATCATAATGGTAACTTCGAATATTTATCTCCTTCTCATCAGAATATTTTTGGATATTCTGAAGATGAATTAGTGGGGAAATCTGTTTTTGATTTTTTAAAAGTAGAAGAGACCACTAAAATAAAACGAAGGTTACAGGACATAAAGACTCAAAAATATAGAGTTCCTGTTGAGTATAATATAAAACATAAAGATGGTCATTTTGTATTAGTCGAAGGAAGAGGAGTACCTATCATTGGAGAATATGGTGAAGTCAAAAAAAATCATCTTATTTTCACGTGATATTACGGAAAGGAAAAAAGCTGAGAGACAGCTTATGGAAAGTGAAGAACGTTATCGGAAACTTGTAGAGTATTCACCTGAAACCATCCTCATTCATATAGATGGGAAAATTGTTTATGTCAATAAAGCAGGTCTATTGTTGGTTTATGCAAATAATAAAAATCAAATATTAGGTAGAAATGTATTTGATTTTATTTCTCCTGAATACCATGAGCATACAAAAAAACAAATGAAAAAAGTGAAAGAGAATGGACTATCTGAAATTAGTGAGTATCAGATTATTCGGTTAGATGGAGCGCATCTTTTTGTAGAATTATTGACATTTCAAACTATATATCAAGGTCAAAGTGCAATGCAGGCTATTTTAAGAGACATTACAGAACGTAAAAAAGCACAGGAACAGGTCCAATATTTGGCTTATTTTGATCCATTAACCGGTATTCCTAACCGTAATCATTTGCATAAATATCTTGGTGAAGTTTTAGAAAGTAACAAGGTTGATAAAAAAATAGTTGCAGTTTTATTTTTAGATTTAGATCGATTTAAATTGATAAACGATACGTTTGGTCATAGTTTTGGTGATCTATTATTGAAAGAAGCAACCATAAGGATTAGTAGAGTTTTGGAGAAAGATGGTATACTTTTCCGTTATGGAGGAGATGAGTATGTTATTGTTGTGGAAGGAGTTGAACCTAGAGAAGTATCTCAACTTGCAGAAAAACTTATAGAAACATTCTCATCACCTTTTTACATTCAAGAACGTCAAATGTTTATTTCAACTAGCATTGGAATTAGTCTATTTCCAAAAGATGGAGAAACAGTGGAAGCTCTCATACAAAATTCAGATGCAGCGATGTACTCTGCTAAAGAGAATGGTAAAAATAATTTTCGATTTCATTCTAGTTATTTAAATACAAATAATAATCGAAAAATGGAAATTGAATTAGGCATTAGAAAAGCACTAGAACAAAATGAATTTACATTGTACTATCAACCTTTAGTTGATCTTGATACTAAGAAGATCGTTGGATTAGAAGCTCTAATTCGTTGGATTCATCCTGAATATGGCTTTATTTCTCCAGCGGAATTTATTCCTGTTGCAGAGGAATGCGGGCTAATTGTATTAATTGGAAATTGGGTTCTAAAAACGGCATGTGAGCAGTTTAAACGTTGGTTAGATTCAGGATTTCCTTTAAAAAGGATTGCAGTGAATGTTTCAGCTATACAATTTTGTGACCAAAATTTTGTGAATACTGTAAATCAAGTTTTACATGATACAAAGCTTGAAGCCTGTTTCTTGGAATTAGAAATTACTGAAAGTGCCACACAGCAAGTAGAAGAGGCGACTAAAATTATGAAGGTATTAAAAGAAATTGGTGTTCAACTTTCCATTGATGATTTTGGTACAGGTTATTCTTCATTAAATTATTTGAGACAATTTCCTATTAATACCTTAAAAATTGATAAGTCTTTTGTGGATGAAATTAATAATAATTATAATGGTGAAGTAATCGTTAAAACCATTATTGAACTAGGAATTAGTTTGGGATTTATGGTAATTGCTGAAGGTATTGAAAATGAACAACAATTATCATTTTTAAAAGAAAACAACTGTCAAATAGGACAAGGTTATTTATTTAGTAAACCTTTGCCAACTCATGAATTAGAGGATCTTTTAAAGAAATAAATATTTATTTCTTTAGGAATATTTTAACAAACGGGTTTTGGATTAATGATCTATTGTGATTCTTACTGTGTAAATAAAAGTTTAGGTAAGGATAAAGAACTTCGTGAGGATAACGTAATAAAAAATAGCAGAAGCATTGTTAAGTCAAAAATTTTATTTCACGACTTTATTTAAAGAACAATTATTCATTTAGAACTATTTTTCTTATGCAATAAAAAGGCGCCTTTCTTGGACAGGAGGGCTTCTTCCTTTATTGGGTCATTTAATGATTAGCTTTATTATGGTGAAATTTTCTGTAAACAGCTAAATAGGATCTTTTAACTTTTTAGAATGAAATCGAAAGAGGAGGTTGGCACGATATGTCGCAATCCATTATTCCTAGAGCTGCTGTGCGTGGGAGAGCTTCTGGAGTTATCTTCTTGGCATTTTTCGGTACTCTGTGGGCCGGAATTGGAATTAGAGGACTACATGGCTGGAGATTTCTCTGGCATTCGATCTTATCCCTTTTGATTGGTGTGGTAGTGCTTATTGGGGGAGTCGAATTGATAATTAAATCAAAAAGGTTATCAAACGAGATGGGGGAAGGGGATTCCAATCGTTGGAAACGAAAGAATATGTGGTTCGGTATTAATTTTGGCCTAGAAGGCTTGTTGATTGGTGTCGCCTCTGCAATTTGTAGGTCTACTAATCACTTGGATTTGTTTGTCCCTATCATAGCTCTTATTGTCGGTGTTCATTTCTATCCCTTAGCACACCTTTTTCAAGTCAAGATTTATTATTTTTCTGGTTCACTCCTTTGTTTGCTTTCGGCAATCACACTGTTCACTTTACCTGTAAGAGTTACCTGGGAGAATAATCAAATTATGGTATGGTGGATAACTGTCGGCTTTGGCTCAGCCTTGATATTGTGGGGAACCTGTGTGACAGTTTGGCAAGTAGGCAATAAATTGCTGAACAGTGCTGGGAATAGAGCCAAAGAAGCTGAGGAATCTTTCAGGTTTTAATATAGAAAAAACTGTTCTTTTTTATTCAACGGGTGCAATTCTAGAGTAGAAATTGCACTCTTTCTTTTTGTATATGGGATAGCTTCAGGATTTTGACAATTTACAACGCTAAGATAGAAACCCTTGTATCAATAGGGTTTAATCTATTGGGACTTAACTGATTTTGCATCAAATAAAGATTGCTAGTGTCTCATATGCCTTGTCTCAAAAGTCTTATCGTTGTTAAATACTTCAATTTTAGTGCTACTAACAGCTTAACGTTGTAAATCTGCATTTTCGGGACGCTACCCCATGCCCATCAAGCTAAGTGCAACTCGTACCCCCAAACCGACAAAATCACCCAAAAATCCTAAATATCAAGTTCTATGCTCTTTTTTGCACAGCAAAATCGATATTTTTTTCCACTATGACAAGGGCACGGGTCATAAGGGCTAGCAGTTTTCATCCGTTCTTTCATCGCTCTTTTAAGATCTGTAAGGTCTTCCGTTGCCTCTAGTCCGATAATATATTTCCAGTCATACTGCTCACAAATTTTAGCAACTTTCTCTGCTTTTTCTGAGGATTTCACTTTTACAATGATCGGACGTTGTACAGAACCTAATGGTAACATCATGGGTCACTCCATTTATATATTTTGATGTCGATATGTACGTTAATCTACTATTATTTTATAGGATAAATTCCAAAAATACGTTATTCTTTCTATAAATCTTCCATTTTATAGAAAGGATGGTTTGTTATGGAGCAAGTTTCCCTTTCCCTTCGGGAAGAATTGGACTTAATCGGTAAAGAATTGCATCAGCATTTTTCTCCTACTCAACTCGAAGTATTAGCCAGACAAACTGGGTTCGTACAGCGCAAAAGTAAGCTGACAGCACAAGATTTCGTTGCGGTATGTACCTTTTTAGACCATGACCTCTCTACTCAATCCCTGACATCTTTATGTAGTCAACTTGATGCAGCAAGAAACGTTTCGATGAGTGCCGAAGGACTCAACCAACGGTTTCATGAGTCAGGAGTCGCTTTTCTCCGAACCCTGTTTTCTACTCTTCTCCGTGAAAAATTAGCTTCTTCCTTGCCCATACCTTGGGATCTCGATACTTATTTCCACCGGATTCGGATTTTGGATGCCACTGTTTTTCAACTTCCGGATATTTATGCTAGTCGTTATCCAGGTTCAGGAGGTAGTGCGCATACAGCTGGAATAAAAATTCAATTAGAATATGATCTTAAAACCGGCGAATTTCTACATGTAGACGTAGGAAGTGGTAGCACAAGTGATGGTTTATATGGTGCCAAACTGGCGAAAACGGTAGAGAAACAAGACCTTTGTATTCGAGATTTAGGTTACTTCTGTTTAGAGGATTTTGAACAAATCGAGAAACGTGAAGCTTATTATATTTCACGTTTAAAAATAAACGTTCGTATATTCCAAAAGAATGATGAGGTAGAACGGTTTAAAAACGGAAAAGTGAGAAAAGACTCCGTCTATACGGAAATCGATTTAGAAGCTATCATGAACCAACTAACACCAGGAGAAGTATTGGAAATCCATGAAGTTTATCTCGGACGTGAAAAAAAGTTAGTACCACGCCTACTGATCTATAAATTAACGCAGGAGCAAACACAAGAACGGTTGGCGATTCGTGCTAAAAATGAAAAGAAAAAAGGAATTACCTATAAAGAACGAACCAAACGATTGAGTGGTATCAATGTCTATATAACAAATATCCCTAAGGAATATGTGGACAAAGAGTATATTTATTCCTTATATTCATTACGTTGGCAGGTTGAGATCCTTTTTAAAACATGGAAGTCTTTTTTTCATATCGATTGGATCAAACCCGTGAAAATCGAAAGATTTGAGTGTCATTTATATGGAAAGTTGATTGCGTTACTCCTCACTTCCTCCCTAATGTTTCAGATGCGTGAAATTCTTCTTCGCAAAAAGAAAAGGGAAGTAAGTGAGTTAAAATCGATAGCTATCCTGAAAACTTATTTAGGCTCCCTTCATGATGCATTAAACGGGCATATAGATGACATTGTCCATGTCCTCCAGCAAATCTTACAGATGATTGAGAAAAATGGTCGGAAATCTCATCGGTATAAGAAGAAAACGGTATTTGATATCCTGGGTGTAGCATATGAATGTGATCAGAAATCTCGTACTGCAGCATAGAATAATAAAATCTTAAAAAAATTAAAGCCTGCGAAGGCTTATTTGAATATGCTCAATAATCAGGTTAAAACCGGAAGTTTAGGGCGAAAAAACTTCAATTTTTTACATTTATTTTGTATGTACTGTTAGCTTGATGGGCATGTGGTGGGACCCCTATAATGTCAAATAGAGATTCTTCCTTTTCTTTAAAAAAGGTGGTGAAAAAATGGCAAGAAAAAAAGCAATTAAAGTATTGCGTAAGAAAAAGAAGGCAGAAAACATTCAACGATTTACACAGAAACAAAACATTGGACGAGCCAGCCTTACGGCTAAAGAATTTCGTTTGCTTCAACGTATGTCACATAGCTCCAAAGCGTTGCGAAATGTTGGATTATATGCCATCAAACAAAGTTATTTGAACACTAATAAAATGGCAACTGTAAAAGAAGTGGACGCAGCCATGCAAGCTGATATGAACTATTGGGGTGTTCAATCCAATTCTGTTCAAGCAATTCGCCGTTCATTGTTAGAAGAAGTGAACAGCTTTTTTAAAGCATTAGCGTCTTGGAAAGAGAATCCTGAAAAGTTCACTGGTCGTCCTAAGTTTCCGAAGTATTCTGGTTCGACTGAAAAACGGATCATCGAAATTTACCAAGTGCCAAAGGTCGATAAAGATGGTTATTGGGCAATACCGATGAATGTCGGATTTAGAAAACGGTTTGGCTCCATCAAAATTCGTATGCCTAAAAACTTGTTGAACAAAAAGATTTCCTATATCGAAATCGTACCCAAGCAAAAAGGTCGGTTCTTTGAGGTGCATTACACATATGAAATGCAAATCTCTCAAATGAAGAAGCAACCAACGACTACTATGAACGCTTTGAGTTGCGATTTAGGTGTAGATAGACTATTAAGCTGTGCAACAAGTAAAGGGGATACGTTTTTAATTGATGGTAAAAAATTAAAGTCCATCAACCAATACTGCAACAAAGCGATAAGTAATCTGCAACAGAAAAATATCAAAAACGGTATCTCAAAACGTGTCGTTACGAATGCAATAGCTGAACTGTGGAATAAAAGAAACAACCAAATCGATGGTTATTTCTCACAAACCATAGGATTGTTGTTCAAAAAGGTAAAGGAATTTAACATTGATACCATTGTCGTTGGCTATAATGCTGGCTGGAAACAGGAGTCTGATATGGGGAAAAAGAATAATCAAAAGTTTGTTCAAATCCCATTTCAAAAGTTGATTTCTGCCATTGAAAACAAATGCCTGAAAGAAAGCATTCGTTTTATGATGCAGGAAGAAAGCTATACTTCGAAAGCTAGTTTCCTGGACAGAGATATGATTCCTGTTTGGTCAAAGGATGAAAAAACCAACTATCATTTTAGCGGAAAACGAATCACTCGTGGTCTGTATCAAAGTAAATCAGGACAATGTATCCATGCTGATATTAATGGTGCTTTGAACACATTACGGAAATCAGAAGTTGTAGAATTGGGTGTTAATCTTAAGGTGAGAACTCCTATTCTATTAAAAGTACAAAAACGTAAGGCTGTTGCTTCACGCATAGCTTAGTGGGTGCGTCAACCATCCATTGTACTCGTCACATTTGTGACGGGGCTTGTAGCACACACCAGAGCAATCTGAGTGGTGGCTTCTTCCGAAAGGAAGAACTGTTCGAAAGGATGGTGCAAGTGGGAAAACGATAGTTCGTCACCAGTACCGACTAAAAACTATCTTGGGGTGTTACCGTAAGGTGGCATGAATTCTAGAGCGTCATTCTGTCTAGCAATAGATGAAAAGACCTGGAGTTCAAACTCAAGCCCCCACTGAAGTCTTATCTCAGTGGGGGTAGTTGACACAAAGATTATATATATGATTATAATCATTTGATAGGTTCCTTTAAGGTTGATGGAGAAGTTATGGGGGCTACTTACGCTTGGGGAGATAATATGCAACCAATGCTTATCAAAATTGCTCTTTTATTAGGAGTACCTTCAACACAAGATGAGTTAGAAAATTTAGCTGATGCAGCACAAGTAAGTCAAACTGGTATCGAAACGACTAAGGATATTTATCTTTATAAAAGAACCACTCAATTACAAATTTTTTGGGGCCCTCATAAACCATTACAGAATTAAAGAACAAAAAAGCCTACTAGACCAAATTGTTAAGCTTAACGATTTGGTCATTTTTATTAAAAGTGTTCAATTTTAAGAATCGCTTATTTTTTATTTCTCTAAAAGGGCTCCCGCCAGGTTTTTTGCTTTAGTTTATCTTTTGTTTTAGGAAAATTATGTTAAAATTACATAGGATTTGAGGTTATTAATAGTAGATTATTAAGACGGTGCCTTTATACCTTATATCAACTAATAAACGAAAGAAGTGGATTTAATGTATTTGTTTTTACATAACGGAAGGGTAATTATTGTATTTGGACTATTAATTTATCTAGCTGGAAGAATTGTTTTGGCGATGGTTAATAATAAAAAAAGAAAACCATTCCTTTGGACAAAGGAAATTATTAAACTTTTATTTGCCATATATATCCTATTGGTTGTTTCTGTAACTTTATTTCCAATCATATTTCCTCCTTTTATGGAAAAAACAGAAATATATCGTTCAATAAATCTAATGCCCCTTATATCAATAATTAAGGAAGTAAGTCAAATAGGTATAGCGTACGATGGAGATACTCAATTTATGATTGGTCTAATTTTAAGAAATGTTGGGGGAAACATTTTGTTGTTAATGCCTTTAGGCTTTTTTGCACCAATATTACTAAGTAAATATACAAGCTTTAAAAAAGCTGTATTATTAGGTCTTTTTACGTCAATAGGCATTGAATGTTTGCAATTAATTGAACTTTTACTAGGAATAGCATTTTCACGTACAGTTGATATTGATGATGTAATTTGCAATGTTATGGGTGCTAGTATCGGATACCTGATATATAAGATAATGTTTGGATTATCTGAAAAATATCAGATAAAAATTTTTCAGAATTTGATACAAGAAAAAGTAAAAATGTAAGTGGGATTAGTAAACAAAATTTGGTCTTAAGGGTTAATTACTTAGTATAAAACGATTCTCCAAAATTATAGGAAGAATCGTTTTTATTTATACAACACATATAAGATTTAAATATATTCTGCAAGTTCACCTTTTTCCCACATATGAGCAGCATTATTATCCTTCTCGAATTCTTTTTGTAAATAAATATTTGTTGTCTCAATTGATTCATGTCCTAATGACCGCATAATTTTATAAATGTCAGCTCCACTATTGTAAGAGATGATCGCAAAAGCATGTCGGCAGGTATGTGGACCGATTGGATTTTTCCTTAACTTAATAAATTCTAATTCCGTTCTTTTTATGGCCTTATTTATATATTGTGAGAGGTACGAAGGGGAATATGGCTTCATCTCCGAGGTCACGAACAATGGGGTTTCATCTTCTGCGTCCAATTTGGTTTCAAGCCCTCTCATTTCTCTGAACTCTACGATACTTTGGAATACTTTTGGTTTAATTGGCACCAATCGCTTTTTATTTCCTTTACCATCTACTTGCAAGTAATACTCCGCACGAACATGATCATAACTCAAATCACAGACCCGCGCTTTACAAAACTCATTATTTCGGATCCCAGTAGTAACAAGAACATGAATAATGCCATATATAATAGGATGGTTTTCGTTATTAAAATACTGCAGCAGCTGAATGACTTCTCTTGCCCCTAGGTCTTTATTCGGGCGCTCGTCTTTACTCACTGTTGCAGTACTCATTCCTGAATGAATAGGTTCAACTATGTACTTCTTTTCAAATAAAAAGGAAAGAAAATCTTTAATGATAGCCGTTTTACGAGAAATTGTTGCTGGTGAATACGACTCTTTACCGATTAATTTGGGAGCTTTTTCGATCATCCATTCTTGAAAGCGCGTCATATGGCGTGGTGCCAAGCTCTTAAATAATGAACCCTCTTTTATTTCCTCAATATCGATACCCATCTCATTAGAATATTGCGTGATGTTTTTAGCGAAATGTAATAGTTCCCGCAAATATTCTTTTCGTGTGTTCTCTTTTCTATTTTTCTTTAGGTCTACGTTTTTTTGTTCATGTACATAATAGTAAAGAATTTCGTAATCGTTGAAGTCATGGAATTTTCTCCTTTGCTCTTTTTCAGCTTGGTGAAGTTTTTCTTTCAAAAGAGGAAAGTAAGAGTGATCATTCATTTCCTGAACCAATTCGGGGATGGACGTTTTATACGGTGCGAAAAATAGAGTATCTTTCTTCTTTATTATTATTTTGTTCGAGCTAACCATTTTTTCTACTCCTCACTTAAATGTATCTCTATCTATGTATATCTGCTTTTCTATAACTTCGTTATAAAAACAAAACAACTAACAATCTATTAATATGGCTTCATTTTAATTTTATCTTTTGCTAGAATAATGGACAACTAAAAAAATAGAGTATTTGTTTACCTATTTAATAGATACCCTAAATTTAATTTATAAATTATTATTTATATAAATTTATTTTAATATTTTAATTTCATATATAAATAGTTATAATCGAGATACACGTTACAAAACATGTAATAAATAACAATTTAATTGTTTGATAACATACATAAAACACTTTTTTAGAAAGGGTGTTAAGTAAAAAGAAAATCAAAACAGTTTCATTAACCATTGCACTAACTCAAGTGAAGGTAAATGCCTAGAATAGTATGTCAGACCAAGAGATATTTGAGTTTAGGCATGAAGGCATGACAAAAAACCGAAAAGCCATTTTGCTTTTAAGCTAAATCCTTATTATCAATTCATCAATAGAACTGTTTTATTCTTTCTTACGGAAATTTTATGAAATAATTGGAGGTTTTTTAGGTGAAAAACATCATGAAAACAACACTGTTACTTTTAGGTGCTTTTGTATTAAGCATTTCAAACGGATGCAGCCAGGTCGCTCATTCCATTTCCAATAATGAGCCTAAAATAGAACCAAACCAAACAATTAATCAGAATTTAGGGGATGTTAATCAGTATAGTAACCTTGCAACTTTAAACTTTGATGGAAAAGACCAAGTTATTGTCCTAAACCAAAATCATACAACTTTTTCACAGGCAGATTTAAGTTTGAATAAGGGTGGCTGGCAATCTTTTTCGAATTTAGATACTCTAAATCGTGTTGGTGTAGCCAACGCTTTGCTTCATAAATCCATGATGCCAACAGCAAAACGTGAGCCTCTTCATGTGAATCCAACTGGATGGAAAAACAAAATGGTCACAGTAAATGGAAAACGTGAATGGTTGTATAATCGCTGTCATTTGATCGGATATCAATTCACCGGTGAAAACAACAATCCTAAAAATTTAATGACTGGAACCAGAAGTTTCAATGATCCAGCCATGTTGAAATACGAAGACCAAGTAGCATCTTATCTAAGAACCACTGGTCATCATGTCCGTTATCAAGTCGAACCTATTTTTAGGGGCAATGAATTGGTTGCAAGAGGGGTCCATATGATGGCCAAAAGCGTGGAAGACAATAAATTGGAATTCAATGTTTATATTTTTAACGTTGAGCCGGGTATAACCATTAATTATCAAGATGGAACTTCCAACGTCCAATCATAGCCGATTACAGGTATGACTTTTTTGGTCATACCCTTACTTTTTCCATGCTTTAATTTCTCCTAAATAAGTGAAAGGAATCACTCATTATGACTACTATTAACTACTCAAAAGAGTTTGTGACGACCGATGAAGCTGCCGAGATATTAGGGGTTTCTACTCAAACTATTTATAAATACGAAAAAGAAAAAAAACTTTCTTCCTTATATGATCACAAATGGAGAATGCGAAAAACAAAACTATTTAAGCGGGAAGATGTAGAACAGCTGAAACAATCTTTTAATAAGCCAGGACTTACAACGGGTGAAGCAGCAGAAAGGGTAGGTGTTACACCCGCTACTATTCATACTTATATAAAAAAAGACCAATTACCTGCATTTATCCATCATTATAAGGGGAAGGATCTTTATTTTATAAAGGAAGAAGACTTAAATGAATTTTTATCCTCAAAAGAGTTTCAGTTGCAGGAAAAAAAGAGAGAACGTAAACAGTTTTATGATAAAGATTCTGGATTTATACTGTATCAATCTTTAAAGACTGTAAACGGGCAGCTAGCAAGAATTTTGGAGCTTGATGGAGTAGGAAAAGTGGTCACGTCAGATGGTGAGTCCCTTACTTTACAACAAGCAATGGAACGTGGCTTTGAACCTTGTACTAAAATAGCTGATCATCCTTATAGCACTAAGAGAGGATATGCAAAGTTTCGTTTTATTAAACCTCATAATATTAATTCCGCTATTTATGATATCTTGGAAGCTTGTTACCAACATGCAGGTCCTCAAAATATTAGGTTAAATACGGAAGATGAATACATTGTAATGGAAGTAAAACCTGTGTCCTTACCTTTTACCAAGGAAAGAGATTCTTCCATTATCAACCTCATTCAGAACTATATAATAGAAGGAAAAATTATTTACGACTTAGATGGCATCTTTATAGAAAGTGATTTAGAGCCATTTATTATTCATATTCCAAGTGAGATGAAGGAATTTATTCGTAAGAAGGCAGCTTCTGAAAATAAATCAATGGAAGAATTAGCTATTGAAGCTTTTCGACAATACTGGAATATTTAATGGTATTTCGAAGGACGTGTAAAATGAAAGAAAAAGGAATCCTTATGAATAGTATATGGTTTAGAGAAAAATCAAATTTATCGCAATCTGACATAAAGAAAAATATTTTAAAAGCTGTAACAGAGACGGAAGTTTTATTTAACTTAATAGAATTATTTAAAATAGGGGACTTTTTCCTTAATTTTGAAGAACAAATTGGAGAAGAGGCATCTGCAGACGAAAAAGGAGATTTTTATTTTAGATACTGTGCTGAGAATGATACAGAAAGTTATTACTTTCAACAAAATTTGGCTTTCCCTGGGGACTTTGCTAAAAAATTAATTCAGAGAGTTATGATTGCAGCAAATAATGAGGAGCCACTACGGATGGCATTAATTCCATCTTTATTATCAATTTTTACTGGTGAAAAAGTGCCAGGGGATTATTACACTATCATTAATGAAAGTAATTATAAAGATTTTATTGATTATATAAATGGACTTTCCCATATAGACTGGGAAAAGGGACAAAAATATTTTTACGGATACAAAGTTTAAATATGGTCTTGTTAATGAACATAACGATAGTTTTATGTATGTCTTTCTTTAATATCAATTAAGTTGGTGTTATTTTGGATAATTATCAGGGTTCATGTATCTCCTGTAAGTTTAATTAATTCATTAAATTAAATTGGAAGGCTATTAAAATGTTTAGAGAATTGGATAATCTCTTATCTGCTGAAACAACTGAGGATTCTTGGTACGATGACGGTTGCGAAATAGCAAGAGAGATATTATTAGAGTTTAATCCTATAGATTGGGAAGTATTATCAAAAAAAGTACTTAGTAAACCTTTAGAATGGCAAAAAAAAACTGGCATATTGTATGGATAGTAATTGTAATATTTATGAATTCACCATATTAGTATCATTACTAAATATTGAGAATGAAGAATTATTCGAGATATGCGTAGATACCTTAAGAAGTTACACAACCCAGAAAAGTAAACAAATGATACTAGAAAATACGTTTATTATGCACCGTATAAATGATATGCTGCCAAAAAGTAAGCCAGTAAAGAAAATAATTGAGGATTTTCGAGTAAAAATATATTCTTAAAACATGTATCATTACAAATCTTAAAGTTGCCATTCATATTAAGGAGTAGTTTCTTATCAAATCATTCATAATTTCTCTTTTACTTATTCTAGGTATTGGGAGTTGGTTGATTGTTACCGTACATAAAATGAATCAACCCGAACCAATATCTGTAAAAACTATTAATTGGTCCTATTTATCTCAAGAACCCAATCCTTCAAGAATAGAGTATATAGATGTATTTGAGAAATCAAAAAAAATAAGACTCACTGGATATATAGGTAAATTTTGTCAGTTGATGGTTGATCATCCGGATAAAATTTACCCTAATAATAAAAAGCATACAGTAAAAATATATGTGAAATTCAAAAAAAATTCTATTTTTAATGAGCAATATGAGAGGGATAAGTATGATAGTAAGGAATCGACGTTTTATATAGATGATTCTTTGCTTCCACAAATAGAATCTATCGAGGATCCATCATGAACACTTCCTTCCCATCTATTTCAAAGGAGAGATTGCAAATGGAAAAAACAATAACGAGGTTTCAGAACAATATACAAGACGGTTTCCTGAATGAATTAAGAAAACAGAAACTCCCGGTTACAGTGATTCTTACAAGCGGTTTTCAAATTAAAGGTATCATTACAAATTTTGATGGATTCACAATAATGATAAATTCCAATGGAAAGCAACAATTAGTCTACAAGCACGCTATTTCTACATTTGTTCCATCTAAAAATGTAGAATAAAGGAATTAGGTCGGGATCAATCTCCAACACGCAACTATTAGCAAGCCCCTAGGGGGAATAAGGATTGCCCTTGCCTGTTTAGCCAAGGGCAATCGGGATAAGGTGATTGTCAAGAACAAGTTATACTAGTTGTACTCATCCTGGGGGAAAACTTGTTCTTTAATGATTATATTCCCTTTATCTGTATCGTTTATACTTATTCTATTATTGCGGAATCTAGCATATGGATAGTATTAATCATAAGAAAATCTTAAGGGGGAAATCTGGTGGTTTATTATCCAAAAGGAACAGGTTCAAACGCATCCTCAAAAGAAGGCATATGCTACTCTAACAGGGGGATGGGATTAGAGGACATTTTAAACCGCACCAACAGTTACTATAACGAAGTGGCTAAATGTGCAGTGATCCATAAAAAGCCGACTCCTATTCAGATTGTTAAGGTAGAATATCCAAAAAGAAGTGCTGCTACGATCCGCGAAGCATATTTTAAACAATCCTCATATTCTGACTACACTGGCATTTTCAAAGGGAAACATATTGATTTTGAAGCCAAAGAAACAAGAAATAAGACTTCTATCCCTCTTTCCAATTTCCATCAAAATCAAATTGACCACATGCGACAGGTCCTTAAGCATCAAGGAATTTGTTTTGCTTTAGTTCGCTTTGTCACAACAGATGAATGCTTTTTATTGGATGCTGCCTATATCCTTTTATTTTGGGACGATCAAAAATACGGGGGACGTAAATCGATTCCGAAGCCTTTTTTTGAGGAGAAAGGATTTGCAATTCCATATTCGAATCAACCCGAACTGGACTACCTTAAAGTAGTGAACGAGCATTATTTTTAAGGAGTAGAGATTATCTCCTTAGTCCTATTTTTAAATGAAATGATAAACGAGAAAATATCCCTCTCTAAAGTAGATTTAAAAGAAAGATGTACCGTTTTACCCCTTTGGATATGGTTATCTTAAGGGGTGTTTTTATAGTGAAAAGGAAAAATACATCTGAAGTTGAAAAGTGGATTCAGCAACTTTTAAATGACAATAGAATTGTTCCGTTAAAGGGCCAGATTGTTGAGGAACATTTTCAATGCTATTGGATATTTATTTTAAAATGTAGAATGGAATTTGTGAAGATTTCTACTTAAACTGAATAGCGATAATAAAAACTTAAGTATACATACATGATATACTAAAAAAGTTCGTATCAATAACTTCCGTAAAAAATTCTTATTGGAAGGTTTTGTGTAGGTAGATATTGATAAAAATAGAACTTCAGAGGAATTTATATGAAAAAAAAAGGCCTAATTGCTTTTATAAGTATTACAATTATTTTTGAATTAATTCAAGTACTTTTTTTACGTGAATTTTCAAACAGGGGAATTATTATTGATTTATTAATAGCAGTCATCATAGCTTGGTTTATAGGTAGACAATATGACAAAATGATATTTTATATGGAGAGAATGAACGAAAGCCAAAAGAATTATAAACAATTTATTGAAACTATACCGGATTCCATTATCATCTCCTATCAAGATATCATCCTTTATATAAACGAGGCTGGAAAAACTATGCTTGGCGCTCAAAAGAAAGAGGATATTCTGGGTAAATCTATTTTTCAGTTTATTAATCCTAATTATCAAGAATTAGCAATCAAACGGTTGGAACAACTTGTTAAAGAAAAAAAGGCAACTAATAGTGTGGAGCAAAAGCTAGTACGTCTGGACAAAAAAACAATTTTTGTTGAAGTCTCTAGTCGATTGTTTATATTTGAGGGTAAAGATGCCATCTTATCAGTTTTTAAAGATATTACCAATAAAAAGGAGGAAACTGAAGGTCTCCTTCAAAAATCAGAAAAACTGGCGCTTGTAGGACAAATGGCTGCAGGGATTGCTCATGAAATTCGGAATCCTCTTACGTCCATTAAAGGCTTTGTTCAGTTATTCAAAGCCAAGTATACTAGTGAAGAAGAGTATTTTAATCTCGTATTATCGGAGTTAGAGCGCATTAATCTTATTATTGGTGAGTTCTTAATATTAGCAAAACCAACTGCTGTTGAATTTAAAGACAAAGAAATAAAAAGTTTAATAAAAGACGTTGTGACTCTTATCAACACGCAAGCTATTATGAACAATGTTCAAGTCTTTGTAGAATTTGAATCAGATATTCCTATGATTGTGTGTGAAGAAAATCAATTAAAACAAGTGTTTATAAATATTTTGAAGAATGCCATTGAAGCGATGCCAAATGGCGGAATGATTGATGTAAAGGTAAAGCTCAAGGAAAAAAATAAAGTATCCATTTGCTTTATTGATCAAGGCCTCGGTATTCCAGAAGACAGACTTCCAAAAATTGGTGAGCCTTTTTACACAACAAAAGAAAAAGGAACAGGTTTAGGATTAATGACAAGCTATAAAATTATTGAAAACCATGATGGGGTACTAAAGATCTCTAGTAAACTAAATGAGGGGACCACGGTTGAGGTTATTTTACCTACGGTTCCAAGACCCGATATTAGCTAATAGAATTTATGTTGATTATTCAAGAATAGGGCGCTTATATTCAATAACAGAGTGGTTGCAGCGATCCCGTTTTTCTTCTTCAATTAACTGAGGGAGTTGAAGCTATAATTTATATCAAATCGATTATTTATGTAGACACCTTTTTCGGATACTGTGAATTCGATGTAAATGAAAGCGAGAATGAGTAAATGAACATGATGGACTATCTTAAGGGGAGGTTTCCAACTGTCGAATTAATCCCAAGCATTTATTATCAATGGGACATTGGCATCCACTTTTCACTTGGTGGGGAAATTTATCAATTCAAAGATAATGATGATCTCAATCTTGATCGTTTTCGACTTGTATATAAGCAAACCTCAACAATTTTCAATGAGTTGTTTGAGCAAAATGACGACTTGTTCTTCGTAACGAATGTTTATAAGCACAAGACAAAAGAGAAACATACTAGAAAACTAAAGGTATACCAGCCGTTTCTGAAGTGTAAAAATAATTTGAATCGAATTCAGGTGAAAACGTACCCTTATCCGTTCGAGTTGGACGAAGCAGAAGAATTCGAGCTGCAACAATTTTCCTTGCTGTGTAAGCGAGGAGACATACGTGTGAATGAATTAATTAAGGCAGCGAGTAATGAAGATTTTCCATTGAAACCAAAGTTCGGAGGGTACTCCATCGATTATCCCGATGTTTTCTTAGTGAACATCACAAAAGATATTATTTTCTTTGTCTACGATGACCGAGGGTGCGAAGTTATAGCCCGTGAAGCAGAACGAATACGTCCACTTTATGAGAAATACTACGATTGGGTAGAAGAAGTTGATAGAAAAAGGATTGAACAAGGGTTAGGAGGAAGAGGATTGAAAAAATGAAAACAATCAAAGTATTCATCTATTTTCTCTTGTTCAACTATCGGGCGCGATTCTTTAAAAAGAATTGTGCTATTTCTTTATGTAAAGGGAAAATGGCTTGGAAACCGTTGTCTGGTTGCAAGCCATTTTTATTGTCACATATTTTTTGAGAACCGGTTTTATAAGTTTTGAACCACTATTTATGCCGGTATCATCCTTTTTGAACTTTTTCTGGAGCTTGTGCAATAACCTTTTGACTTCTAAAAATCCCAGTACTGGTATAAATCATCAGTGATAAAATGTACATAATTACCGTAAAGTAGGCTATTCCCAAAAATCCAGTGAATCGGGCAAATAATAGACCGCCGACCGCCCCACCAAGAGTTGTGCCACAGTACATGGCCGCATTAGAAACGGCTGAAACTGTACCCCGTGCAGTGGTTGTCAGGCTTTGAAAGGTACTCATGAATACAGGAAAGACAAATCCACCAATTAAAAAGATGACACCTAGAATAAATTCTGCGATAACAAGGGATTTCGAAAATGGTAAAGCCGCATACAGAATAATTAACACGATGAGTGAAAGAAGCAATGATCTAGATTGGCCGATTTTTTTGACCAGATGACTTCCGAATAGTGAACCAAAGGTATTTCCTATTCCTAATGCAATCATAGCCGTCCCAACGGAAGCTACTCTTAGAGAGAAATCAGATGTAAACCATGAGCCTATGAATGAGAAGGCTTCAAAGTTACCGGTTTGGAAAATAAAATACGCAAATAAGTAAGGAAAAGCTTTAGATGATTTAAACAAATCAAAATAAGATTGTAGGATAGATGCTCTCTTTTGCGTTTTGTCGATTCTTGAAGGCAGCGAAGGAAGAGCAAGTACAATGCTAATCATTAATAAGATGGCACAAACAGAAATCACATAGAATGGTGTATGCCATGAAAGTGCAGCTAAGTAACTTGCAATTGGGATTCCAAGCATTTGAGAAATAGATAGACCAGTCGTAGCATACCCCATCGATTTTACAATGTTTTTCTTCTCCACTAAAACAGGAATAGATGCCCAAACTTGTGGGGTTACAAAAGAGGCACTTACACCTGCTAAAAATCGAAAAATAATCATGGTTGTGAAATTAGTAGCTATTCCGCATAAAAAAGTAGAAATGGCAAATGCAATTAATCCGATAATCATGATACGTTTTCGGTCAAAACGGTCGGAAATTGGACCTGCAATAAACGCAAAAATAGCGTAGCCTAACGCATAGGCACTCACCAGGAATCCAGAAATATCGATTGAAACATGATAGTTATGCCTCAAAGTAGGAAGTAAAGGCGAAATTAAAAAGGTATCCGTCCCAATTACAAACATAACTAAGAAAAATAGAAGTGACACTTTTTTCATTTTAAACATCTCCTTTGTTTATTAGTTTTAATACTCTTGAACTAATGGGTAATTTTTTTCCTAGATTCTATAAAGAATCTAGGAAACCAGGTAAATATTCATTAAAAGTATCTAATCTAAGTTGCACAAATTTGTTTTGTGCTTCTTTCCTTGTGGAAGTCAGACCAGCTTCACGTAGAATTTTAAAATGGTAAGAAGCTGTAGATTTTGCAATGTTTACTTTTTCACCTATCTCTCCGCAACTCATTTCTTTACCGACTTCCTTTAACATTCGCAACATTTCCAAACGAGTCTCATCAGCTAACGCCTTAAAAATAGCCACTCGAATTGCATCTTTATCTTTTTGTTCAATAATCATAGAACTATAATACAAGATAGTTGTAATTGTTTCAAGAAATTTAAAATTTAATTGATTATTATTCAACAATCGGGCCAGATTGTTCAATATGAGCTGTCGCATTTCTTGTTCCATTAACAAAGCAGTAGAGTTTAATTAAGGGGGGAGCTTTTTGAAGATGGTTATTCCAATAATATTAATGTTTTTTTTAATTCAAATCCTTACTGGATGTAACGATAATACGAACTCCAAATTAAGTACTAATGGCAAAATTGCGAAGGTTTATTTAGAGAATAAGGGTTATGAAATTGTTACTTATAGAAAGAGGTCATCTATTACATTCACAAAGGATAAATTACAGAGTAAACCCTATAGAGATATGTGGGCTGTTCAAAGCATAACCCCCGACAAATATATTGATAAACAAATTGATGCAGAAACCTTTAATGTTAAAAAACATCCTCTAAACAAAGTTTTTAAAAATGAAGGTGATTTTTCAGGTGACATACTTGTAAATGTTTGGGTGTTGAATGGTAAGGTTATTGGTGGCACTTCATACCCTGTGTATAAAAGTAACTCAGGTGTTGGCTTAGGCTATTCTCTGGAGGGTAAAACAGCCGAAGAAGTAAAAAGAGATTATCAAAACTGGTTAAAAAACTTTGAAGATATATATGGTATGAAAGATTAAATATTTGTATTTTTTCATCGATATTTTATTTAACTATCGGGCGCCATTCTTAAAGATGGCTGCTATTGCCAGCATTTTGTATATTAAATTAAATGCTACCCTTTACCTGAATAAGAAAATACCTCAAATCTACTCATTACCCTTATAATAAGGCTGTGTTAAACTTTAATGTTGATAAATAAGAAGAATTAAAGGAAACCATCATAAATAGTGTTTCTTTATTTTATGTTCAACTAATCTTTATTTGGTTCTAAATATTTGTATTTTGGAGCTTCTTTTTCATTAGGAAAAGGAGAACCCTGTCTAATTTTTCCGTCAACACGTATATACTCATAAATATGTTCAGGTTCATCTTTAAAGGTCACAAAAGCTGAGTAATGATAACTGGCTATCGTAAGGTTAGTTTCTATTTTCTGAATTTGGCTTTTATCATATTTTTTCGATAAGTATTCATAAGTATCATTTTTTAAAGAATGAAGCTGATAACTTATATATCCATAAAGTCCAAGAGGAATAATGATAAGTAGCGAAAAAATAATTGCAATTGTTTTTACAAATATATTCCTCAAAATATTCACTCCTCATAATGTGCTTGTAGGGATTCATTTCGATAAGGGATAGAAATATGTTTTTGTCAATATTAATTTGAGCCAGAGCGATCACTTCAAAAGTGAGCCACTTAATGAGTTTCAACTCCCATTAATGGGAGTAATTAGGTGTTTGGGGTTTTGGCCCCGGGGAGGGGCCAAAACCCCAAACACCTCGCGGCTTCGGTTACCCTTCCCCGACTTCTTTTTGCTTCATACTTTGACGAAATCGATATGATTCACCATTTAGAAGGTGGATGTGTGACCGATGCGTTAAACGGTCCAATAATGCTGCCGTCATTTTTTCATCACCAAATACGGTTGTCCATTCCGTAAATTCAAGATTGCTAGTAATGATCACGCTTGCCCGTTCATATCTGCTAGAAAAGAATTGAAATAAAAGTTCTGCTCCCATTTTTGTGAAGGGGACGTACCCTAATTCATCAATAATGATCACATCGAATTTGAGCCACTTTTTTTCTAATGCCCCAATTTTATGCTCTTCATGAGCCATCAAGAGTTCATCTACCAACGCAGAAGCGGTAATAAATTTTGTTTTATAGCCGTTCTGAATCATTTCTATTCCAAGGCTAATAGCTAAATGTGTTTTCCCAGTGCCACTATTCCCAAGAAAAATAATATTCTCCTTTTTCTCAACGAATTCTCCTTTGGCAAGAGTGATGAAACGGTTCCGATTTAAGCTCGGCATTAAACTAAAGTCATAAGTGTTTAACGTTTTTTGAATAGGAAAAGAAGCTTGCATAAGGCGTCTCTGTTTTTGGTTTTCTTCCCTAGTTTGAACCTCTGCTTCTAATAATGCCAATAAGAATTCTTCATAGCTGAGATTTCTTTCTTCGGCTTCTCTCGCTAGAGAGCGATACTGTTTAGCGATTGTAGGAATCCTTAATTGCTTTGTCATATGGTCTAATAATAATTCTGTATTCATTTCATCTGACCCCCAGTTAATTGTCCATATTGTGCTATGCTAGACTTTTGAATTTTATAGTCTAGTAGATTAGTTGGCGTTTTTTCTCTTGAAAGATTTTCAAACATGAAACTGTTATTGGTGAGCCTTTGGATTTTTTCATGGACTACTTCATACCTAAAGACTTGCGTCTTTTCAGCTTCTAGAAGTGCCTGTGTTAATTTCTCCATACCAATTTCTCGATGAAGGAGGAGGAGTCGAACAAATTTCCGATCACCTATGGCTCCTTCTTGTTCTCTCATCTTTCGATGGAAACGCCTGAACACTTCTGGAATATCAGATGATTGAAATGCATGTGCATCTCGTACTGCACGTGGTTTTTTAACCAATATTTCTAAATAATGATCTAAAATTGTAAACATTTGATTCTGTTCATAGGAACGGGAATGTTCAGCGATCACTTCATTTTGAGCCACAACGATCAAACGGTCGACAAAAATTTTTGCCCATACCGTTTGTCCAACAAAACGACACGGCACAGAATACTTATTGGTCTCAATCGTAACCAGTGATGTTTTATCCACTCGGCAGGAAACGAGTTTACAAGCTTCAAATCTTTTTTCTGGGAGTGGGTGAAAGTATTCTTTTTCTTTTTCCCACATCTGGGCTACAGTTTCTTTTGTGTAAGGAACAGTTCTTTGTTCGGCTTCTTTTAAACACCATTCCAATAGATAATCATTTAATTCATCCATTGATTGGACATTTGGTAATGGAACGAAAGCGTTTCTTCGTATGTATCCAACAGTGCCTTCGACACGCCCCTTTTCATTCCCTGAGCGTACATTACAAAATTCTGCTTTAAACAAATAGTGAGCTTGTAAGGCAAGGAATGCTTCCTGTTCTAATCGATCTCTACCTTGGAGAATTTTTTCCACAGCTGTTTTTAAATTATCAAAAAGACCTTCAGTTGGAACTCCACCAAAAAACTCAAACTCATGGACAAAACCATCAAGAAAAGCCTCTTGTTTGAGATGGAGGTAGGCTCTCACAAATCGTACTCGACTAGCAGAAAGCTGAATACAAAAGAGGTAAACACGTTGAATTCGACCCTGTAGAAATATATCCGCCTCTCCCCAGTCGAATTGGAATTGGTGGCCGAGTTGAAAATCAAGAGGAATGAAGATTTCCTGAAGCTTCTTTTTGCGTTTTGCGACAACCTTACGAAGATTTGATTCTGACCCTTTAAATTGATATTCATCTTCTAATCTTCTAAAGATCCGGGCAGCTGTGTGTTTTTGTTTTCCCCATCGCTTAAAATCCTCTTCAAGCCATTGATCTATGATAGGAAGGACACGTTTGATTTCATCTGAACTTTCCTTTTTTCCATAAACCTTTTGCCTATTAATTGTTGTTGGCGGTTCGTTTTGTTTAAGATATTTACTTACAGTATTTCTTGAAATACCAAGTTTCTTGGCAATCTGTCGCTGAGACAGTCCTTCTACCTCTTTCAAAAATTTGATATTATGAAATTGAGCCATATCGATCATCCTTTTTTCCTCTCTTCAATTGATAAGTGGTCACTTTCAATCATAAGAGAGGTTATTAAAATTGGAAATCGGGTGGCTCATTTTTTATGTGATCGAACCATTTAAAAGTGGCTCAATATTAAATTATCAAATACAAAATATTCCTTCATTTAACATTTTACCTCTGAATAGATAATCTTGATCTTCAACAAAACCAGCTAATAGTTGTCAACATTTTTCAATGAAAAAATTAAAATATAGATGATATACTAAAAATGAGTATGCCAAATAACCTTCCATATTTTCAAAATTGGAAGGTTTTGTTTTGTAATGTTAAATATAGTTTTTAATCCAATTCTTGGAAAAATGTCTTGTTCTTTAAAAGCGCATAAATCAAGTGTAAAAGCTTATTAACACAAGCGATAAGTGCTACTCTATAGGGTTTGAGTATTGCGGACAGAATGAGCCGGGGGTGCGGAGTTTTGAGCCATTGTTTGCGGACGACAGAGCCAGTGAATGCGGAGAGAGAGCCACTAGCTACAGTAACGAATTATAATACGAGGCCATGAAGATTATATGCACTTGTGTAGTGCCGACTTGCCTTTAAGGCTTGAGAGTGTTGCCTTAAAGGCAACATGGCCTGTGGGCATGATAGGCTTGGCTGCCACTCCATGTAATGTGTTTTGAGTTATATTGTTATACAGGATATATTCGTCGTTGGGATTTTCTGGATAGAGAAAAATTCAATGACTATGTGGTGGATTTTTGATTGACTATATACACAATTAACCACAAAAAAACCTCCTGTATAATATTGTCATGCATTTTTGCATGCATTTTTTATTATACAAGAGGTTATTTGTTTTATCGTGCCAGCTCTAACTCCGCAGATGGTGGCTCACTCTTCCGCACTGACCGGCTCAAAACTCCGCACATGTGGCTCAATTCCTATGCAATAATCAGGGTTTACCCTCGTCGCGTTTTTTATCGTAAAACTCTCTTAATTTTTTATTTCGAGGAATAACGGTATCACTTGTCTTCTGTTTTCGGGCATCTCGAATTCCACAGTATACAGCCATATATAATGCCTGCCTTAACCTTCTAGATCCTCTTTTTGTTATACGATTTTTGGTTGCTGTAAATCTTCCAGAAGAGTAAACGCTAGGATCTATTCCCGCAAAGGCAACTAACTTTTTCGGGTGATTAAACCGATCTATTTCTCCTATTTCAGAAATGATTGTTGCCGCAATCTTTTCTCCGATACCAGGAATAGACTGGATAATCTTATATTCTTCAATTTCTTTAGCGAGGGTATCTATTTCTGCTTCTAGTTGTGATAGATGCTCTTGATATTGAAGAACGATGGTGATTAACATCTTTAGGTTAAAAATATGACTATCATACAAGTTATTTTGAAATGGATTTCGTAATGCTGCTTCAATAAGCTTTTGTGCTTTTTCTTTTGCCCACTTTTCAGAACGCCTAGTACATAACGATGCAATCTTGTCGGTTAATACAGATTCGGTAGTTTTTAGTACCTGTTCAGAAGTAGGAAATAGGGAAAGAGTCTGTAAAGATACTTTTGAATATAAATCACCAAAGACACCTCTAAATTCAGGAAATACCTGATCTAGCACTGTTAGCAGTTGTACCTTGGTCTGTGTAGAGATACCCGTAATTATCTCTTGTTGTCTTGTAAGATTACGAAGGTTTAAAAGTTGAAGACCTCTTTTCTTATACGGCTCAACTTCTTCTTTATAGAATAGTTCGCATAGATGATAGGCATCGACAGCGTCTGTTTTTACTTTTCTTAAATTTGTACTCCTTGCTCGATGAGAGATAAGGGGGTTCACAATAATATAAACATATTGTTGTTCCTCCAAAAATTGAATAACAGGAGAGTGGTAATGCCCTGTTGATTCTAAGATAACCGAAGGTTTCTCACCATCAGCTACTCTTTCAATCTCTTTTAAGAATCCTAATAGATACTCAAAACCCTCAACAGTATGCTTTACACTAAAACTTTTACGAAAAGGTTGACTCTTATCCAAGAATGCTTGTACCTGACTTTCACCTTTAGAAACATCCAGACCTACTACTGGATTCATGATCATCTCCTCCTTAGAAATTAAGATTAGTCGGTTGTCCCTAGAGCTTCCTTGTACTATCATAGGTTCGCTTGTTAAACGGGATCTTTGTCCCAACCAGCCTGAAACATGCTTATACAAGTAGGGAGTGAACAGTTTTGCGGACGGGATCGAGTCCCACGGGCGCTACGTTCTACTCCGACTACCGCTATAATAAAACCAATTAAAAAAAGTTCAACCAGTAAAAACTGGTTAAACTTATATTACGATCGGGCGCGATTGTAGAGTAACATAGAGAGGAAATGATCAAACTTTTTTATAAAAGAATGAGTCAATTAAAAATATTAAGAGCGTGTTTTGATCAATCTTTTTTCCAAAACACGCTCTTTTCTATGTTCGTTTACCAAGGTTATTAGTATCAATTTGATCAAACTTTATTTTAAAGCAACATCTAGAGAACCCCTCTATTCCGCATCAATTTCTTTTTTCATTTTTTTAGAATTAACCCTGCAAACACTTGGCATATAAGCTTTGCCAAGTGTTTGCAAAACTATATGCCGGTGATTTTTTTAAAAGAACGTGGGGCTTTTTACTGATTCTGAAGGACAGATAAACTTATCAGCCTATGAACCTAGTAATCTTAGGAACTTTCATACGAAAATAAAGATTCCTCCCAGGAATATTATTTCTTTTTGCTTGGTTTTTTCTTTTGTTTAAACTTCGGAAATTCTGTCAAAGATGAATACAAAAGAAAAGTGCTTAGAACTGGAGAGTGAAGAACGTGTTTGGCCTTACTACTACAAAGACCAAGTTTGGAAGATACTTAGATAAGCATGATATTAAACAAAGTTGGTTAGCATCTAAAGCAAAAGTTAGTCAAGGGTATATTAGTAAATTAGCAAATGATAAAGAAAAATTGCCTTCTATTCAAGTAGCAAGAAGAATTATAAAAGTACTTAAACAGTATGATCCTAATATAGATTTCAACCGATTTTGGTGATATAGCCATCTTGAAAACTGAAGTTATCATGTTATTATTAATTTTTTGGGTATCCGGATTAATTGGTTGCTGATTACGAATACCTTCACTGATTATAATCCTCAATGGATGCATGTTCCACCATGTATACATATTGTAACTTTTGCCCACTCTAACCATAAAAGGAGTGGTTAATGTGGCTGAAACGTTTAGAAAAAGCAAAGTAAATAAACTAGTTGAAAAGCTCAAAATGAGAAAGGAAATAGCCATTGATAATAATTCTTTTACTAGTGAAAAAGCTCCTATGAGCTATCATGACGGATTTTACAATGGTCAGTTGAATATGCTTAATAAGGTATTAGAAGATATTGATGAAATTTTCAATTTAAGTGAAGCACATTAGTGCTTTTTTCTTTGTGTCATCCTTTGTTTCTTACTTTAAAAACTTTTTTTATAAATCCCTCTTTATAGCGGAACAACCACTTATTCTGATTAGGAGAACCCATCAAAAAAAGTGAGACTGAATCTGTATTCTCACTATCCCTTTGTTGGGTTTTTTGAGTTGGCTATTTGAGTTTTAAATTTTCTTTTATGAGTCATATCTCATTTTCCTGCCCCATATAGTTTATAAAAATCAGGTCTGACACCAAAAAGGGGAAAAGATAAATTGAATGACCATAGGATTCGAAAAAGTGTATCTTTTAACGTTACCGAAGAGTTAGAGAAACAATTGCTCGACTTTGCGCTTAGTCAGTCAGAGAACTTCTCGGGTTATTGCAAAGACCTCATTATGGCTGAAATGAAGCGGGTAGAGCAACGATCCAAACGGAAAATCATTAAATTGAATACGTCTGGTAGTATCTCGATAAGTGCAAATGAATTTGAAACTATGTTTGCTTTAAGAAACACATGAGGAAGGGTGATACGTATTGATGAATAATATCTTTACTCCAATGTTCGATAAAAGAGTCAAGCCTGCTTATCTTCCCCAGCATGAGGAAAAGCCTCGAAAAAAGAGAAAGGATAAAAGAATTCAAATCAAGGTCCCTGTAACAGAAGAGGAAAAAATCGTTATAGCCAAACTAAGCTTCCAGAATGGATACCAAGGTGACATACATCCCTATTTAGATATGTTGTTTTCTGTTGCTGTTGAACGGAATTATATGAAATACGCTCGTTCTATTCCTTATAAAGATACTGCCCTCTATGTATCTACTAAACTTCCAAAAGAAGTTTACGATAAGATCATTCAGCTAAAAGTGGATTGGGGGATGCGTAGCATTCGTCAAGCTGCACATCGTATCTTAATGAATGAAATTAACGTGTCCTAAGGGGTGTTTAATGATGAGCACCATTAAATATAGCCAGTATGATTTATTATCGGAAGAATTAGCTCTTTTAGAGGAAGTTAAAAACCCTTTTAGGCGTGCTCTTAATTCACTGTTTAAGCCGAAAACATTTTTGTTTCATGTCTCTGTCCCTAATGACTTGTATCTCCGAGCGGAAACATTATGTGATGATGTTACAAATTTACGTGATGAGGACGAAACATATACTCAAAGTGAACTAGTGAACCATACCTTCTGTTCTTTTATTGACCAAGTCCGTAAACATGATTCCAATGTTGGCGGCATCTATAACCGTTTAATCGTAAGGAAACAAGAGATTCTTGTCGTGAATAATACACCTCTATTCCCTGCAAAAAGTAAAACCACTGTCAGCACCAAAATCCATCGAGAGGACGTGTACCGATCAGAAGTTTTGTTACGAGACCTTGCTGTATTTGCCCCAAAACATTCACTTCAAGTGGAACACCTCATAGAGATTGTATATTTAGATTTTTTACTGGAATACCAAAATGGCCGGAGAAAGAATGTGATCAAAGAGATTGTAGATACATTAGATTAGCGATTTGGATAAAGCCTTTGAGAAAGGCTATTTTTTTTGCAATCATTACCTTACATTGGCGTGGCAAGGGTGGGTTATTTTTTTTACCCCAAGAATTGGTGTTTACCTTTACAATCAAATTGGATATGCATATAATAAAGATATACAGCAAACGTTAAAAAGGGACACCAGCTGTAACTGGCATCCCTGACATACAAGCTACACTGCTAGAAGTGCAGCGACCCGGTGAAGAAATAATCCTCCAACCTTTGGTCAAGGTATTATATTAAGGGAGGGTTATTTTCTTTTTGTTAAAGAAATAACTGCTATGAATACTGATACGATTAAGCCTGCGAATGAAACTGCAAACATTAGTGATTCGTATACTGTCATCAGCTGTCACCTCCTCTCATGAGGAAGTGGTCGCTGCCCATCTTACCTTGTAACTGTACTCTATTATTATACCATAATTATCCTCTGTTTCCTATTAATATAGTGCTAATTGCACATCTTATATAACTTCTTGCAGGATGGAATTAGTTTATAGATGAGTGGAACGAACAAAATATACTCAATAAGGTGTAGAAAAAGATTCTGTGCTACGATTAATTAGCTCCAAAACCATGTCGAATGATTTTTTTCTGAGCGCTGGTTTCCCAAGAATAAAAATAATATCTACTCTTATCTTTTTGAAAAGTGACTTCTACATCATATGGAATAGCGCCACCTTTATTAAAATTATAATCTATTTTAAGATTATAAATATCTTTATTTGTATATCCTTCTTTTTGAAGCTCCCATAAAACCGCTGTTAAAAGATATTCCCTTTAGTATGTCAAAATCCCTTAAGAAACCAGGCTATGAAGCCCTTGTCGCTATTTACAATTGGTACCGATAGCAACTTAATTTCGGTTGTAACGCTTGGATTAAGCCTTTGAAAAGGGCTATTTTTTTGCAATTTAACGTTATTAGTAAAAAATCCCTATATTTACCTAATGGAATATTGTTTACAATATGTTACGGGTGTTTTGATTTACATATTTAAACAAATGAAAATTTGAAATATCTAAATCTAGATAAACTAGGGGGATTTTTAGCACATGGATGTAAAATATATCCCATCAGACTGGAAGAAGATGCGTGATGGGATTGGGGATTTGATTGGTCTTGGCCGCTGGGGTAAAGGCATGATTGATAGTTTAAAAGATATAAGTGACAATCTGGATAATGCCAAAGAGGCGATCAGGAAATATGATCATGATGGGGTCATTTCTTTTCAGCACGAGAGTCTAGATAGCAAATATCAAAATCTGTATGAGGACTTTGAAGTTCTGCATTCCTTCACTGGGAAGGTAGGGGACATTGTCGACCGCACAATTGACGAGCCGTTCTACGAAGAGATAGACGCCTTTGTAGAGGCAATGAGAGACTTGGATATTTCCACTTACACCACAACGAATCGAATTGGCGCCACAGAAACAAAGATTGTCTATGAGGGATATAGCGAGTCTCACTCAATAGAAGTGCCTAAAACAGAGGTCAATATTGACGATTTATTTAATGGCGATAACTTCTATTCAGAGCGAATGAAAGAGGAATACCAAAAAGTAAAGGAGAAATCCCGCCAAAACTTTTCTCTAGAAGATTACGAGCAAGTTGCTCTCCATAAAGAAGCTTTTCAGTATGAATCTATACGAGATCGGCAAGATCACAAAGAATTTCAAACGCAAATGTGGTTAGCAGGAGGCACAATTGTTGGTGCTGTTGTTACTGCCTTCTGTCCCCCTGTCGGCCTAGCGTTGTTAGGTGTTGTTGGGGTAACGAGCGGTGCGTTGGATATCGGTGCAGCTGTGAGCGGAAAAGACCTGATCTCTGGACGCAAATTGGGAACAGGTGAACGAGCACTACGTGGAGCCTTCGGAGGGCTAGACATGTTGCCGGGGTTAGGCAGCTTATCAAAGCTTAGTGGTACCATAAAGCTCGCGCGCTTTGGCGATAAAATGGCAGAGGTCGGGGTTGAAACAGGAGTTAAAGAGGTAGCCCGGCAAGAAAACTCTAATGTCATTCAACTGGTAAGAAAGACGGATCCATCAACAATATCTCGGATAAAGAGTTCTTCTGAAGCGATCAGTGATAGAGCCAACGTGTTGTCCTTTAATGAAGGAAAAGTTAAACTAGAAGCTAAGAGGCTTCTAAAAGAAGAAGAAATCATACCCCCAAGAAAATATGCATTACCAATGGCAAGTGGGGATAATGTTGGCAAGGTACATATACCTAGTGGAAATACTCACACGATTTCAATAGACGAAATACATGGGGAAAGTGTTGCGGGGGCAGTTAAGGGTACGGGTAAATACGAAAGTACTTTGGATGCCAAATTGGAAAAGTATGTTTGTGATTCCTTTGAAGGTACAGGAAAAGAAGTTCAAGACAACTTCAATAAATATCTTAGAGAAAATGTTTGGTGTGATGAAACGTTATCGAATTCAGAGGAAATTGAAATAATGAAGGAAAACTTCAACAGGTTAACTTCGGAACAAAAAATCGACTTTAATGTTTTAAACGATGAGAAGTTTTTATCACATAATAGTGATTACACAAATTGGGGAGATTGGCCACCTGTTAATTGGCCTGAATTCCCTGGGTTAGATAAAACTCAGTCTATTATTTCTATATCAAAAGAGAATCCAATACCTGAAAAACTAGATAGAATAGGATCACTTTATGGTAACAATTTTGCAACGATTCCGGAGAATGGAATTAAACATACAATGGATGAACGTGCGATTTGTTATATTGATAACCCAGAAGCATATCATAAATATACCTTTGAGAGTACTCACTATATCGATTGTATTGACTGTATTAAAAATAAAGATGTAGATGGGTTGAATAAGATAATTGATGAAATGAATTTTAAAAATATAGATAGTCATATTGAACATATTGATCTTATTCAGCTGTAAATTTGGCCATAAAAAACCCCCGTAAACGTTAGAATGGTGTCTAACATTTACGGGGCAGTTCAAAGGGATTAGGCTTTTTTTATCTTTCAAAATTGTAAATACTTATTTTCTAATGATACCAATTGGGGAGAATGCAGTTCGATATGGTCCTTTTAGAGGGTAAATAAATTTCAGAAAGAGATTCATCCGCACTATCTTAATTTGAAATGAATAGGGGAAAGAACCTATTATTTTTATAACTATATTTTGTCTCATACAGTTGAAATTATTCCGTTTTATGGGGATATTTAGGTTGGGTTGATGTAACTATTTTAGTATTCGCTTTAAAATTAAATCATATAGTAAAAACGCTTGATTTTAAATAGTTTGAGCATGAAAATGTGGAAAAATAATAAAGGGGCGATATTGAAATACAAGCTTTATGTGTGGAATAAACCTAAGAGTTTAATAGAACGAATTGAAATTGTTTTGGAAGTAAGTCATACGAACGAACAGGAAGTTAATTTAAGTGATGATAAAAAACGACAGAAAATGGCGGATACACTCCCGGAGTGATAACCAATTCATATCAATATCACATGGTAAGATTGTAAGGGAAATGCTAAAATAAATAATAGTTTTTTTATAATAAATATTTAAATGATAGTAATCTAGGATGTGTCGATATGAATTGTAAAGTTAATCAGACGAAGATTTATCAGGGGATTAATATTTGTAAATGTGATAACGATAACTGAAAAGTTACCGATTTAAAATTATTCAATTTTTATTACTTAAAACTGTAAGGGCTTTCTTGCAATCTAGGAGGGTTACATGTTTTATTCTTTACGTAATCGCTTGTTTATTATTTTTACTTGTTTGTTAACCATTCCTTTTATAATCTTATCACTTATTATCCCAAATTGGTTTACCTCGATAATTCAAAAGCAGACCCAGGATTTAACCGTAGAGGCAATGGATCAATATTCACTCTATATTAATTCGATTACTAGTCAGGCTGAAGATTTGGGAAAACAGGTGCTGGTTAATCAAACCACACAACAATGGATAAAGTTTGAAAAGGAGTATTCTGGAATACCAATAGAACAACGTTTGTTAATGAAAAATCAACTGAAAACGCTGTTATCATCCATGCTGGCTAACAATTCTAATTCGATGTCGGTTTCCGTGTTTCTCAATGATGGCACTGGAACTTGGGGAAATAATCCTTCGCTTCAGAAAATGGATTGGTATAAAGATTTTACTGAGAAAGATAAAAGGTTTGTGAAGACTCATCTGGATTCTTACCAGCAGACACCTGGTCCCATCAATAGCTATATTTTGCCGCTATTTGATATGAATACACTTATTTCCTATGGAATTATCAAGGTTAATTTTCCTTCCTCTTTACTTGAAACTGCTATCAATAAAATCACCATTGGTAAAAATGGTCATGCCTACTTGATCGATCAACAAGGGGAGAACGTATTAAATGGGCGGATTCAGATTCCTAAAAAGGTCTTATCACAGAGTCTAGACCAAATCAAAAATGGCAAAGTTAAAAAAGGTTTGATAAAAACGGAATATAATCATCAGAAGTATCTCGTTTTTTATCAAAAGCAATCAGTGGGTGATTGGGTTCTTATTAGTGATGTAAATCAGGCTGATTTATTTTCCAAAGTTACCCGCTTACAACATAAACTTTTCTTGATTAACGTAATAGTATTTATTTTAACCATTGTGGCATCTTACTTATTTTCGTCCAATATCGTCGGTCCGTTAGGAAAACTTGCGAAGGCAATGGGGTTTCTTGAACATGGAGACTTTTCCGGTGCTAAACGCATCATGCCGACTATTAAATCTTCTAAACACGAAGTTGGATATGTCATTAACGTGTTCGGCCATACCATTGATCAATTAAAGAATCTGATTGAAAACGAGTATAAAGCAAATCTGCGCCGGAAGGATGCGGAATATAAAGCCTTATTATTACAAATCAATCCCCATTTCTTGAACAACACGCTTGAAGTCATTGGGGGATTAGCCCTTCAAGGGAAAAATAAAGAGGTCATGAATGTAAGTATTTACTTAGGCCGCATGATGAGATATTCCTTGAACACGCAAAGCAATGTGGTGAATTTGGGTGAAGAAATCAATTATATCCGGAGTTACACAGAGATATTAAAATTGAGATATGAGGATACCATTTCTATTACGATTGAAGAAGACCCTGAAACAAAACACATTCCAATCATAAAATTTATTTTACAACCGCTTGTAGAAAATGCTGTTAAATATAGTTTTATCGAAAAGAAATATGCGCAAATTCATATTAAAACCGCAAAGAGTCATAACCAAGTACTTATTGGGGTAGAAGATAATGGTATTGGAATGTCTGATGATTTTATCCTCGACTTATCGAATCAAGAAAAGAATAATGAAACTAGTAGTGTTTTAGAGAGTAAGGGAAAGAGTATTGGACTAAGAAATGTTATTGGCCGATTGAAGCTTTACTATGGACAAAACTTTTCCTATCAGATTCATTCTGAAAAGAGTGTTGGTACTAAGATTACATTATGTATAAATATCGATGGAGGAGAAAATACATGATGAAGGTAATCATCGTAGATGATGAGATCCAAATTCGCAAGGGCTTACGGTTGAAAGTGGATTGGGAAGAAGAAGGATATCAAATTGCAGACGAGGCTTCCAATGGGCAGGAAGCACTGGAACTACTCCAAACCATGGATATTGATGTGGTCATTACAGATATGAGGATGCCGATTATGGACGGGATTGAATTGGCAAAACGTTGTCACCAATCATTTCCTAACGTAAAAGTAATCGTTCTTTCAGGATACTCTGATTTTGAATATGTACGTGGGTCGTTAAAGGAAGGCGTAAAAGACTATCTATTAAAACCTGTTGCCCCTGATGAATTAATCGAAGTGTTAAGGAAAATTCGTATAGAGGTAGAGGAAGAAAAAAGAAATCAAATGGAAATCGGTCGGATGCGACGGCTTGTTCACACTCAACTGCAGGAAGTTCAAGAACAATACTTGCTTTATTTAGTAAAAGAGGAATGGCTGGATCTTAAGGCGGTTGCAGAAAGACTGCGCCAGCTTCGATTGGAGGAAATTGCTAATGAGAATGTTGAAATACAATTCGTAACAGTGGAAATTAGAGAGTCCAATGAGGATTCCAATAGAGTAAAGGATCTTTGGCAGCCTTTTCAGATCCTATCTAAAGAAATCGCAAAAGATCACGGAGGGACTTATTCGTTTTACGACCCAAGCTATTCCAATATGATTCACTTTTTACATTTATTAGATGAAGAGAAAAGAAATAGAACCAGCAGCTTAGTGAACAAAATTCAGCAGAACGTCAAAACATTTCTGGATTTAGAAACTGTCATAGGAATCGGAAATGTGGTTAAGGCTATTCCGGAATTTAAGACCGGGTATATTTCCAGCTTGCTTGCCTGGAGTCAAAGTCAACTAGGGCCACAATCCCAGATTATAGATGGTACTAAAGCTAAAGAGGAAATAATGGAGGTCTCACCTGGTTTTGAAAGAGGATTGACAAATGCGATTGAAAATGTAAATTTTGAAGCATTCAAAGAAAATATACACGCGGTTTTAGGAGGAAGTGAGAATCTTTCCATATTGTCCTTTTCCTTTGCCGCTAATATAGTATTATTTTTATTAACCTCCCTTGCGCAAAAATACGACCTTGAAACGAAAGATATTCAAAAAATGATGTGGAATTGTCAGCAAAGTATTGGGAAACTCAATTCCCAAAGTAAAGTATTGGAGCAACTTGTTCAATTGGCGCAGTTAATTATCGAAAAAGTTCGTATGGCCCGGTTTTCCAACGGGAAATTAATTGTTGATAGTGTTCGGAATTATCTGGACAAGCATTATGGAAATGAAATTTCACTAACCTTTTTATCAGAGTTATTTCATATTAATAGTGCTTATTTATCTGAAACGTTTAAACAGCAAATAGGGCAGAATTTAAGCGACTATCTTGTTAACATACGGATGGAAAAAGCACGGAATTTCTTAAAAGATAAACAGCTCAAAATAATTGATGTATCAAACTTGGTAGGTTTCGCTAATTCGGGTTATTTTAGTACCGTTTTTAAAAAGCATTTTGGTAAAACACCTGTTGAATATCGTAATTCTTTAGAGTAAACCATTTCTGTAAAGCGCAGGAAGAGGGGATGCAGATGAAAAAATGGTTAACCATCAGTATTTTTGGAATTATTCTATTAAGTATCACAGGATTTTTTGCGTCCTTCTTAAATCCTTCCTCAAGAGACGAAAAAAATATGGTGAATAAAAGCGCCACTAGAGAACAAATCCATCTTACGTTCTGGCGGAACTCCGGGAACGGGGCAGAAAATAAAGCATATGAAGAATTAGTGTCTTATTTTGAAGCAACTCATCCTAATATTGTCATTAATATGGTCTCGATTGTATATAGCGACTATGAAATAAAATTAAGGACCCAAATTGCTGCTGGGAATCCGCCGGATATTATGGCCATAGATAGTCCCAACTTAGCTCTATATGCCAATGCAGGTTCACTTTTGTCCATCGATCAAAATATGCGGAATAAGGGGAAGATTAAAGATATTCCTCCATCAACATTAAAGGGGTTAACATTTAAAGGTAAAATCTACCTTGCTCCCATTGTAGAGTCCAGTATTGCTCTTTTTTACAATAAACATTTATTCAAAGAGGCTGGAATTCGTTTTCCATCTGCCGATCCCACCAAACCTTTAACCTGGGATCAGGTTTTCGAGATGGCTAGAAAATTAAATGACCGGAAAAAAGGTATATATGGGATTGATCCGGCACAAGGATTTGGCGATGGTGAATCTCCGGCATATTTTAAAATTCCTCTTCTCTGGCAGTTCGGAGGGAGAGTTTTAAATGAGAATGGAACGTCTGCAAGCGGGTTTTTGGATTCGAAGGAATCGTTAGAGGCCCTGCAATTTTACCAAGACATGTATCATATATATGGAGTAGCTGCTGTTGAAATGCCGCCAAATCCTTTCGTAACCGGAAAGCTTGCTATGACGGTGCTTGGCTCATGGTCATTAGAGGATCTGGAGCACAACTATCCAAATTTTAAACTGGGTGAGGATTTTGGAGTTGCGCCAATGCCAATGGAAAAGAATCAAGTTGTTCCAAACGGTGGATGGGCACTTGGAATCTCATCAAAAACCGGGTATCCAAAGGAAGCTTGGGAGTTTATCAAATATGTTACTAGTTATGAAGGGATTAAAAAATATGTGAAAGTAACGGGTGATATTCCTGCAAGATACTCCGTAGCCAGAGATCTCCCTGAATTTAACCAATATCCTAAAAATATATTTTGGCAGCAAGTGCAAAACTATTCCAGGAATCGCCCAGTTACCGCAGCCTATCCTGTTGTAAGCGATGCGATTAAAACGTTATTTGAAGAAGTGGGAATTGGCGGGGAGGATGTAAAGTCTTCAGCAGAGAAAGCAGTTGAGAAAATCAATACAGGTCTCAATCAAATACAGCATCCTTAATTCATGAATCCTCTAGTACACTAGAGGATTTCAGACTGTCGACAAAATCCAGAAGATAACGGATTTTGCCGGCAGTTTTTTGTATAATTAAGTTATTGAGTATAGAGGTGATAATGAAATGCTAACTAAAAATACACAGATAAATCGAGACCAATTAGAAATGATTACTTTAGACCAGCTTGTTCCTGCGAATCACTTAGTTCGCAAGATTGAGGCTGCAATAGATTTTTCATTTATTTATAAACTAGTCCAAGATATGTATTCATCTGAGCGTGGTCGCCCAAGTATCGATCCTGTTGTATTAATAAAGATGGCTTTCATTCAATATACCTTCGGTATTCGCTCCATGCGAAAAACTATTGAGGAAATTGAAACAAACCTTGCTTATCGTTGGTTCTTAGGTTTTGGGTTTCATGATAAAGTTCCCCACTTCTCAACCTTCAGTAAAAACTATGACAGACGTTTCAAGGATACGGATTTATTTGAACAAATCTTCTACCGTATTTTAAAAGAAGCAGCTGATAAAAAGTTAATTAGTGCTGAACATATATTTATCGATTCTACGCATGTAAAAGCAAGTGCAAATAAACGTAAATTCGAAAAGAAAATGGTTCGTAAGGAAACAAAAGCTTATGAGGCTCGTCTTCAAGAAGAAATCAATAGTGATCGAGAGGAACATGGAAAAAAGCCTTTTCCACCAGATAAATTTGAAAAAGAGGAAAACAAGGAAATAAAAGAAAGTACCACAGATCCAGAAAGTGGTTACTATGTAAAGGATGAGCGAACGAAACAAATTGCTTATTCATTTCATGCGGCCGCTGATAGAAATGGATTTATTCTAGGGACGATTGTAACTCCAGGTAATGTTCATGATAGTACGATGTTTGAACCTTTGCTTGAAAAGGTCATTGATAACTGTGGAAAACCTGATGCTGTTGCTGTTGACGCTGGCTATAAAACACCTGCTATTGCTCAATACTTAATAGAAAATGATATTGAACCTGCCTTACCCTATACACGCCCACGTACAAAGGAAGGATATTTGAGAAAGCACGACTATGTGTATGATGAACATTTTGACTGTTATATATGTCCGGAAGGGCAAGTTCTTGAATATAGAACTACTACTAAAGAAGGTTACCGTCAGTTTTTCTCTAATCCAACAAAATGTAAGGATTGCCCTTTATTAGCACAGTGCACACAGAGTCAAAATCATCAAAAGTTGATTCAACGGCATGTGTGGGAAAAGTATCTAGAGGAAGCTAATCACCTTCGTCATACACCCGAGAACAAAATTATATATGCAAAACGCAAAGAAACTATTGAAAGCGTATTTGCAGATGCTAAAGAGAAGCATGGTATGCGGTGGACGACTTTAAGAGGTCTTAAAAAATTGTCCATGCAGGCGATGCTTACTTTTGCTGCTTTGAATTTGAAAAAACTGGCAAACTGGACTTGGACTGGTCCGAAAATAGTATAAAAATCGACCCCGGAGGGGTCTAATTAAAGAGTAATCAAATAAAAAAATTACTTTAAATGGAAAAAGCATTCCGAATAGACTGATACGGAATGCCTTTTGTCTACAATCTGAAATCCTCTAGTGTACTAGAGGATTCAGACTGTCGACAAATCCGAAGGATTTCGGGTTTAAAATCGACAGTCTTTTTTGTTTGGCCATATTAAACTTGTCTGTTGATTTCCGTTCCAGGCGGCTTCGCTTTCCGCGGGCGGTTCGGGGAGCCTCCTCTGCGCTTTCAGCGCCTGCGGGGTCTCCCCTGTCCCGTACTCCCGCAGGAGTCTTCGCCGCCTTCCACTCCAATCAACAGAGTGTAAAAATCAATAATGTACATTAACACAGCCTTTTGTATAATTTATTTACAGAGAATTAATAGAGGTGGATGGAATGCTTTCGAAAAATACACAGATAAATCGTGACCAAATTGAAATGATTGCCTTAGATCAACTTGTACCTGCTGATCACTTGGTTCGCAAAATAGAAGCCGCAGTAGATTTTTCATTTATCTATTCATTGGTTGAAGATTTGTACTCAACTAAGCGCGGACGTTCAAGTATTGACCCTGTTGTATTAATTAAGATGGCTTTCATTCAATATACCTTCGGTATCCGTTCGATGCGTCAAACGATAAAGGAAATTGAAACAAATATGGCGTATCGCTGGTTTTTAGGATTTGGTTTTTATGATAAAGTACCCCACTTTTCAACTTTTGGTAAAAACTACGAACGTCGTTTTAAGGATACAGACTTATTTGAATAAATTTTCTACCGTATTTTAAAAGAGGCAGCAGATAAAAAGTTAGTTAGTTCGGAACATGTATTCATTGATTCAACTCACGTTAAAGCAAGTGCAAATAAACGCAAATTCGAAAAGAAAGTAGTTCGGAAAGAATCAAAAGCTTATGAAGCACGTCTTCAAGCAGAAATTAATAGTGATCGTGAAGAACATGGGAAAAAGCCCATCCCACCAGATAAATATGAAAAAGAAGAAAACAAAGAAATAAAAGAAAGTACAACAGATTCGGAGAGTGGTTACTATGTAAAAGACGAAAGGACAAAGCAATTTGCTTATTCATTTCATGCAGCCGCAGATAGAAATGGTTTTGTCCTGGGGACTATTGTAACTCCAGGTAACGTTCATGATAGTACAATGTTAGAGCCTCTAGTTGAAAAGGTCATTGAAAAATGTGGGAAACCTAATGCTGTAGCTGCTGATGCCGGATATAAAACACCTGCTATTGCTCAATATTTAATTGAAAATGAAATTCGCCCTGCTTTACCCTATACACGACCACGTACAAAGGAGGGATATTTGAAAAAGCACGATTATGTCTATGATGAGCACTTTGATTGTTACATATGTCCGGAAGGACAAGTTCTGGATTATAGAACGACTACTAAGGAAGGTTATCGACAGTACATCTCTAATCCTGTTATATGTAAGGATTGCCCACTTCTAGCACAATGTACACAAAGTCAAAATCATCAAAAGCTCATTCAACGACATATCTGGGAACCATATCTTGAAGAGGCTGAACATCTTCGTCATACAGAAGAGAATAAAATAATATATGCACGTCGTAAAGAAACAATTGAACGTGTATTCGCGGATGCGAAAGAAAAGCATGGTATGCGATGGACAACCTTAAGAGGTCTTAAAAAATTGTCCATGCAGGCGATGCTTACTTTTGCTGCTATGAATTTAAAGAAGTTGGCTACATGGACTTGGAAAAGTCCAGAAATGGCATAAAAATAGACCCCGCCGGGGTCTACCTTAAGAAAAATCAAACAGAAAAATCCCAATTTTAGAAAAGGGCGCCAGAATCGGAACTTTTGAAATGCCTTTTGTCTACAATCTGGAATCCTCTAGTACACTAGAGGATTTTTTTATTTCATTGCATTTGCCAAAAATTTTAAAAGTCATTAACCAAAGATATTGAAATATTTAGGATAGGTCCTTTGTTATAGTTATACCAGAGAACAGGCAATTGAAATGAAGATAACGCAAAAATGTAACCGATTTCTAATATGTAAAAAAGGAGGATCTGATGTGGAGCAAGCGTACAATAAGGTAGAAACGAAGCAAAGCACATTAAGGAAAGAAGCATTAAGTACGAAAACATTAAAAAAACTGAAGTATATGAAAGAGAATTATCAATTATATCTTTTTGTTTTGCCGGCATTGGTTCTTATCATCATTTTTAAATACATTCCGATGTACGGTGCTATTATCGCATTTAAGGATTTTAACCCGTTACAAGGAATCATGAACAGTCCATGGATTGGATTTGAAAATTTCAAAAAGTTTATGAACACCCCGGATTTTACGAATTTATTAGGCAATACTTTGAAATTAAGCGCATTTGGATTGTTATTTGGCTTTCCTGTTCCTATCATATTAGCCCTGATGCTCAATAGAATTAGAAACGTTGCCCTGAAGAAAAATATTCAACTAGTATTATATGCTCCTAATTTTATTTCTGTAGTGGTAGTTGTCGGGATTGTCTTTATTGTCTTATCTCCTGTAGGACCGATCAATCATATCTTCAGTTTATTTGGTGGAAAGACAATTGATTTTATGACAGAACCGGGTTACTTCCGGTCCATCTATATTATTAGTGATATTTGGCAATTTGCCGGTTGGGCCTCAGTTGTCTATCTGGCTGCACTTGCAAACGTAAGCCAGGACTTAATTGACGCTGCAAAAATCGATGGTGCCAATATTCTTAAACAAATCATTCATATCGATTTGCCTGCGATTAAACCAATTATGGTGATTCAGTTCATATTAGCTGCAGGTAATATTATGAGCATAGGCTTTGAAAAAGCTTATTTATTACAAACTTCCATGAATCTTCCTACTTCAGAAATTCTGCCAACCTATGTCTATAAAATTGGTTTGCAAATGGGTGATTATGGATATTCAACGGCTATTGGATTATTTAATTCTGTTATTAATGTAATCTTACTAATTACTGTTAATCAAATAGTAAAACGCTTAAACGAAGGAGAAGGTTTATAAATTGAAGATTAGGAGGTGAGTTTTATGTTTAAGCAACAAACGAAGGCAGATAAAACCATCTTAGCTCTAAACGCCATAATCTTGACCTTAATTGTCCTAGCTATTTTGGGACCATTAATCTACGTTGTAATGGCATCGTTTACAGACCCAAGTACGTTATTGAACAGTGGATTAACTTTAAATCCATCTAAATGGACAATTCAAGGTTATTTACGAGTATTTAAGGATGGTTCCATCTTAACAGGATTTAAAAATTCTTTATTTTATTCGACTGCTTTTTCAATCATTTCGGTTAGTATAACTTTGCTCGCGGCATATCCGTTATCAAGAAAGGATTTTGTGGGCAGAAAAGTTATTATGACAATATTTATTATTACCATGTTCTTCGGGGGAGGATTAATCCCAACGTATCTATTAGTGAAAAACTTAAACATGTTAGATACCGTTTGGGCGATTTTATTACCAGGAGCAGTAAACGTTTGGAACATCATTTTAGCAAGAGCTTATTTTCAGGGAATACCCAATGAATTAAGGGAGGCGGCGGTAGTAGATGGAACATCTGAAATGCAATATTTCTTTCGGATTTTATTGCCGCTAAGTAAGCCTATTATCGCTGTTCTAGTATTATATCAATTTGTCGGTCAATGGAACTCCTATTTTGATGCCATGATCTATCTAAAAAGTGATAATTTACAACCATTGCAGATTGTACTACGGTCTATTCTTGTTCAAATGCAGCCAAGACCTGGAATGATGCAAGATGCCCAAAATACGGCTCAGCTCCAGCAGATTGCTGAAATGGTTAAGTATTCCAGTATTGTTATTTCAAGTTTGCCATTAATTTTAATCTATCCATTCTTCCAAAAATACTTTGAAAAAGGAGTAATGGTAGGTTCTATTAAAGGATAAAAAAAAAGTTTTAAAAACAATTTTTAGGGGTGTTAAGAAATGAAAAAAACGAAAAAAGTGAGTTATTTAGTCACGACTGCACTAGCTGCAAGTTTATTGGTTGCGGGATGCTCTCATTCATCTTCATCTTCTGCCTCAGCAAATGGTGCAAAAGGTACCAATTCATCACCTAATTACGCATTAAAAAATGTAAAGTTTCCTTTACAAAAGAAAGTAACGTTAAAATTTCTTACTCAAAGCTCACCTATTGCGCCTAAAAATCCTAATGATAAATTAATTTGGAAAAGGTACGAAAAGGATACAAATGTCCATATCGATTGGACGAATTACACTTGGGACCAATTCGGAGATAAAAGAAATTTGGAACTTGCGAGCGGGGACTTTCCAGATGCCATCTTTCAAGCAGGGTTAAGTGATAATGATATCCTGAGGTATGCTAAACAAGGTGTGATTATTCCTGTTGAGGACCTAATCAATAAAGATATGCCAAATCTGAAAAAAGTCCTGGATTCGCATCCTGAATATAAAAGGTTGATTACCGCTTCGGATGGCCATATCTATTCCTTCCCATGGATTGAAGAGCTTGGAACAGGAAAAGAAGCCATTCAAGCTCTGGATGATATTCCTTGGATCAATAAAAAGTGGCTGGATCAGTTAGGATTGAAAATGCCTACCACTACTGATGAATTGGAAAAAGTGCTACTTGCCTTTAAAGAAAAGGCTCCAGCCGGAGCTGATACGGTTCCTATGTCCTTCATGATTAACCATGGCGGAGAAGATCCAGCCATGCTGCTAGGGGCTTTTGGAATGGGAGACAATGATGACCACTATATGGTAAAAGAAGATCAAAAGGTGGTTTATACAGCCAACCAACCAGGATATGAAAAGGGAATCGAATGGCTTCACAAACTGCAGACAGAAGGGTTAATTGATAAAGAAGCCTTTACACAAGATTGGAATACTTATGTGGCAAAGGGTAAAAACGAGCGGTATGGATTATACTTCACGTGGGACAGAGCCAATATTACCGGAAATAATGAAGATTATGTGCCGCTGCCTCCATTAAAGGGGCCGGATGGTCAGATCAATGTCCCTCGAACCAATGGTTATGGATTTGACAGAGGCAGAATGGTCATTACAAGTGCCAACCAGAATCTTGAATTAACCGCAAAGTGGATAGATAAAGCTTATGAACCCATTCAATCTGTTCAAAATAACTGGGGGACTTATGGAGACAAAAAACAACAAAATATTTTCGAGCTTACCAGCAATGGTAGTTTAAAACACTTACCACTTGGAACTACATCTCCTTGGGATTTAAGACAAAAAACAAATGTGGATGGACCTTTAGCTGTACTGAATGAGTATTACGGAACCGTAACGACAAAGCCGGACGATGCTGCCTGGAGATTAAATATTTTGCATAGTATCTATGTGCCGTATATGAAAGCTACGTATAATTATCCACCACTTTTCTTGGACAAGGATAATCAGGATCAACTAACACAGCTTGAGTCCGTGGTGAAACCGCTGGTTGAAAGAAAGAAAGCGGAATGGATTTTAAAAGGCGGGATAGAATCGCAATGGAATGACTACGTAAAAACGTTGGACAAAGACGGTCTTTCAAAAATCCTTTCTATTAAACAACAAGCTTATGATAAGTTCAACACTGGAAAATAACCCAGTATATTAACTTTTTTAAATCAAACAAGTCGATCAGAAGGATTTTCTGTTCGGCTTGTTTTTAAGAATGGGGGAAAAGTGTATTTTGGAGAAAGTATATGATGTTATCGCACTGGGTGAACTGTTGATTGATTTTACACCTGCAGGTAAATTAGAAAGCGGGGAAGTTCGATTTGAACAAAATCCTGGAGGCGCTCCCGCAAATGTGCTGACTGCATTGGCTAAATTCGGTAAAACAACCGCTTTTATCAGTAAGGTAGGTAATGATCAGTTTGGGTATTATTTAAATTCTGTTTTAGAAAAAAGCAATATCAACACTAGAGGCATTGTTTTCACTGATGATGTAAATACAACCTTAGCTTTTGTTCACCTAGATGATCAGGGGGACCGTTCTTTTAGTTTTTACCGTAAACCCGGAGCTGATATGATGTTACATGAAAATGAGATAGACTTGGAGATGATTGCAAATTCTCGCATTTTTCATTTTGGATCCATTTCAATGACTCATGAGCCATCGACAACTGCCACATTAAAAGCAGTTGCTTTTGCCAAGGAGAATGGCCTCCTTATTTCTTACGATCCAAACCTAAGAATGAATCTTTGGAGCGATTTTAATCACGCAAAGAACATGATTGAATTGGGCTTGAAATATGCCGATATTTTAAAAATTTCGGAAGAAGAACTTGAATTTATGACGGGAATAAAAGATCTTCGTGACGGTTCTGAATATATTTTTAGCCATTTTGGTATCAAACTAATTTTTGTTACGTTAGGGTCTAAAGGCTGTTTTTACCGATTAGGTAATGAAACTGGTAAATGTTATGGGTATGAGATAGTGCCAATCGATACAACAGGTGCGGGAGATGCCTTTTTGGCTGGTATTTTATATCAAATAATTGAAAGAAATAAATCTATTACTGAGTTAAGTTTAAAAGATGTAGAACAAATGGTATCATTTTCTAATGCAGTAGGAGCCCTTGCGACAACAAAAAAAGGTGCAATACCAGCTATGCCTACTTTGGAAGAAGTTCTTACATTATACAAGAAGCCAATTTGTGTAAAAGAGGGGATTGTATCAGAATGAATAGATTAAAAGTTAAAGAAAAGTTCCGTCCGCAGTTTCATTTTTCGCCTGAATCCAACTGGATGAATGATCCAAATGGAATGGTTTATTATGATGGAGAATACCATTTATTCTACCAGTACCATCCTTTCGGTACGACATGGGGACCAATGCATTGGGGACATGCTTTAAGTAAAGATTTGATTCATTGGGATCACCTTCCAATAGCGCTGGCTCCTGACGAGAATGGGGCAATTTTTTCTGGAAGTGCTGTGGTCGATTGGAATGATACAACAGGGTTTTTTGATGGAAAGTCTGGACTTGTTGCGATATTCACTCATGCTGATAATTATCTTGGTTCAGACCGCCCTAGACAGCGGCAAAGTCTTGCCTATAGTACGGACAATGGGCGTACATGGACAAAATATGCCGGGAACCCAGTTTTGGTGGATGAAAGTATAACTGATTTTCGAGATCCTAAGGTATTTTGGCATCAGGAATCGAAAAAATGGGTGATGATTCTTGCGGCAGGAAATCATGTCCGTTTTTATACTTCCCAAGATTTAAAAATTTGGTCTTTTGCCAGTGAATTTGGTAAAGAAGAGGGATCCCATGCCGGTGTTTGGGAGTGCCCGGACTTGTTCAAATTACAGGTTAATGGAAATCCAAATCATAACAAGTGGGTAATGATTGTTAGTATTGGTAATGAATCAGCTTATGAAGAGGGTTCAAGAACGCAGTATTTCATTGGTGATTTTGATGGATTAACGTTTACAAATGACTATTCTAACGAAACAATCCTTTGGTTGGATCATGGAAGAGATAATTATGCTGGTGTGACATGGTCTGATATCCCAAATGAGGATGCAAGACGTATTTTTATCGGTTGGATGAGCAATTGGAAATATGCAAATGAAACTCCAACCGATTCTTGGAGAAGCGCCATGACAGTACCACGTGAATTAAGCTTAGCAGAAACGTCGGATGGGATAAGACTAATACAAACTCCATTGGCTGAGCTTAAAAAGCTTAGACAAGAAAAACAATCCTTGGAAAATCTGAACCTTGAAGCAGATAAAAATTTAGCTGTAGAATTTTTAAGTGATCAATTAGAAATAATAGCTGAATTTGAACTTCAATCTACAACAGAATTTGGGTTTAAGGTTCGTAAGTCCGATATAGAGGAAACCATCATCGGGTATAGTGCTTCCGAGAATTTCCTGTTTGTTAATCGTGTTAACTCAGGGATATCAAATTTTAACGAGTTCTTCCCATGTAAACACGGTGCTTCATTGTCTCCAAAGAATAATCGAATCAAATTGCATATTTTTGTAGATTGTTCTTCAGTTGAAGTTTTTGCGAACGAAGGAGAATTAGTTATGACTGATCAAATCTTCCCCGATCCTTCGAGTAAAGGACTTGAATTATATACAAAAGATGGAAAGGTCAAATTACTATCCTTAACAATTTATCAACTCGATTCCATTTATAGATCACGATAATTTTTTCTCATTTAGGGGTACCACTATATTACACAACGAATGTGAATAGGAGGCTTCCCCTTTTCTTATTGATAAATATCATACCAATAGAGGTGCGAAAATGAGATATTTATTAATCCGAAGAAAAAGGATGTTTATGGTGATATTTTTTATTATTTTTTTTATGATGGGAGGCTGCGGGATTCAGATGAATAAAAAAAATCTAATAATCTATCCAAGGAATAAGGAGAGTTGGGTAGGTGATCCTATGCCTTTTTTTGATGGTCAAAGTTTTGAGGTGTTTTACTTAGAGGATTTAAGAAATAGAGATAAAGGCTTTCATCCATGGAGTTTATTATCGACAAAGAATTTTTTTGAATATAAAAATGAAGGTATTGTAATTCCTTATGTCAATGATAGTCAGTCACAGGAACTAGCTCTTGGGACAGGATCAGTCATAAAAGATAAAGAAGGAACATACCATGCCTTTTATACCGGGCATAACGAAAATAAAACACCTAAGGAAGCGATTATGCATGCAGTAAGCAAGGATATGAAAAAATGGACAAAACAGCCTGATGATACTTTCTATGGCTCCAATCAATATGAAAAGGATGATTTTAGAGATCCATATGTTTTTTATAATCAGGATTACAAACAATATTGGATGTTAATTACAACGAGGAAGAATAATATGGGTGTAATTGCTCTTTATACTTCAAAGGATCTGAAGAAATGGGAAGATAATGGTGTGTTTTTTTCAAATGACACGGGTAGTGATTCAAACCTAGAATGTTCCTCTCTGATTAAATATAGAGGCTATTGGTATTTAACATTCTCTGACCAATGGCCTAATCGAGTTGTTCATTACAGAATTGCATCAGATTCAAAAGGCAAGTTTAAAAAGCCTCGACTTGATCATTTTGATGGAAATGGATTTTATGCAGGTAGAATGGAGAATGATAAAAAGAACTTATATCTATTTGGGTGGGTACCAACAAAAATAGGATATGATGATTCACAGAATTATGATTGGGCAGGAAATTTAGTAGTTCACCAAATAAAACAAAAGGGAAATGGTGAATTGTTTCCAATTGTACCTGAAAGTATTGATGAAGAGGTGCAAAGCAATGTAAAACTTAAGCCAATTACTCAATCAAATGCCATTTGGTCATCCAAAAATAGCTTTACTTTTTCTGGGAATAGGTTTGGAGCAGTAAGATTTAGGGAAATACAAGGAGTAAAAAAGATTACAGGAAGTATTGCTACAAACGATAAGAATAACCAATTTGGTTTCGTGTTCGATGTTGGAGAAAACGGGAAAGCCCCATTAAACATTGTTTTTAACTCCCAAAGAGGGCAATTGGAGTTTTACAATGTTTCAACGGATAAAATTGGAAGTGTAGAACCACAATCAACCATGCCATTTCAAGTAACAAAAAGTGAAAATATAGACTTTAAGATTCTTACTGATGATTCAGTTGTAGTTCTGTATGTAAACAATAAAGTTGCTTTTAGTACACGGATGTTTAATATGAGAAAACATCAATGGGGAATCTTTTCGGTTGATAGTAATGTAACCTTCCAAGATTTAAAAATTAATAATTAAACCAAAATCTAGTTAACTCTAAAAATTGGTTTAGCAATTTAAAATTTTTTGGAAAGGTATTTGATAATTCATATTTCATAGTAACAGCTATTAGACATTGTAATCTTTTTTTCCTTGAATTAAGTTTGGAGGGGGATTTTAGATATTTTCTAGTTTTTTGAGAAAATAAACATTTCAAAGGAGCTTATCAAACAGATCGATAAGCTCTTATATCGAATATCCCCATGATTTGGCTGTAGAAATGGAGTAATTTCCCCACTTTCCAAATTGAATTAAACGAATAAAAAACAGTTAATGTAGTATAAATTGTAACAATTTAATTTTAAAAATCCTTAGAAAACTGATTTAGAAGGCCAATGTGCCGAAAATCAACTTTCATGATTTACGCCGAATGTACACCAGGCTTTTAGTAGAAAGTGGAGCAAGTTTCTTTTTAATACAAAAACTTTTAAGCTTCAATCCCTTCACTCAACATTTCATCTTATTGGCCAATATTTGTCTCTTAAAGATTTCAACGTTTTGGGAAGTCAGAAGAAAAAATCAATAAGGCCGATACTATAGATAAAAAAATTCGTAAAAGAAGTAAGAAAGAATCGGATAAAGAACTCAAAAAGATGAGGAAAATTTTGATGGAGAATTATATTCACTTTATCTCTTACAGGAATCTAGAGGATTAGGTATAGGAAGGCAGCTGGTTTCAGCTATTACCAAGCATTTTAAAGAAAAAGGTATTTATTCTATGATGGTTTGGTTAATGAAACAAAATAAACCTGGACTTGGTTTTTATGAACGTATGGGAGGAAAAGAATATATTCATAGGACTAGTATGTTTGGAAAAACCATAGTAGAGGATGTTGCGTATGGCTGGAAGGATATTTCAGAATTATGTATTGAGTAAGAGTAAAAAAGATTTACACATGTGGCTTTAGTAAAGTGCTCTTTTCAAATTCATACTTTCGTTATTCAAGAATAGGGCGCAAGAATTGAAGAATTTATGGACTGTAGCGACAGTCCATTTTTTCATGATCGTTAATCCGTAAAATGCTCTAAACTCTTTCTGTAGACTTAGGACAAATGTGTTACGATAAAACTAAAATTTGCGAGTACATAACCATTAACAAAGGATGATAATAATGGGAAAAAGGAGAAAAAAGAAAAGAGGCCATTATTGCTGGGGATGCGATTCCTATAAATCTAATGAGAGTTTTAGTGGAAAAGGTCATACTATTTATTTATGTAAAAAATGTAAAAGTAATGGGGTCACTCGGAGACCTGAACGAAATGATGACTTTTACAAGCCGCAAGCAAAACCAAATCGATATATGAAAACTTTGAAAATCAAATACAATTTAATAATTGAAGATGAAAACTTTATTGTATTTTCTCGTGGTGGAACTTTTTACATTGCATGTTCTAATCCATTTGATAATAATTATTGGGTTTATATGTTCAATCTAAAATCAGAAGATAATTTTGAATCAACCATTGAATTTGATAGTCATGATGCACAATATGCTATTAATAATAAATCAGTACAGGTCGGAACGAGATATGTTGAAAATTGGGGAGAATTGAGTGAAATTGAGCCCTTCTACAAACCTTATGTTATCAAGTTAGAAGAATGGTTTGCAAACGAGGAAATTATTACGGAAGAGGACTGGAATGATGCCGTATTTGACCATGATCCATTCGATGAAGATAACTTATATTTAACCGATTTTCGAGAACTCTATCTAATCGTGAGTGACAAAGAGAAAAAACTACTTTCTTCCCTGGTGCAGCTACAGCGAATTATTTCTACAAGAATAGAGGAAAGAGAAGAGGAAGAAATAGAATTTATATAGGTGTGCAAAAGTTTTAGAAATTCGGCAAGAACCCACGTGACTTCAGTCATTGGTTGTTGACTGCTATATTATTGAATTGAATAGTTTACAATTTTACTTTATATATAATTAATGGATGGTATATTAAGTTCAAGAACGATTGTACGGAGGAGAAATTTGTGGAAGAAATCTTAAAACAAATTTTGAATGAACTAAAAGAAATGCGCGTAGACATAAATGAATTGAAACAAGGACAGAACAGGCTGGAATTTGGGCATGAAAAATTACGAAGAGTCTACAAAGTAGAAACAGAGATTGAACGATTGAGCAGACAGTAAGGAGCCCTTACTGTCTTTTAGTTTAAATCTCAAAAACTATCCGGAAAACAAAGTTTTTTTCACGAACGGGCGCGATTGTTGCAGATCACTGGTGAGAAATAATCAATCCTTTTTATAAAGAAGGTAAACTAATTCACTAGGGAAGAATCCATTTGTAACTGCTAGACTAAAGTAGTCAGAAAACGCTAGATAAAATTGAACACTTATTTGCCAATTTGATAAGGGGGAGGATTCAGTTGGTAACCGGCCCGAGGGCCGGTTACCAACTGAAAACTTCAATAGTTCCCCTATTTTAATACATGCCCTATCATTGTAAAATAACTATTTTAATAGTCTAGAATTTTACAATGATGGGGGTTAGGAAAGGTGGATAAGTGGCTCATGTATATGGAAATACATCAGCTTAGGAAAAAAGGATTTTCAATAAGCAAGATTGCGAGGAAACTAGATATCGCAAGGAATACAGTTTATACCTATCTGCAAAGAGATCCTGAAGACATGACTGAATGGTTGGCTTCTATCCGAACCAGAAGTAGGAAGCTTGACCCACATAAAGAGTTGATTCTAACTTGGCTTAAGGACCACCCAGACATGTCAGCTGCACAGGTTTTCGATTGGCTTAAGGAGAAAGACAATCGCTTGATGGTTGGTGAAAGTACAGTAAGAGGTTATGTAAAGGAGCTTCGTGAGATTTATCATATTGAGAGGACCCATCCCACAAGAAGTTATCAGGCTGTTCAGGATCCCCCGATGGGGGAACAGGCTCAGATTGACTTTGGTCAAACCAAACAGAAAGCCTCCAATGGTAAGGAAGTCAAACTGTACTTTATCTCATTCGTTCTTTCTAATTCCCGTTATAAATATATGGAGTGGCTTGATCGCCCCTTTACCACTAGGGATGTAATCAGAACCCATGAGAACGCGTTTGAATACTTTGGAGGAATTCCTAATGAACTTGTTTATGATCAAGATTCTCTCATCGTAGTAAGTGAGAACTCTGGCGATCTCATCCTGACTTCTGAGTTTCAGGGTTATCGGCAAGAACGAGATCTTAATCTTCGCGTTTGTCGTAAAGCTGACCCAGAAAGCAAAGGGAAAATTGAAAATACGGTCAAATTCATCAAGAAAAACTTTGCCAAACACCGGGTTTTTCATAACCTTGACCAATGGAACGAACAGTGTTTGGAATGGTTGGATCGTACCGGGAACGGTAAAATCCATAACACTACAAAAAAAAGACCGGCAGAAGTGTTCATCGAAGAAAAGCAACACTTAAGACCGATCACAAACAAAAAAACATTTCATAATAAGATGAGTATAACAAGGACAGTCCGAAAGGACAATACCATCTTGTATCAGTCAAACCGATATTCTGTTCCTCTCGGAACTTATAAAAAAGACAAGATGGTTTACTTGATAATTACTGATGATGGGCGTCTGGTTATACACGATAAAGCAGAAAGAAATGTAATTGCGGACCATAGACTAGAAACAGGCAAGGGAAAGCTAGTTCAGGATCGAAACCATACTCGTGACCGGTCCCGAGGCATACCAGAATACATTTCTCATTTAGCAGCCAAATTCAACAACCCAGATCAGGCAAATGACTATCTGGAAAATATCTATCATGGGTACCCAAGGTACATCCGGGATCAACTTCAATTAATTCGAAGAACGATAGAGGAACTTGACGAGGATCTGATGAATCAAGCAATGGAAGAGTGTATAAAAAAGAAGCTTTACAGCGCAAATGACTTCAGCGATGTCGTTGAATACCTAAAACGCCAACGCTTATTGAACACTAATCCAAAGCCTCCGTCCCCTGCAGTTCACCCAATAAAGTCGTTAAATGATGCCGATGAGTCAATTTTATTGGCCAAGCCGTCAGTAAGAGATCCAAAGGAATATGAAGAATTATTTAAAGGAGTAGTCATATGAACGTGATTTTGGAAACTATGCAGAATCAGTTAAAATCACTGACGTTGACGGAGGCAGCTAAAGTTGTTCCGACTATCATTCAGCAAGCAGAATCGGAAGATTGGTCTTATAGCCAGTTTCTTCAGAAATTGCTTGGGCATGAGCAAGAAAGACGGGAAGAAAAACAAATGGAAAAGCGTCTGAAATGGGCTGCTTTTCCCTTCCAAAAAACTCTTCAGGAGTTTGATCTTAATGAACAACAATCGCTTAGCAGAAAGCAATTTACACAATTGAGCGAGCTGAACTGGCTTGATCAGATGTTCAATCTCATCCTCCTTGGTCCCCCAGGAGTTGGCAAAACACATCTAGCTATAGGTTTAGGATTGGAAGCAATATACAAGGGCTATAAAGTTGCATTTATCTCAATGGGAGAACTGATTCACACATTAAAGACTGAGGAAATAACAAGAAGATCTCAGGCACGACTCAAGAGGATTAGAGAAGCAAATTTGGTTGTCATCGACGATTTAATGTTTATGGCAATGGATTCAAAAGAGGCTAATCTTTTTTTTCACTTGATTAACGAGCTTTACAACAGTGCATCTATCATTCTTACATCCAATAAAGGGCCAAGTGATTGGGGAGACTTGATAGGTGATCCAGCCATCACCACGGCAATTTTAGACAGAATTGCACACCGTTCTGAGATTGTTCATCTAAACGGCGATAGTTACAGAATGAAACATAGAACTTCCATTTTTGGAGAAAAAACTGTTCAAAAATAATGAGCAAAAAGTGTTCAATTTTACTTGACGCTTACACCATTTTGATCAACCTTTTCAAAACGGATTCTTTTATTTATCCTTTCCGGCAAGAAGACTCCATCTGATTTTTGTTACGGGCGAAGCCCAACCATTCAGGTGGAGATGAATGGCCGTCTGCCGAGAGGCAGAAGTTTTTAAACTTCTATATTTTTTGTTTTAAAGCGAACAGGCATTCGACTTTTTCGTTATCTTATTCTAAAATGTCAAATAGATATTCTTCCTTTTCTTTAAAAAAGGTGGTGAAAAAATGGCAAGAAAAAAAGCAATTAAAGTATTGCGTAAGAAAAAGAAGGCAGAAAATATTCAACGGTTTACTCAGACTCAAAACCTTGGACGCAGTAGCCTGACGGCGAAAGAATTCAACGTTCTTAAAAGAATGACGCATAGTTCAAAAGCCTTGCGAAATGTTGGTCTTTACACGATTAAGAAGTATTTTCGTGAGAATAATAGAAATGCCACTGCCAAAGAAATGGACGCAGCCATGTAAGCTGATATGAACTATTGGGGTGTTCAATCCAATTCTGTTCAAGCAATTCGCCGTTCATTGTTAGAAGAAGTGAACAGCTTTTTTAAAGCATTAGCGTCTTGGAACGAGAATCCTGAAAAGTTCACTGGTCGTCCTAAGTTTCCGAAGTATTCTGGTTCGACTGAAAAACGGATCATCGAAATTTACCAAGTGCCAAAGGTCGATAAAGATGGTTATTGGGCAATACCGATGAATGTCGGATTTAGAAAACGGTTTGGCTCCATCAAAATTCGTATGCCTAAAAACTTGTTGAACAAAAAGATTTCCTATATCGAAATCGTACCCAAGCAAAAAGGTCGGTTCTTTGAGGTGCATTACACATATGAAATGCAAATCTCTCAAATGAAGAAGCAACCAACGACTACTATGAACGCTTTGAGTTGCGATTTAGGTGTAGATAGACTATTAAGCTGTGCAACAAGTAAGAGCTTTGGAATAAACGTGAAAGGCAAATTAATGGTTATATTTCACAAACCGTAGGTTTGTTATTTAAAAAAGTGAAAGAATTCAGCATAGATACCATTGTCGTTGGCTATAATGCTGGTTGGAAACAAGAAGCTGACATGGGGAAAAAGAATAATCAGAAATTTGTTCAAATACCATTCCGTAAGTTGATTTCTGCCATTGAAAACAAATGTTTGATAAATGATTCTTCAGAGGAAACTGGTTCAGGAGAAGAGTCTAAGATTGAGCAAGTTGAAACACGTATAGAGGTAATGAATAATCGACTGGCAATTTATTTTTTAAATGTTCAGAGCGTTCCTAAGGAGGTTCAAGAGCATGTTCTTTCCTTGTTTAGAAAATTTGAAGAAGGCGAGATTCCCGATTCAATCAGTTAAACTTTTTGATTGGTGGTTAGGAACAAGAAGACAAAATACTTTAAGTTCTTTAAATCCACTTCAATTTAGTTTAGATTGCGAAATCGATGTACAACATACACTAAAACTGTTTTCTCATGCAGTTTTTGACCCTGAAATTGCCTTATTACGTAGAAAATATACTGTGTTTTGCCCTAGATGTACTCATAAGGTTTTTAAATCGAATGATATTATTGAAAATAATGAATTACACTGTGATAATTGTGGAACAGTTATTAAACCACATTTAATACAGGATTTTACAGAATTAACTTTTGAATTACTTAAAGTAGCTCAACCTCTGGAATCAAATTATCCAAATCTGCACCCTTTAGGTGGGGCTCAGGGAAACGCACAAAGCCTTCGGATTTCAGATATGAACAGATATATTAATAATGATGACGATATTCGGAGGCTTTACGATTGCCTTTAATTAGTAGGTGAAATAGTGAAAACAAAAGTTGAAATAAGTATAGGTCTTTTAATCCTTTTAATACTCCTTGCAATAATCTTGGGTTTGATTACTTCACTCAGTGGGCTTTTAGTTACAAGTGTGGAAGCAGCGAAACAAGATTATATAAGTGCAATTATTGGGAGTTTAGGCAATGTAATCGGTGGAATTATAGGTGTTCTGGCTGCAGTTCTTGTTGCTGCATACCAAATTAGAAAAACATTCGATTTGGAACGGAATAAAGGTGTTGCTAATAATTCAGCAGTTCTAAGGTTAATAAGAACAGAATTGGAATCTAATCACAGACTTATTCAGAATTTTAGAGAACAATATGTCCAGGGTAACAAAACTTTTCTAGATTTAATTAGTACAGATAACTGGGAACGGTGTTCATTACAAATTGGAATGGAAACAAGTGACGATACCTTAAACGCTGTTAGTTCGGTTTATAGAAAAATTAATTTACTTAAAAGTGATAGGAATATGGATGTTCAAACATATGACAGACTTGTATCTGATTTGTCGGCTGCTTTAGGTAATGTAGATAACGACCTTAGGCTTTTACAGTCAAATAATTAGACAAAATTAATGTCAATGAATTTTGTTCGATTGTGAATAATAAACTGCAAACCTTTTTGTATTAGGGATTTGCCTCTTTCGGTAAAATATTAAAAAAAGAAAGTACAGTTTTTCACTTGTTTCCTCAGTTCCTTGGTCACGGACTAGAAATAACAACCGATAATTAGAAATAATAAAACTACTGAAAAATGACCAAAAATCTTTTAAGATAAAGGATTTTCGATAACAACTGATAACAAAAAATAACTAGAAAAAACAACTACCCTCGAACTTCAAAAATGGTTGAGACCACTTGGAAAGTTTTTTAGTGGGACTAGCGAAAGTTCAAGAAAAGTTTAGTGTATAATTTTTCATCTAAAAATTGGATATCTGTACGTGCGATTTGAATTACTAAAGAACTTAACAATTTAAATTTATATTTGTTAAGTTCTTCTGATTTTTTAGAACAAACAAATCATAGTGCTTTAACTCTTAATAATAACAACTCCTTAGAGATTTTCACCAATTTACTTTATAGAAGGAGGGAGAGGAGTTTAGAAAAGTTGTCTAAAACTATTCGTATAATACTAATTTTACGAATAGTATTTTTAATTTTAAAATATGTTATAATTAAAGAAAAATATGGGGGTTTTTAGACAATGAGTGAAAATCTGGAACAAATCATTGTAGAAATATTAAATAAGCAAGTATCTCCATTTTTAATTTATTTATTTGGCTCCACTGCTACTGGTAACTTACATAAAGATAGTGACGTCGATGTTGCTTTTCAAAGCAACGATAAAATATTAGACAAATATGAGTTATTTATGATTGCCCAAGAAATAGCTTCAAAACTGAATCGTGATGTTGACCTGATTGATCTAAGATTGGCAAGCACGGTTTTCCAAGCCCAAGTGGTTCATACTGGAAAAGTAATTTATTGTAGTGATCATCTTAAAAAAGCCGAATATGAGCTAAAAACATTAAAAATGTATACCAAATTAAACGAAGAACGTTCTCATATATTAAAAAATGTTGAAGAAAGTGGGTCCATCTATGAAAAATGATGTGATTTTAAATAAAATAAGCATTATTGAGCGATGTATTAAACGAATTCATGAGGAATATGGAAGTAATCCCGAAAACTTAAAAAATTACACTAAACAGGACTCTATAGTGTTGAATTTACAACGAGCGTGTGAAGCATGTATTGATCTTTCCATGCATATAGTCGCTGAGAAAAAACTTGGACTTCCACAAAATAGTCGAGACGCTTTTTCCCTATTAGAAGAAGAAGGAATTCTCCCCTCCTCGCTCTCTCAGAAAATGAAAGCTATGGTGGGGTTCCGAAACATTGCAGTACATGATTATCAAGAGATTAATTTAAGCATTTTACAGAAAATCCTTGAAAATCATTTAGTCGACTTTTTTCAATTTACAAAAACCATTTTGCTTTATTAAGAATTCATTTCCCATAATTATATTATGTAAACTACTGTTCGTAAAAATTGTCTTATACGAACATTTGATCTAAAATAAAGAATAATATTTTCTTTTGAGGTGCTTTGAATGGCCATTTCCAAACAACATGAAAAATTCCAGAATCAATTAGAAATTCTACTTAAAGAAATGCCTGAGTATGTGGTGGAATATGTGGATGCCAAACAGGACATCCGTTCCCCCCTCACCCTCTTTAACTACGTTAGGGATTTTCGTGATTTTTTTAATTGGCTTATAGCAGAAGGAATTGCAAATTATGAGCGTATTAAAGATATTCCACCTGAAACCTTAGCTACTCTTACTCTAGATGAGGCAAGGAATTATTTTAAATTTTTGGCTAGGAAAAAATACAAATTATCACAAGAAGACGATGAAACCAAACAAATCGACCCAAAAACAGTTAATCGTCACAAGTCCTCCCTTCGTTCATTATTTAAATACTTAACAATTGAGGCTGAACTTCAAAATAACGAGCCTTATTTCCACCGAAACGTTATGCAAAAAATAGAAGTTACTAAAGTAAAAGAAACTTTTAATGAACGTTCGAAAAAGCTTACTGAAAAGATATTTATTGGAGATAAAGATCTTGAATTTTTAGACTATATAAAGGATGGATATCAGCACTCCCTCTCCCCTGCACAGTCTAGGTACTTTAAACGAGATAGAGAACGAGATATTAGTATACTCTCATTGTTTTTAGGTACTGGTATACGTGTTAATGAATTATCAAATCTTAGAATTAAGGATATTGATTTTTCATCCCTAGAGATAAGTGTAATCCGAAAAGGAAATAAGAAAGATACCGTTTCAGTTACTCCGTCTGCTCTTGAGGACCTTCAAAAGTACCTTTCTATTCGAATTGACAGATATAAAGCTGGATATGGAGAAAACGAGTTTGTATTTCTAAAATTATATAAAAATGAACCTAAACCTCTTACTAATCGTGCTATAGAAGATATTGTTTATAAATACACTAAGTCTTTTGACAAAAGAATGTCTCCGCATAAATTACGACATACTTATGCCACTAACCTATCCGAGCAAACCAATGGAGATATTCCTTTAATTATGTCCCAGCTTGGCCATACTTCATCTGAAATTTCGTTACTTTATATAAATACAACAAGAGAAAAAGCAAGAAAAGCTGCAGAAGCTTTAGATAAGCGTAGAAAAAGGAATTAATTGAAGAAGTTCAGTAAAAAAATTTAAAAAAACAAGTGAAATAAATGTTTTCCTCTTTTCCTCACAGCTTGATGAACAAGCATGAATCGTATAGATGTTTCAGAAAAAGCTGGTATTCCTAAAATGACCTATATCGGATGATTCAAAACAACAAAGAGACAAACTAATACAAGTGGGGCAAGAGGTGCTTAAGTAAGCTATGTCTACTTTGCTCCTCTGGTTACAGCTCAGGACAAGTTAACTCGCCTTTCTTGAATCAGTAGATAGTTCACAATATCCCCGTGTAATGCGTGAATTAGTAAAATATTGCTTTATTGAGCAATCATTGTAGTTCAATGAAATAGGAAGGATAAATCTAGTTTGAGAAAAGAAGAGTATAAAAAACAATTGCTTAAACATAAAGAACATATTACAACCGTGAGAAATTGGGATGTCTATGCTAGAGAGCATGGCCTCCCTTCTTCTCATTTGCTTATTACTGCTTTTGAAAGTTGGAAAAAGGTTAAGGAAGAAATAGGAATAAAAGAGGTCGATAGAGAAAAAGAGCTTATCAATATTGCTTCAAACCATAAAAATCACTTTACAACTGTAAACAATTGGAATAATTATGCGAGAGAACATAATTTGCCCAATGCCTTTACTTATATCTCCCACTTTGATTCTTGGAATAGTGCAAAAGAAAAGTTAAATTTATCACCTACCTCTCCTTATCCTTCAAAAGAAGAAAAAAAGGAAGAAATGATTGCTGTTTTAAAAGAACATGGATCACAGTATATTGACCGTACCGAATGGGACAAATATGCAAAGACTCACAATTTACCAACTTACAAAACAATAAGGAACTATCTGACCTTTGAAGAGGTAAAAGCGATTATCCCCAAAGAAATTAAATACAACTATAGCAAACAAGAGTTAATTCAAATAGCTAGAGCACATTTTGAACATTTTTCAAGCATGGGAAAATGGAATCAATATGCCAAAGAGAATGGTTTGCCTAATGCAACCACTTTTTATAGAAAGTTTGGAACGTGGAAACAAGCAAAAATCGAAGTGTTTCAAAAATAATGGCTGTTTTCGTCATTTAGATGCTGAATTGGAAAAAGGAATGTGGCGGTGGAGAAATGAAGTTAGGAAACAAGAAAATTATCAACGGTAAAGCAAAAGATATATATAACTAAATAAAAGCAGGCAATCATTCTGATTCCAAGAAAAAATTTATGAAAGAAGCGAAAGAAATCACAAAAAAACATAATAAGTAATATTTATGGAGAGTCGCAAAGGCGGCTCTTTTCTCGCATATTAACAATAATGGAACTGGGATTAATTCAGATTTCTTTCTTTTATTCCAAAATGCCTATAAAGGGGTAAGTCCGAGATAAGTCCAAAAACGGCATGATAGATAGAAAAAAATGTAAAAATGGCTCAAAAGCCCTTTTCTTAAGCTGTTTTAAGCACTAATCCTAGCTTTCCATCTAAAGGTTGAGGTGGTTCTTCTAAATCAATGACGTAATCGCCAAATCGTTTGATATGTTCCATAAGATAGGGACTTAGTGCACTTAGATCGTCTGGATCAACGAAATGTCCTTCTTTCCTTAACTGCCGGATCACTGTGGTCATATCCACAACGTTTTGAAAAATAACCGCATTTGCAACCAGGTCTCCATACTTAATAAACTTTTCTTGTTGCTCAGGATCATTTTCAGCAATAATTCCATGTCCACCAAAGAACAACCATTTGGAAAATCCGTTGTAAGCCTCTGCTTTATTAGTAGTAGCAGTGATTGTCCTGCGCAACTCAATATCAGAAATGTACTGCAGTAAGAAAACTGTGCGCACGACACGTCCCAGTTCTCTAAATGCCTGATAGAGCTTGTTTTTTTGGCTGTAATTTCCAAGCCTTCTTAGTAACATAGCAGAAGAGATTTTCCCATGCTTAATGGACAAAACCACTCGTAAAAGATCCTTCCAATGTAATTCGATTAAATCCCAGTCGATCGTATCACTAAAAAGAGAATCGATGTGCTTATATTTTATGTCAGTACTAGGACGGAAAAAAGTGAGCTGTTTGAAATTTCGAATTCTCGGCATCAGTTTGATACCCAGCAGATGAGATAAGCCAAATACTGGGGTAGATTGACCTTGTGTGTCAGCATGAATAGTGTCTGGTTGCATATCTGACTCGTTTTTCAGCAAACCATCAAGGATATAAACGGCTTCCCATACCCCACAAGGGATGAAATGGCTGAAAAGAGCAATGTAGTTGTCAGATACATGATGGTACGCAATCCCACCATAACCTCCATATCTAATATGGTATTCAGCCAATAGATTTTCCTCATAAATATCATATTTGGTTCCATCTGCTGCAGCAGATTCCCCTTTTCCCCATAGCTTAGGTAAATCAAACTCATAATGATAATGGTTTATGATATCCTTCAAAGCTTGGTCAATCTTTCTCGCCGTAATATGCCTTTGATTTGTATAGGATAGGGCACTACCGGTCACATCTGCTCGCATATGCCGAGCTGCCTGAATAGGTCCTAAATTGCATCCATAAGCAAAAGTAGTCAATATGTATCGCTCACGTGGATTTTTAAGCTTTGGATCGGAACCGGAAGATGGCCCGAAATGACGTGTCCAATTAATCCAGTGTTCTACATTGCACAAGATATCGATCAAATTTCTTTCAGGGAGACGCTCCTTAATCAACGCTTCTAATTCTTTTAATGACTTTTTGTATTCTCGTTTCTTCACTTTCTTCAAAATTGGCTCACCGACTTCGTTAATGCTCACGTGCTCATTATCGGGAAAGTCCCGATCAATTTGTTTCGAGGACTCAATCATCCATGATTTCAATCCCTTCACAAAGTCTACCTCATTATCAGGGAAACCTAATTCACGACAGTATTCCGATATTAAAGGTTTACATTCTTCCCAAGGTAACAATTGTTTTCGATAGTCAGCATAAGATTCGGACCCTGGGACACAAATATCGCCAGATTTTAGTTCTGTTGCAATACAAGATAAGACACAAGCTTCCAAGTGCCGGCGATGAATGAGCCAACCTCCAACCCTTTGTTTTACACGAACCATCCTGCGCCATTGATCAGAGGCAAAAGAGAGATCCACTTCATCAGGCAGCCTATCCGTGCGCTTGTTCCTGTTTTCCATCACAAATTCAAGCGCATACATTAAGGATTGATCTTGAGAGGTAGATGTAAACTGTAATAGATCAGCCAGCTTGAAAAGAATAGACCGACTATTTTTATAATGTTTTTGGATGAAAGGGTAATAGTTATTTCCTCTAATTGAAGCAACTGCTTCACATTTATCCAACAATGTCTGGACACTTCCATAAGAGGCGATGGTTTCTTTTACTTTCTCATGACTAACAGCATCATCATTCTCACTCGCCATGACCAGCAAGACGTCGTTAAAAATTGAAATTAGATTTTCTAGTTCATTTTGCTTCTGTTCCCTCATATCCTTATAATCTTCTTTGCTGGAGTTATGTATGGTTCCAATCCTTTTTTGATACATTTCAGCCAAGTGATCTTTGGTTTTTACTTGGGATTGATGGATTAAACTGATGAGAAGAGTGATTCGCTTCGGTTCGGAGTAATCTTTTAATTCGGCTGCATCTAGTGATTTGGCTTCAGCTGCAAAATATTTAATCTTAGATGGTGAAATTCCCTCCAAAGAGAGTGTCATATCACCGTAAGATTGAAGCCAAATAAAATAGTCGATATGATCCCTTAGATTTTTCAAAGTTGGCTTTTTGGGTAGGGTTTTAAACCGATTGTAGTCACTGTAATGTTGGTTCGTGCTTCTTATAAGCAATTCATTGAAAGAGTGTATCTGTTCACTAGACAGCCTATTGAATACCAGTTGGAACAGATCCTCATTTACTGCCCTGCGAATTTGCCCAGTTAACTCATCTAGGACACGGAAACTCGGTAACTCGCATCGATTTTTAACTAGCTCTTCAATAGCGATATTAATTAGATCAGGAGGATGATCTTTCACCTTAGCTGCTTCGGTTAAGATTTTTATCATGATAGGACGTGTTTCTTTTCCGTTCGGTATGACATGAAAATACTCTCTGATCTTTTGTTGATATTTACGGGTAACTCGAGACGGTTGGATATCCAATGGAGTATCTAGAGATAAGCTTAAGCAATCTCGAATATGTTCAATGATCCCTTTCGGGATGGCGTCACTCTTTGGAAAGTATCCTAATTTCTGAAATGTTTTCAGCAGCACCATGGCTTTCAGCAAAAATTCTGATCCCCGTGCAAAGGAATGAACAAATTGGGTTTCTTCTATAGTTGGTGTATAGATTTGATGCAGTTCTTTTTTCGTCAGGTTACGTTTAAATCGAGGATACGCTGTTCTCTCAATCGATGCCATAATACAAACTCCCTCTACTTTTCTAAATAGCGATAAAGAGTGGCCCTGCTAATTCCAGTCATTTCAACAATTTCTTTCACACTATATTGCTCGGTGTGGTAAAGATTGATTGCTTTTGTAATCTCCCTTGAATTAACTTTTGGACGTCCACCTTGTCTTCCACGCGCTCTGGCGCTTTTTAATCCTTCTTTGGTCCGTTCTACAATTAATTCACGTTCAAACTGACTAAACGCTTGAAACACCGTCATCATTAATCTTCCTTGTGGTGTGGATGTGTCAAAATTTTCCTTTAAACTGATTAATTTAACATCGTGTTCCTCAAAATAGTTAACTAAATCAATTAAATCTTTCGTACTCCTACCTAAACGTGAAAAACTCTCAACTACTACAGTATCCCTCGGCCTTAATTTATCCTTCAGTCGATTTAATTCAGGGCGATTAGTCTTTGTTCCTGTCATTTTTTCAGTTAGTATTTCATTGCAATTATAATTTTTCAATAAATCAAGTTGTCGAGCTAATTCTTGTTGCCTAGTACTGACTCGAGCATATCCATAAACATATGAACTCATATAAAATTTTCACCTCTATGTAAAATTGTATCATAAAGGGGAGTTATAGAAATATAGATTTTGAGTAATGTTTTGATACAAAACAAAAGTTATTAAACCGTTAAAAACTAACTTAAAATAAAAAATCTCAAAAACAATCGTTTTTGAGATAGTAAAACAAAAAATATCATTTTATTATGGATTTTGAAAAAGTAGGATATTCCATAAAATGGAGATACTGTTTATGAACTAAATATACAGATTATCCTTTTTTTATTTGTTCAGCATTCGGGCCATTTAATTGAATAACTTACTAAGATTGTGAAGTAGTGAACTTAAACTAACGAAGTTTAGTTTAATTGTATTTCTTCACAAGGTTAGGGAAAAAGCCGATTATCCTTTTCATGACAAGGATAATCGGCTATTTTCTTTAATTAGATTTTAAACAATGACATTTCAAAATCCCGCTTCATCGAAGTATACTTATACACCAAATAATTTGCTTATACTGTATTGCTACCATTCGATTCGTTTTCCATCTCTGAAGAATCCTCCGTTTGGTCCTTCAGGTCCAATCGTCGCAAACCAAAGGATATATTCGGCAGCTTGCTCAGGGGTTCTTGGAGCAGATGGTCCACCCATATCGGAGCACACCCATCCCGGATCGACCGCATTTATTTTGATATCACCTCTGATTTCTGCAGCAACCAAACGTGTCAATCCATTTAGGGCAAATTTAGACAACTTATAAGCTCCTACTCCTGGATATGACATTTCGTTAAAGGCTCCATATTCTGAGGACAAATTAATAATTCTCCCATAGCCTTGTTTTTCCATGAGGGGAATAAAGGAACGAATCACATGGTAAATTCCAAAGAAATTTGTTGCCATTGTTTTCTCAAGAATGCAAGGGTCCATAGCCAATAACTTTTCATTCTTATCTAAATACACGCCTGCATTATTAATCAATAAGTCTAATTTCCCATACTTTTCATTTATTGCTACTGCAGCATGACGGATGCTTTCTTGATTGGTGACATCCATCACTACACACGAAACATCCAAATCTAACTCTTTAAATCTTTGCACAGCTTTATGACCCATCTCTGGATCCCGGCTTGCTAAAATGACCTTCAAACCTTTTAACGCCAACTGCTTGACTAGCTCATATCCAATTCCTCGATTCCCACCAGTGACAAGTGCAACTTCTATATCTTTTGACATTTTAATTCCTCCATTTTTCGACTAATAGGTTTGTTAGAAGAAATTAAAAGGCTGCGAGGTCTTCTCGACAGCAATGCCTTAGAAAATGAATAGCTCTTAGTTTTATCTTATCCTGTAATTATTACCAAGGTTGACTTGTTGGTCCAATTGTAAACTCATTAATGTTCGTATCTTCTGGCTGATCAATCGCGAATGCAACAACATTGGCAACTCGATCAGGTGAAATACCATATTGTTCGTACAACGCAGTCATACCTTCTGAAACATTCTTATCAGTAATCGTACCCAACAATTCCGTGTTGATCGCTGCTGGATAAATAGTTGCTGTGCGGATGTTAGTACCTTCTTGGGCAGATTCCATACGCAAAACTTCCATTAAATCACGAACAGCCCACTTTGTTGCGCCATAAACAGCACCTCCTGGGTAAGCTTTAAGCCCAGCTACTGATGAAGTAGTGATGATATGTCCAGACTTTTGCGATGTAAATGTTGGCAATACTGCAGCGATACCATTCAATACACCTTTAATATTGACGTCAACCATACTGTTCCACTCGTCAGTTTTTAATTCGGAAAGTGATGAATTAGGCATTATTCCAGCGTTCAAGAAGATTACATCGACACGACCAAAAGTGTCTTTAGCTAGTTGAACAAGCTGCTGACTATCATCTGGATTAACAACATCTGTGACGCGATAAGCAGCTTGTCCACCAGCTTTTTGAATTTCCTCAGTCAATGTTTTTAATTTGTCTTCGCGACGAGCGCCCAAAACAATTTTAGCACCTTTACTTGCCAATAATTTTGCAGTTGCTTCACCAATTCCAGATGAAGCTCCAGTGATTATTACTACCTTGTTTTCAATTGTCATTTCGTTTTTTCATCCTTTCAAATTTATTGTCGTTATTTTAAACTTCATTTCATTAACTAAGGATTTACCAAGAATGGTGTTTTATTATACCAATTCATTGGAAGTAAGTCCTTCACGTTATCAGCTTTCAACGTTGATCCTTTTCACTTACTGCTCCTTACTTTTACATGAAACGAGAATTGCCGCCCTGCCCTGTTTTGAGCATAAATAACTGAACCCTGCTTTTTAACACCACCATAGGGTGCACCTATAATAACGGGGGCGTGTTTCTTCATATTCAATAACATCCTGACATGTTAAATAAAAATTACAATTGATGTTTTCACGACATCTGTCAATAATTTATAATATAACTAAAAACAAAACAAGACATGAAACTCGTTAATTTAACCGGATTTGTTGTTTACACAACAAATCGATAAAAATTGTCGATTATCTCAAGAAAGGAGGGTATTTTTAACATGTCAAAAGTTGATAGAAGGGTTGCTAGAACTCAAGAAGCAATAAAAAAGGCATTTCTTGAATTGATTTCAGAAAAAAATTTCGATAGCATTACCATTCAGGATATTTCTGACAGGGCAAATATTAATCGTGCAACTGTTTATCTTCATTACATGGATAAATTTGATCTGTTGGATAAGATTATCGAAGAACATATTAGTAACATGGCTAGACTTTGTGAGTTGGAAGCTGAAATGGATTGGATTGAAGCGACCGTACTCTGCATGGAATATCTTGAAAGTAATTATTTATTTTTTTCGACGATGATGGTAAGTGAAGGAGCTCCGTATTTTCGTAGCCGGTTTGTTCAACATAATATCGAAGAATTCAAAAAAGACGTAGATGTAACAAAAGGCAAAAACCTCGGTCAAAATGAAGATATAGTTGCAGAATTTGTTGCAAATGCTTACGTGGGTGTAGTGGAATGGTGGCTAAAAAATGGCATGCCTTATCCACCGCAGGAAATGGCAAAAAGAGTGGGGAATTTATTAGATAGGATTATATAGATTTATCGCATAAAAAACTGTTATTTATTAAGGAATGAGGAGGATAATGTGTTCTTCACGATTCAAAAAAATATTGTATGTGAAGGTTTGTACTTAAACTAAAGGATAGCTTATCTTGAATAAGATTTAAACGATGATCTTCCACAAAACCAGCTAATAGTTGTCAACATTTTTCAATGAAAAAATTAAAATATAGATGATATACTAGGGTGATTAAACCGATCTATTTCTCCTATTTCGGAAATGATTGTTGCCGCAATCTTTTCTCCGATACCAGGAATAGATTGGATAATCTTATATTCTTCAATTTCTTTAGCAAGGGTATCTATTTCTGCTTCTAGTTGTGATAGATGCTCTTGATATTGAAGAACGATGGTAATTAACATCTTTAGGTTAAAAATATGACTTTCATACAAGTTATTTTGAAATGGATTTCGTAATGCTGCTTCAATAAGCTTTTGTGCTTTTTCTTTTGCCCACTTTTCAGAACGTCTAGTACATAACGATGCAATCTTGTTGGTTAATACAGATTCGGTAGTATTTAGTACATGTTCAGAAGTAGGAAATAAGGAAAGAGTCTGTAAAGATACTTTTGAATATAAATCACCAAAGACACCTCTAAATTCAGGAAATACCTGATCTAGCACTGTTAGAAGTTGTACCTTGGTTTGTGTAGAGATACCCGTAATTATCTCTTGTTGTCTTGTAAGATTACGAAGGTTTAAAAGTTGAAGCCCTCTTTTCTTATACGGCTCAACTTCTTCTTTATAGAATAGTTCGCATAGATGATAGGCATCGACAGCGTCTGTTTTTACTTTTCTTAAACTTGTACTCCGTGCTCGATGAGAGATAAGGGGGTTCACAATAATATAAACATATTGTTGTTCCTCCAAAAATTGAATAACAGGAGAGTGGTAATGCCCTGTTGATTCTAAGATAACCGAAGGTTTCTTACCATCAGCTACTCTTTCAATCTCTTTTAAGAATCCTAATAGATACTCAAAACCCTCAACAGTATGCTTTACACTAAAACTTTTACGAAAAGGTTGACTCTTATCCAAGAATGCTTGTACCTGACTTTCTCCTTTAGAAACATCCAGACCTACTACTGGATTCATGATCATCTCCTCCTTAGAAAATAAGATTAGTCGGTTGTCCCTAGAGCTGCTTGTACTATCATAGGTTCGCTTGTTAAACGGGATCTGTGTCCCAACCAGCCTGAAACATGCTTATACAAGTAGGGAGTGAACAGTTTTGCGGACGGGATCGAGTCCCACGGGCGCTACGTTCTACTCCGACTACCGCTATAATAAAACCAATTAAAAAAAGTTCAACCAGTAAAAACTGGTTAAACTTATATTACGATCGGGCGCTATTCTGGAGTAATGACAAAAGTCTAATTTCTTAATTTTAATGTTGAGAAATTGGACTTTTTATATTTATTTATAGTGCAAAATAGCACTGAAAATAGATGCAAAATAACTCCTAAAGTGACAAGCTATTCCAATCCTTTAGCACCAAAATAGGATTGCTGCCAGCAACCCCATCTATAACTCAAACATTCTTTACTGGTTTAATAACTTTTACTACAAATGCAGCGACTAACGTGCTTCTCTATTTCTTTATGAGCTCGTCCCTATCATCTGCTTGTGGTGTTTGTTCCAGCCAACCACGATCAATCATGATATTTACTCCATCTTCAACAAGTAACAAGTCTTCTCCGATTACTTGAGTTACCTTAACTGCTAAATCTCTCCGAAAAGACCCAGCCAAACTAGCGCCATAATAACCTATGGCATAATTCACCAATAATTGCGTATGAAACAACATTAACTTATCCGAAAAGGGTGCAATGGTGGAATTTGTTACCTCTGATTCCCAAGATGAAGGAGACGGTAGATTGTTATCAGTTAATATTGTACGGAAAATCTCAATGTGTTTTGAAGAAAGGTCTCTTGCTCGTGATATAAAATTCCTTACTTCCTTTGACTGGCTTACTTGAGCAAATCCAAGCATAATTGCTTCCTTTAAAATACTTTTTTTTATGTTAAAGTCAATATGACTAATTTCCACAGCATTGATTGGTCTACGTTCTCCAAACCACCCTGTCAAAAAACTTTGCTTCTTTACAAAATCAATTTTTTCTGGTGTAGAAATGTAAGGTGGTCTTACAAAGAGTCCTTTGGATAGTTTAACATTAAGTGACTTGTTATAAAGTTCCATAGTTGAATCATTAACATGAGTATAAAAATCACGAATGTCAGCACGTGTTGCAGTAGTCAATGCCACAGCATAAGCAGTCAAACCGTTAATAGACATTTTGTTGATGTACATTAACCAAAAAGAATCTGAAAACAAACGAGGTGCCTTAAGGTCTACATCTTCATCTGTAAAACCGTGTGGAACAGGGAAGCCTTCATCAATAAAAATTTGTTTAATTTTATCCACATGGCTTTGGGATAAATTTAAAGCTAATTCCAAAACAGCACGAATTTCTGTATCTTCTACCTTATCTAAAGCATGTTTAATCACGCATATTGCCATGCTATCACTCATGTATGTCGTCCATAAACTCGCAATTTCACCAGATGTAAGTCTAATACTGTGATCTGTTTCCAATTTTTGTCCCCTCCTAATAAATTGTAAACAACGATAGAAATATCATTAATAACTAGGACGACTGATACTCTTGGAAGTGGGGTTTTTTAACCCAAGTTAAAAATTCCTCACCCTTAAAATTTTTTAATATTTTCAACCCTATTTCAATAAATATTTGAACTTCTTCTAGTTCAATATCTGAAAAATCAAACGGAAATTCCTTCAGTGGAAAAACTTGCTTTGCAATTTCCTTTAACTTTTCGAAGCCTTGATCAGTAATTGATACATATTTGTATTTCGTTTTACATTTTTGTACAGTAACAAAATTCTCTCTTATCAAGGGTTGTAGCAGTCGACTTACTGTAGATAAGTGCCAACAACCTAAATTGCTTATCTCACTAATTGTTAGTGGTTTTTCATGTGTAGATAAAATGAATAAGAGATGTTGCTGAGCTGAAGAAATACCATGTACTTTGTTAATACATGCCCACTGTTCCACAATACAAAAATACAAACCACGAATAGTTAAAACGGCTTGTTTATTCAACTCAATTTCCATATCAATAAAGCCTCATTTTCAATTGTATTTACAAGTAAAATTATTTTGTTTGATTACGGCCATAGGAATTTACCACCTCTGCCATCTTTTGTACCACTCTTTGACAAAGAATTTACCAGGCTTCGCCATTTCCTTTACCAATAAAAAGCTTCTCTTATTACATTGTGTATCTAGAGAAGCTTTTTTATGGTTTTAGTTCACAATGTTAACCCTTGAAGAACTCCATTATGATTTTCCTTGCTCCTTCATGGATATCTTGCTCAGTCCATTCATATGGAAATGGCTCTTCTCCATAAACTTTCAGAAGCTTTTCCACCAATTTGCTTGGGAAAGGGTTCCACTCTTTATGGCCGACCAAATAATAGTATTCTTCCATTTTGTTTAAATCTTTTTGTGTTAAAATAGCCATTTCTTAGACATTTCTTCCTAATCCATGACGTTCTCGCATGGAGATTTCACCGTCTAATAAGAATTGATAAGAATCATGGATAATACGGTCTAGAATGGCTTCCGCAATGGTGCCATTTCCTAATTTCATGTGCCATCCACTAGGATCAATTTGTGAACAGTAAATGGTGGAGGAGGATTTGTGCCGGGTTTCGGTGATCTCCAACAGGATATTTGCTTCATCCTTTGATAGTTCCGTAAGCAACCATTCATCAAGAATGAGCACATCTGTTTTTGTATATTTCTTGATCAACTTACGATAGCTGCCATCGGCAGCCAATTTTGCCAGAGACAATTCATCCAGTAATTCAGGTAATCGAATATACTTTACATTATAAAATTGACGACATGCCGATACACCAAAAGCACAAGCCATAAAGGTTTTCCCTGATCCAGTAGGTCCTTTCAATATGATATTATGATGGTCTTGGATATAAAGGCCACTGGCTAACTTCAAAATGAGTTCCTTTTTCAATTTGCGGTCCTCAAAATACTCAATATCTTCAATACATGCTTTTGAGTCCGAAAATGTGGCATTTTTAATTAATCGATTCAAATTATTGCTTTTGCGACGAGAATACTCTAAATCAATTAGCAGAGAGAAACGATCTTCGAAACTCATGGACTTGTATTCTTTATTTAGAGACTGCTCCTTGTAAGCTTCAGCCATCCCGATTAATTTCATTTCTTGTAGTTTGGATAACATTTGATCATTTAACATTTATCTTTTCCTCCATAATAAGAAGCCCCACGGGTGAAGCCATAGTTGGTGTCGGTTATTTCTGTGTTTTGCTTCAATTCTTGTTCTGCATCCTTTTTCTTGTTGTTTTTCAATATCGTCTGAATGCTTTTGACCGTCGGTCTTCTTGTCATGGAGAGCACCATTTTACATGCAAGTTCTATTTCATATTTGGTATAACGATGCTCCATTTTCTTTAAAGAAAAGATTGATTGTAATGCTTGTTTTTCAGATTGATAGGTATCTAAAAGAGATTGCACAACGCACAATGTTGAAGAACCAATGCTTTCTGCCCATTCAATCGCCACTTCAGGGGTTTGGTCCAAGAATAATTTATGATTGTCTGGCATATGTTCCCGGACAGTTGATATCTGCCCGAATCTCCCATATAATCTTTTATGTGAAGTCAACCACATATGATTGAAGTAGACGACTACCATATCACTTGAAAGCTTCACATCCACTTGCCGATTGATGTATTCGTATGGAACTGAATAAAACATGCTTTCAACGGATATGTGGTAATCCGGTCGCACTTTTGCCGTCCTCCACTCTGATATCTTATAGGGCATGTCCGGAAGAGGGGAAAGCGCATATTTCTCCTCTTCTTCAAATGCGGAATAACGGTTTCCTTTCTTTCGGGTAAAAGGACGATGATTGAATTCATCTAATTTCTTTCTTACTTCTTCATTCAACTCTTCAATACTAAAACAGTGGGTATTCCTTAATGCAGCTATGATCCATGTCGAAATATTCCCGACAGAGCCCTCGACACTTGGTTTATCTTTAGGGCTGCGTACACGTGCTGGCATGACGATTGTATTGTAATGATTGGCCATTTCCTTGTAGGTTGGATTCAATACAAGTTCCCTTGAAGTATGTTTTGTCACGCCCGTCTTCAGATTATCCGATACAACTATTTGGGTAGAACCACCGAAGTATTCATACGCTCGAATATGTGCTCCAATCCAGGCATGTAAATCCATTGAAAGGGTTGCTTCCGCATAGGAAAGTTGGCTGCACGGCAATGTCGCCACAAACACATATGCTTTCACCTTTTCCCCCGTATCCCTATCAATGATAAAGGCTGTGGATCCTGCCCAATCCACCTCTAAAATTTCCCCCGGTTTTCTCCAGATACGCATGGTAGCTTTGTATTTTTGCGCATAATTGCTATAATAGCGACTGAAACTTCGATATGAATAAGGAATTTTGTTATTCGCCCGGCTTGCCACTTCGTATTCATAGTGCAATAGGGAAAGGGTAACGTTTGGTTTGGCCAACTCTCTATGAATATATTCAAAGTCGATAGGTTGCCTTCCAGAAGCCTCAAATGACTTCTCAGGAAAAAGAAATTCCTCAATCCATTTATCATTCATTTCCTCGTCAAACGGACAAGTCAATCCCTTCTTCTTAGCCAATTCAATGACCTCTGTTACTTTCTGCCGAGAGTTGCCAGTACTAGAAGAAATCCCTCTAAGACTGATTCCCTCATCATGTAATTCCAGTATCTTACGATATTGGATCATAAAAAAACCTCCCATATAAAGTGTCATATCGCAAGATATGCTCACTAATTATACAGAAAGTAGTTACTGGTAAATAACTTGCCGATTAGTGGTAAATTCTTTGGCATTCCTTGGTACAAACAATGGCAATAGTGGTACATTTCAGTGGCAGTAATCACTACAGAAGTCCATAATAAAACGTTCTGTGTAATCATCTAATATTTGAAGTTGCTTTTCTTTTGGCAGGGATTTTAAGTCTTGAAAGTTCATAATTTCTTTTGGTGTTGCTGTAGGCTTATCTTTTCTCTATTCACCTTTAGGCTCTTTTTTACTTTGTTCAGCTATCAGTGGTATTCCCAGCGTAGCTGAAACCACCCGCAAAGTAGATGGAATTAGATTTGAAATTTAATTGAGCACTTCGTGTATATTCCTGTCGGGCTTCCGTAATAGCCATCTTTGAGTACGGTTGATTCCTTTTGCACTGTCCTTGATACTAGTTGAATCAAGGGCAGTGCCAGGTGTGAAGTGATAAACAGGAAAATGTTAGTGTTGGCAGGGAGCAAAACTGTATAATATTGGTATGGAGGTATTTGAGTTGATAATAACACAAGGAGGTTTATAAATGAAAAAAAAAATACGCATATCCCTTAGTTTTATAGCTACAATAGGATTTATATTATTGTCAGTGATATTTTTATACTATAACCCGTACAGCGAAGCCTCTATTAATTATGAAACTATTATTATAGTTTTTACAATTATTGTTTTACCTGTATGTTTAACATTTTTGTTTGTAATCTTATCAAATAAAATGTTAACATTTATATTTCTTATAATTTCTTTACCGGGAAGTCTTTATTTAGGGTTATCTGCAATACCTAGTATTTGGAATTTGTTTATATTAGCTTTAATTATACAAATTTTTTCTGTCCTATTGCAGCCAAAATAAAAATTTAAAATAAGGTATAAAATCCTCCTCCTTCATGATGCTTATCTTTACGTAACAAATAAAAGCATCCCATACTGTAAGGTATGGAATGCTTTTTGTTGGTAACATATTAATATGTTTCAACTCCAATATGAAGTAGATTTCCTGCAACTCCTGAAGTATTTAATTGAGCTTCCCAATGATAATTTCCATGCGATTCCGGGGAGATATAAATCCAATGCTCAGCATAAGTTGTACCCAAAATACCCCCTCCAAAATTGTAATTTACATGTTGAGCAGATGCAGAATTATAGTAGAGTGGGTCATTGTTATAATGTGACCAAACATAGTACCAATAAGTGCCTAAACTAGTAGGTTTGGCATCCCATGTGTGTAAAGACCTCCAATTTAGAGAAAATGAGCCTGAACTTTCGCTCCAGCTTTCTCCTAGTTCTGTCCAATTACAATCGATATTAACTGGGTCATATGTATGTGCTCTAACATGTGCTGTATATGAATACGTCGAAAGGGGGGTTAGAATATTACTTTTCTGTGAGGAAATTAGATTATTACTTTTCACCAAACTATTTCTTTTAATAGCTTTATATGTTCCATTATTTTCATCAACAGTAACCTCATAATATTCTGGTATTCCATCGTCTTTACGAGAATCATCAATAACGATACTACGCTTATCTCCCTCTTTCTTAATCTGTACACTTTGGAAAACTTTATGACTATCAGATGCTACTTTAAGATTTTTTGTAACATTAGAAGGGATTTGAGTGGTTTCTTCAGCATTAGCAACCGATGAAAATGAAAGTAAAGATATAAGCATTAGCAAAAAAGTTAAACCTTTTTTCATTAAAAATACCCCCTTTAATATATTTCCAGATAAATGTTAATATAATTACCTAGATTAACTTAATTCTAACATTTTATTACATTAACTGTAAATTATTGAAATAAAATGAAGATATAGTAATAAGAGTCAGCACTGGCTATTACAAGCCAAAGTATTCAAATAAATTTAGTAGTTATTTTTTATTTTATATAAGGGGCTACCCTATATATTGCTTATTCAATACGCATCTGGTTACTGTAAGATTGTTGAGATTGGATAAACCACTCAATCCGTTAAACTGGTACATTTTTCCTCCAAATTAAATCTAAAGAAGATTGACTTTCTAAATGGCGGTCTTTTTGTTATCTAACAGAGAAGTCATCTTGCAAATCGAATTAATAAAATACATTTATTTCCATTCATCGTGCCGTTTTTGGACTTATCTCGGACTTACCCCTATAAAGAAACCTCCCTCTTAAATTTGGCAGAGTAGGGAGGTTTCTTTATTTAACAGGGGTATAGTCTTCCAGATAATTGACACAAAGGGTTTAAATTTATTATTAACTAAGTTTAGAAAAAAAGCTAGTATGCAATGTAAATTTTTACAATTTTTTATATATTTACCTTTTTAAGCCATGTTACAATGAAAGAAAATCTTTATTTAGTGAGGGTCTGTGTTGAATAAAAATCGGATTATGATTAGAGTCGGTTTACCGCTAGTCTTTATCGTTAATTTGTTTATTCTTCTACATTTAACACCCAATTTAGCGTTAAGGACCTATGTTTTCTTCAATACCCTGCATCCAATCAGTGCTGTGACGACAGGAATTATAGATGACAAATGGCATAACAACGAGGATAAAATTGAGTTTAAGAAAGAACATGCTAAGGCTTATACACTAACAAAACCTCCAAAATCACAAAATGTAGAAATGAGAAACTATATTGTGAAAAAAGTTGGATTTTTATATTTTGCAGATTACTTAGGGTACTATTAATTTACAAATATTAGCTAAATATTATTGATGTGGGAGTAAAGATAATGGGCGTTTATGATTATGAATATGGGAGTAAGGTAAATAAAAACGGAAATAAGGTTATAAGTATCAAAGACTTTACAAGCAGCAATATACTGTATGCGGAGAGAAAAGGAGATAATGTTCAAATAAAAATGAAAAGATCTGGGGAGACAATTGGCATTTCAGTACCAGTAGAATTGCTAGAGAGATTATTAAAAGACATAAAAGAAAATAGTGAGAATGAAAAGAAAGGTGTTTAAAATGAATAAAGAAAATGGGAACTTCTTAAAGAAAACTCCAATCAGCAAGAAAAAGGCTGAAGATGATAAGGATATAAATCAATTGCGGACATTTGACTGGGTTCTTGGTACTATGGAGGAATTAGAAAAGAGTGAGCGCTGAACTATGAACTCTAATAATTTTTATATTATGATAGTAGAGTATGGACCATTTGCGGAGGCCATTGAAAAAAATAATAAGTTTGATGTAGATCATTGTGACCTTTGTGATAGTAATCTTCGGATCAAAAAAGCTAATCTTCATGTTATTTTTAAGGGAAAAAAGATGGCGGATTTTTACAGAATACCTCAATACAATATAATTAGCCAAAAATTCCAAGAAATTTTAATTAAGAATTCGATTACTGGGTTTTCATTTGATGATATTCATATAGAGGATGAAGATTCAACTTTGCTCCCTAAAAACCATATCAATTCATTAAAAGAACTAGTTGTTTTAGGAGAAGGAGGGTTCCTTCATCACCTTGACGGTACAATTGTAAGAAAATGTGAGAACTGTGGAAGAATTTTAGAAAACCAAGAATTAATTAAAGGTTTTAGTGTAAATTTTAGACAATGGGATGGTTCAGATATTTTCTATTTCAAGAATTGGTTTGGCATGCCTATAGTAACTGCAAAAGTTAAAGAAATAATTGAAGAAGAGAATTTAAAAAACATTAACTTTACAGATCTAAATCAATTTAAATTTAGTTAAAATTTTGTTTTCACGATTGCCTACTGGCATTCGGAAAGTGTGATTTAGAAGAATATCTACGTCATTTTAAATGCACTAAATGCGGAAGGTGTGTCCCAGGAAGATAGTGCATCCTTCGATTATTTTGCAAAAGCTGCCTTATCGGCAGCTATTTGATAAATAGTTATTATATATATAACTGTTTTCTTCTTTCTGATACTCCCACACCTGAAGGAGTGGGGTTCTAATTTACTTATACATTTCTCCAATACTCTCACTAGAAGAACAACTCTTCGAGTTACAACATAAAGGAACTCATGTATGTTCAATTAAACTTTTACAACCAAAGAAACCACCGTTTCTATTGGCGATTGTTTCGGCTCGTACCTAAACCGATATTAATATATTAAATGCCCATGCTTATGGGTGTTTTTTCTTTCAATTTTAATCTTTTTATCTCCAAGTCGTGCATCAATCTAAATTGTTCGAAGTTGTCTTCACATCGTTTCCTATCTATTTCCTCTAAATTTTCCTTGCAGTTCATAAGTAGAAATGCCGAATATAAGTCTTTTTGTATTTTACAGAAGCCAAAATCATTCCATCTTTCGTTAAGCTTTTTCTTTTCGAATGTATTGGTTAAATGATTGTATTGGCTTGCTTTTATAAGATTTGTATTTACCTTGTTTAAATGTTTACCTATGTATCCAAGTTTACGTTCAAGAATGTTCAGTAGCATCGATGGTGCTCGGTTGCTAATACTTCTTCCGAACCTTTTCTTCTCTTTGAATTTGCCCTTTTCATTAACTGTTGTTTCTTTTGCTCTTCTTTGCAGCCCTTTAAAACTCATATTTTCAACGAAAACAACATCTCCTAGGGAAATGATGGCATTAGAGAGTTTTTCGTGATCCTGTTTTCTTTTCACTCTATTCAACCTCTGCAGCTCTTTCAGTTGGGCTTTCTTTTTCATGTACCGTTTTGAAAATACCCATTTATCCTTATTGTTAATTTTAATGGTGCCGTCGTCTTTATATTTCATTGGATTGGTTGATCTTTTGCTTCTATCCATTGCTCTTTGTATGTTTTTTATCTTCCTGTCTAACCGAACAATACTAGGTGCGAGTTCTGTTAAGATGACTTCGGTTTCAGAACAGACCGCAACAGTGGATGTCCCTATATCAATACCTACTCTTTTTTGGATTACCTTTTCCTCTTCTTTAATTCCTTCGGAATTGTATTTTTGGGGAGGTATACCTTCAAGAACTAACTGTGCGTAGTATACAAATCTTTATCAATTCTCTTTTTATCCTAACAAACTTAACTTTATCTCTTAAAGCTAAATGAGCATAAACATCATTCTTTTTTACGATTGTTCGAAGAACAAGACCGTTCCAAAGTACATTACCCTCTTTGTATCGAATACCAGTTGAATTTGATTTGCCTTCTACAGAATTCATTTCACCGTATCTTTTGAAATGTACCCTCTTACCTTGCTTAAACATTATTTATTCGAAAGCTTTAAATGCTCTGGTCGCTATTTTTTGGCATGTGAAAGAATCTATGTTCTTTCTGTATTTATGCTGCATGGGTTTGACGAATTCATGGAGAGAATACTCGACCAAACCAAACTCCTTGTTCAATTCGGAAAACATCCTATTACGCTCTTTGCCTTTTTCCATATTACAAACATTTTTATATCTCTTGGATTGCTTCAAAATAGTATATCTTTTATGCAACTCTCCCAAAACCGAATTATAGATATTTCTAGCTATCTCAAATCTCTTGCACAATTGATGTTCTTGGTATATTTCTGTACTTACTCTTAACGTTAAGACATAACTTGGAGTTCCGGATTTAGCCAATATATTCACCTCTCTATAAAGACCATTTTATTAGATAGGAACGTACATTCGCAATAAAAACCGAGCAATTGATATGTCTGAAGACATACCTTGTTCGACCTCTCTATCATCCCACACCTGAAGGAATGGGCTGTCCCGTTCGGGTAGTTATGTAACGTCCAACTGCTTGTTTCTTAGATATTTGTTCACCTTTTTCGTTTACAACCTTTAATCCCAGAGCTCTCTTACCTAATGTTCCTTGGTATTTTGAGGATGTCAGAAAAACAGAATAAATGCTACTACCAACGAGATATAATAAAGGTATGATAATAAAGTCAATTACAAGCATTAAATGCGCTTTCGGTACTATTGCTGTCGGATCAGATTTATAATTAAGTGCGTCAAAACTTATAAAATAAAAATCTGTGACTAGATAAAAAATAGAAATCGGAAAACTAACGATAAGAACATCTATGATATGGGCTAAAAAACGAATCCAAAAACCTGCAGGTTTCATTTGAATACCCCCTTTCTATCAATATAAAATAAGAAAATAGTTCTCTCCTAGAAAACTTCTACCCACCCATTTTTTATAGCAGTGACAACAGCCTGTGTACGATCCTTTACGTTCATTTTTTGCAGAATATTAGAAACGTGATTTTTTATCGTTTTTTCACTAATTCGCAGAGCCTCACTAATTCCACGATTACTTTTTCCGTAGGCAAGCATTCTTAAAACATCACATTCACGTCTTGTTAATAGATGCAAAGGGCGACGGATTTGTCCTGAATTAACCTTAGAAACAAGCGTGCGGTACCCATTTACAACCAAATGTGCAATTTTTGGATCCAAATATGCTCCACCATCTGCCACCACATTGATGGCTCCAATGAGGTGATTCGAATCTGTGTCCTTTAATATATACCCCTTTACTCCGGAACTAATCGCTTCTGTGACACTCTGTTCGTCTTCCTGGAGCGATAAAATTATAATCTTTGCATAAGGATATTGAACTAGCAATTCGCGAGTGAGTTTAATGCCATCCAGTCGAGGCAGATTAATATCCATGATGATTATGTCGGGCCGTTTTGTTGCTACAAGATTTATTGCTCTACTTCCATCATTCCCCTCAGCAACAACCTGAATGAAACTTTCATTCTCTAGAATTTTTTTTACTCCTTCTCTGAAAAGCGACTGACCATCTATAATCGCTACTTTAATAGCCAATGTTATCACTCCTTTTACGAAATTTATCCATTAATTATTTTTGATGGCAACATTTAAATTTGCCCTTCTATTTTCCTAATAATTTCCCAGGCTGAGGTCTTAATAACGAACGTTTTCCTTGCATTTTTATTGGATATTTCAAGTTCTGTTGTTTGTAGGGTAATTTTTACCTGCTTGTTATCCTTGTAACGAATAATTAAAGCGAACTTATCTGTATCCCTATTAAAATATCCTTTTAAATTAATAAATTTTACCCTTGCTATTTTACCATTTCTGGTTATTTTATCCATCATCTCATTTGCAACGACAGTTTTATCTATTTCCTTTTTACTAAAAAGGTCTTTTGAAATGATTTTTGGGGCAAAACTGGATAGAAAAAGGTCTACATTCGGTATATACAGCCCCAGAATTAACTTTTCTGCTACCTCTTTTTTCAGGGATTGTTGATTGGTTTCATTCTTGCTTTTTACCCCTGCATCAGAAGTGTGACTAGTTGATATGATCTGTTTCAATACTTCTTCTTTTGTTTTGTTTAAGTTAATGGTTTCAACATTTTCTTTTGGTTGTACAAAGTAAAATGCCAGAATACCTATTGCCATAATGAAAGTCGAAAGAATGATAATATGTTTTTTATTCATTTTTTTCTTCCTTCTTCCTAGTTTGCGGGGATATATAATAGCGGGTTGATCGGTTCCAGTGTGTCCCCTTTTTGTTGCAGTATTTCAAAGTAAAGCTGTTTTTGTTCTGCATTTCCAGTACTCCCCATCGTTCCTAGATAATCGCCTTTAGCAACGTGATCTCCTACTTTTACCATTCGTGTATTCAAGTGAGAATAAACAGTCTCAAATTGATTAGAGTCGATTGAATGTTGAATCTGAATTACATTTCCATCGGTGGTTGAAAATAAAGATTTTATAACAACCCCGTCCGCAACAGCTATTACAGGAATTACACTTTTACTGCTGTTCGAGATGGTAATGCCCTTATCCCAAACCCCGCCATAGCCAACGCCAGCAATTATGTTACCGACCGTAGGAAATGTGAATGAACCTGAATGAATCGGCATTTCTATTGCCTTTAGGTATCCAGAATCAAAGTCACCAATGGAAGGATCGTTTTTCTTATCCGGGTTCAATGGCTTTGTTTGTACATTTGCATTTTTCAGTTCTTGTTCTTTTTCTTGTAGTTCTTGTGTAAGAGATTGTTGTGTACCTTTTTGTTCATCAATAACTTCTTGATTTCCTTGTAACTCCATTTCTAATTCTTTTAACGAAGTTTTTGTTTGCTTTATGAATTTCTGCTTCTGACTCAATTGTTTTTGAATGGAGTTATATTTTTTTATCAATTCATTATCACTTTTAATCTGCGAAAAACCTTTTGGTATCCTATTCAGAAAGGAATCATCCGATGTATGAAATAAATAATCGAAATACCGTATAAATGCGTTATGATCTTTTATATAACTAGCACGGTTTTTATTGTCGTTAATAAATTCACGATCATGTTCTGCTTGAACTTTGGATTTGCTGTAGTCGTTACGAAGCTTTGAAATTTTACTTTCCATCACGTTGTAACTTTCCTCATTTTTTTGGAGGGCTATTTCGAGTTGTTTTAATTGCTCTACTAAACTGTCATAATCATTTTGAAGTTGATATGAGCCTTGTGTGTCTGATGAAGTAGAAGGGGCCCCTGCTGCTTGGATATTGGGAGCAGACCCCCAATATCCAAGTGAAGCCACAAAGACACACATTGTAACTACTTTATAATTTTTCAACTTTGTCCTCTCCTTTAAGGGGAGTTAATTCTGAATTAGTCTTCTTACATTTCCACTAAATCGTTGAGCCCAGTAACTTTTTGTCATGTCTGCTATTGCTACACCTGATGATGATTGGCAACCTATGAATTTACCATTTCCAAGATAAATACCGACGTGTCCATTGACCTTATAAGTATCAAAGAAAACGATATCGCCCGGTTGTGCTTGGTTATATGGCACTTTAATTCCCAAATTATTTAATGTATCTGTACTTGTAGAGCTTAAATCTCCTAAATTAACCCCAATTTGACCGAAGGCCCAATGGACAAAACTAGAACAGTCAAATCTTCCACTATTAATGTCGCTTTGATTTCGGCCACCACCGAATACATAGGTAGAATGACCAATCCATCGATCTCCAACTGTAGTAACTTGTTGAGCTTTGGAACCAGTCGATGAACCCCCAACATAAGTAGCTGCATTTTTAAACTGATCAGCGTACCTTAAGACTTTATCCACGTACCAGTCTGCATGGTTATAGGCATAAATAGCCTTTCGGGGGTCGGATGCCCATCCGGATATGGCTAAATAATGACCGGCCGTATAAATGGCATCTGCATTATTCCATATATCGGCTTTCCCATCTCCATCTCCGTCAACCCCGACAGATGCCCAAGTTGATGGTTCAAACTGCATTGGTCCCTGCGCCCCTGCGGATGATACCATATTGGGTGCGGTGCTAAAGGTCGTCTCCACATAGTGTATACCGGCAAGAACATACCAAGGAACACCATATTTCTTCTCTGCTCCAAGATAAAACGGCATAAATTGAGGGGGAACTCCTCCTCCTGGAATAACGGTGCCATCATATCCCACATAGCCACCATAATCGTAACCGCCACTCCCTAGTGAACCACTTAGCCATTCAGAATAAGATATTTGCCCGCCTGCAAAGGAATATAAGGCTTCAATAAGTTTTTTGTCATCAGTGCCTAGATTGTATTGATTCAAAATCTGATCGAATCTTGAATAATCAATCGTGGAATTTTCATTCACATTAAATTTTTGACTTCTGGTGCGAGTGGTGGTATCAATTTCAATTTTTTTATCATTTTCTACCACCTTAGTTTTCATAACAGGTACTACTTTCGTTGTGGGGGAGGAATACTGGTTATATCCGATGATTTCCCACACATTATTTAGCTTACAGCCCGTCTCATCACACACTTTCTCGGATTTCCAACCATAAATCGGGATGTTCTGATTAGCGGGAAAAGTTTGGGTCTCATTATCTATATATTGTTCGGTTTCTGTATTTTTCTGAGTTTCATAATCTACCTTAACACTGGTCACCCACGGCGTTGTATATGGACTATAAGTATAGGTTGTTGTCCCGTCCCAAGCCTCAACATTTGTGAGTTTTGAGACCCAATGATCTGTCTTTACTCTTTTTGGTGGATCACACTTTCCATCACGACAAACAGTCGTTTCCGTTTCGGTCCATTCATTGAATTTATCATACGTAAAGATTGGTTTTAGACTCACAGCCATTTTATGAATAAGCGCTTTGTAATCCTCGTTTCCCTTAACCATTGAATCAATTTGAATAACGGAAGCAATTAACCCTTCAGGCACACGGAACTTACGTTGCTCAGGGCGGGACATATCCACCGTGGAATAAGACTGACTTAGTATATATTGTTGAAGTTGCTTATCTTTACCTGTTAGCTTAGCTTCGTTTCCCCCATACGCCCACGTTGTAGCCATCATAATGATGATGACGACGAGAATAATGCCTAATATTATTCCGATTGCCGGTAAACCAATAGTGCTTAAAAAACTAAGAAGCATTTTTGTTAATAGGGCGATTGCTTTCACAATCGCCTTAACTGCTAATTTAGCTATTTTTTTACCAGCTTGTTTTAGTAATTTTCTACTTTTCTTTTTTACTGCTTGTGCTGCCTTTTCCTTAGCCAGTCGGACAACTGCTGATTCTTGATTTTCATTTTGCTGTTGAGGTAAACCCATTAGCCATTCCACCCTGCAAGGCTTTGACGCTTACGACTACTTTCTTGCTGATTTCTCATATCAAAGCGCTTATTTGGTTTTGGCGTAATGAATTGTTCTGGCTGAATTGTAGTGGTATAATTTTCAAACTCTTCTTCCACAATGGCAGCAGCTTGAACTTTATGACCTTTAATGATGCAGTTTTTTGTTACTGTTTTACCTTGAGGAATTCGAGCGTCTCCTGTTTGATAAGCAGAAACACGTACTTTTTCCCCTGCAGGTGTAGTTGCTTGCATATAGCTTCGGTCTCTCTCGATGACCAATTGAACATTTTCCATCCCGTGTTGTTTCAAATCATTTAAATAAAATTGTCCTGCATCCACTTGTTGATTGAATGCTTGAACTTCTTGAACTACATATGGGTTTTTTGGAGTATTCCTATTTGCTAACAATTTATTTGGATTCACATTTACTTGTGAAGAGGAAACTGGGATTTTCCCTCCTGCGGAATCTACTTTGTATACACTAGTGTTTGCGCCTTTAATCTGATGTGTAACAAATGCTCCATTTTCTACTTGTAAATCTTGATAAACCATTTCACCCTTCTTCATGGTGCTGTCCCCACGTCCAGTACGAGAGACAATTCTAGATTGACCTGTTTTGGTTCTAACCTCAATGTATGATTGATCAGGTGTTGTAACCATTCGAACTGCGCCAGGGGCAATTCTTTCTACACCATTATCACCTACCACGGTTTGAGCCATTTGCATGACTTCGGACGGCTCCGATATTACTTTATTTACGGCAGAATTATAAGGATTAATCTTTGAGGCGAATCTAGAACCTACTTGATATCCTGTAACCCCAGCAACAACACCACCGATATAGCCACCTGCATTATTCAGTCCTGCTTGCTTTAACACAGGATTTTCAGCCATTACGTTTTTTATCGCTTGAAATCCACCGACTGAACCTCCAACAATTCCATCAATTCCTTTTACTAGAACCCCTGCATTATTAGAAGAATCAGTGGCTTGTTGCCAACCAGCTCCGACACCAATACTAACTTGCTTGGCGAAATTTGCCACAGGAGTGACACCAAGGGCAGCCATAGCACCACTTACTCCTGCTTTTGTATTCAATTTTAATGGACTAATTTGTGGAGTGAATGTATGAGGAACACTTTCATTTGCAACTTTTAAATTTTCCTGAAACTTTTGCCCTCTTTCACTCTTCCACTGAACTTGTATTTGATTGTCCGACAAACCTTCAGCGCGTTTATCTGCAAAGAAAGCCGTTTTCGAATCAGTATCAGTACGCATACCTGCTAGTTGGCTAGTCACAAAATCACGATTTACTTTTTTGCCATTAAAAAGTTGAAGGCTTTCCGTTCCATTACTTGCGCTTTTAGCCACATCCACATATACTGCATTTTTGCCCCCATGGGACTGAGCAAATTGAACATCTACTTCTTCATTACTTAGATTCGGATTTTTAGCTTTAATGTCACCTTTAACTAATGAGGTGGCTTGTTGCCCCACTTTGTCAGCAAAAGCATTCTTATCAATGAAAGGTTGCGAACGCCCTTCCATCATGGAAGAAGCCGTTGATTTTGTCATTTGACCAAATTGTTTTCGTTTCTCACCCAAAGCCATATTCCATGCTCGTGATTTGTTCTTGTCATATTCAGCTTGTTCACTTTTGGTCATATTGTCTTTAGGAGGATTATGTTTCTCGTAATCTCTCATAAAGTTTCCTTCATTGTTTTTAGCCCACTCATTTGTCAGGCTAGCAGCTGTTTGCTCTGCAAGTTGGTATCCATTCGCATATTTGCCACTGGCGTCTTTTAATTTTTGTAACTTTTCCCCTGCCCCTTTTCTAAAGCCTTTCTTCACTTCATCTCGTTTTTGATTCCACATTTCATCGAGGTCTTGGTCTGTTGCATCAGGGAAACGGGATTTTAAATCACTCATTACATCTTTTTTATTTTTGTTTCCCCAGACTCTCGTGTCTTCTTCAGCAATGGCATTCTTTAAACTTTCTTCTATTCCTTTTGATTGTCCATTGTTTTTCGCATTTAGGAATGCTTGTTTCCCTTTTTTCAATCGGTCGCCTACTGCTTGGATTCCTGCTGAACCTACACGTCCTGTTAGTCCGCCTATCTTTTCACCCATTTCAGAACCGATAGCCCCCAATGCCATCGCGCCCATAGGTCCCATAGTCGAACCGGAAATACTACCTGCCATTCCTGCAGCAGCTTTCCCCATTTTCGATACAATTTGTCCTCTTTTTAGCATTTTCTCAGCAACAGAAGTAGAGCCTGTATCTGTTCCTGCATTTGCTCCTAAAGCTTTCTTATTATCTTCAGAATCGCCTTTACCCGTCACTTTTCCTTTTACACCATCATAGGCTGATTTCAAAGCACCTGAAAAAGATTGGTCTTTTAGTGCGCCTTTTGCGGCACCGAATACCCCGGAAAGACCTGCCATTCCAGCCATGGCCCCAGCTTTAGCAAATTTACCATTCATGTCTCCCCCTAATCCAATAAGGGAACGTAAACCTTCCGAAACAGGGATAAAAATGATATACAGAATCACACTTGGAATGACTTGGTTTTGAGAAGCAGCCATACTTGCTACTAGCCAAAACGTAAATGCATGCACAGATTGAACAAGTACAGTGCCTATCAATTCTTTTAACCACGCTCCAGTGATCGCTTTGGTTCGTGGATTAAGATAAAGTGCCATCATCACCGGACCGAGGATCATTAACATGAGTAAAGTTAGCTTTCTCATCATATAGTAAAAATTTGCCCAGATTGCTAGGCCGAGTAAAGCTAGATTAATAATAATCTCCCCTACTATTTGCTTCGCTGCACCGTTATCTATAGATGATTGAAATCCTTTTATATCCGATTTATAAGCAGAACTAAAGATATTAATAATCACGTCATTAAATTGAAAGATGAGCGAATACAATGTACCAAGATTAGCAAGAACAATCGCAACGATGGCAAGATCTTTTATAAATTCTATAAATTGTGTGCGGTTTGCCGGATTAAAAGATGTACCCGCAATCCGTATCCCTGCTAATATGATAGATACCAAAACGATAAAAGCTGCGAGAGTCATGGTTGCCTGTATTCCAGGATCATACGTATTCGTATAATCTGATGCTGTAAACGTATGAAACAATAAATCTCCACTTTTATCTTTTCCGAATACTAGATCTTTCAAAGAACTTAGGGTAATAAACGGTGCAACTAACGTTTGATAGATCCACCCAAAAATACTACTGAATATTTGTAGTATTTTATCCGATATAATTGACATGCACTCACCTCCTACTCAATACGCTTCATTCGTTTCCGTTGCAACATTTCTTCCAGTACAGCGGTATTACTTTCTACGAATGTCAATTCTTCCTCACTTGGATCAGTCCTTAACCAGACACTCGACTTACCACTTCGGATAATCGCTTCTCCTTTATCGGCATTCCCAAAAAGGCAAGAAATTTCACCTTCCGAAAGATCAAAATTCTCTCTAATTTTCTGTAAATCAATTTTATTTTGTTTTAAGAACATAAAAGTAAAGGTGTTCTGCAAGATACCCCTTGCTCGCTTACTTTCAAGAATACGAACAAAATCTTGTGAGGCAATACGCAAACCGCAATTCCGTTTTCTGCTTCTTCTAGCAACGGTTTCTAGGAAACTAACAGTCTGTTCAGAATCAACTAGAGTCCAAGCTTCATCAGCTACAACAATTTTCTTCTTTGACGAATTCTCCACGCTCTTTACGAAATACTCCCATATGTAGTTCAAAATAACGTGGTACGCTATTGGTCTTAGGAAGTTCTCTTCCATTGAACTAATATCAAAGTTAACTAATCGTGCAGTATGAAGAGCTTGAGTTACATTTTTACCTAGATATGTTTGTCCATCGAAAATCGGTTTGGAACCTGTTCTTAAAAATGGTCGAATAGCAGCTATTAACCTTTCAGCCTTTTGTTCTGTTCCATATTTTTCGATTAGGTACTCATAAATGTCCAGAATAGTAGGCTCTGGTTTCCTTACTTGCGACTGAATAATTTGCCCATCCACTTCCCTGGCATGGTTTTCAAAAAGGGAGGATGGATGTGTTGTAAATCCAAATTTATTAAAAAGATATTGAATGACTTCTTCTAAATAGTTTCTTTCGAAAACGGTGAGGCCTTCCTCTTCACTATTTTTCCCTCGGCAAATAATATCGAAAAACATAAGAATCTCATTTAATTTTTCACGTAAAGGGACAAATGAAATATACATCTTCCCGTTTTTTTCAATAATGTCTTTTTCGTCACTATCTTCTAGTAAGAGTAATTCTTCATCATCTTTTTCCAATGGAATCGTTGTGACATTCATGGCTATAGGATTAATTCGAATATCCGATTCCTCTGAAATTTTAAGGTTGACCCCACCTAATCTGCGGACAATCTTAACGAATTCTCCCTCAACATCTATTAATCTAGTAGAGATACCCATTCCAGTCGTTTCGCGGGCTAACAGAAGTTTGAGAGCTAATGATTTTCCCGAACCACTCGTCCCGAAGATCGCCATGTTAAAATTATCTGGCTTAATTTCTTCTGTTCCAAAAGCATTATAAAATTCTTTTTGTCCTGTGATTTTATTGATTCCAATTGGGATTCCACCTGCAAAGCGCCCACTGCCCGATATAAATGGAGAAAAAGTGCTTAATGCTCGGCGGTCAATGTTTCGTAGTGAATCATCTATTTCATTCGTTCCAATCGGAAGTACAGAACGTAATCCTTTTTTTACCCGACTCCATGTGGAAGCCACTTTAAAAAACATTCCAGATAGTTCGTCTTCTATATATTCACTGTATTTATCCAATTCTTTTTTGCTATTACCATATAAAACACCTAATACTCCCACATGGTAACTATCATTCTCATTAAATTGGGTTTCAGCCATTAATTGCTCGGTATCAATAATCTTGGTTTCCAAGTCTTGAGTTTGATCAATATTCCCTCTCTTTCTTTGGAATGCGAGGTTGGACTTAAGCATGGTAATTTGTCGTTGGAGCATTTTTACTGCTTCATTCTTTTGGATCTTATGAACGTCAATGAGTACGTCACATTCTCCGCTGGAGGTTAAACTGTATAGCCAGTTTGTCTGCATTTTACGAGGATATCCATCTCTAGTGATGTAGAACGGTCTAAAATACGTCCGCGTCCCCAACGACTGCTTAACGACTCCATAATCTTCATTTTTTATAGACATTCCTTCAGGAGCGATTACATCCCAAAAAGTTGGTCGCATGTCATATTGAGTAATGATTTCTTCTTGTCCTTTGTTATCTGCTTTCTTTTTTGGTGAAGAGATTTTTTCTTTTTTAGCTTGCTTGTTCTTTTTCGGCTTCTTTTGATTCTCTATTTGACTCACGCTCGATCATCTCCTTAACCATTTCAATTCTTTCAAGGTTTTGGTCAGCTGTTACGTATAAAGCTAATTGTTCTTGTAAATTTGTATCTTTAAATTTATTTTTAACCGCTTTTCTTCTGTTGAAAGCATAGTAAAGCACTTCGCCTATTCCTTCATTGGTCAGCATTTGCACATCTATATCTGCTTTTCTTAAAGCGTTCTTGGCTGTGTTTAAGCGGCGATATAGTTCCTGAAACGCTTTGTCTAAAACTTTTTCTTCTAGTTCCTCTTGGTCATCTGCCTTGATTTCAGAAGGATTGATGGTTGTATAAAACACTAAATATCTTCTTGTTTCGTACCGTGGAGTTACCGCTTGCCATTTTGTTAAGTCCTCAATGAGGGTTTGCCCATATTCCAGAGCATTCAGATTCAAATCCTCTTGGGATTTCATGGTGTCTCTCATCATTTCAATTGGTTCTGACAAATCAATGTAGCGATTTTGCAAGTAAAATTGAACCGGATAATTAATTTGTGCTAACCATGTTTCGAATGTAATATCTATTCCTTCTTGTTCATCTTGAGATAGTAGAAAATAGTTTACTGGCTCAACCTCTGCAATCATGACAAACTTGTTATTATTAAAACGAACCATGTGTGAGTTGATTTCTTTTATATCTTTAAACATCTCTCTAAATGGATCAGGTTCTTCTTCCCCTGCTGTAACGGCAACATGTTTCTTTCCTTTTTTTCTTTTTAAGGAAATACCCGTTAATTGTGTGTTTTTTTCTTTCCAGGGCAAGATTGGCTCCTTCAAGATTACTTTTGCAAAAACATAAAGACCTATGGCCAAAATAGCCATAATCAATACTTCCATCATTCATTCCTCCAAATTTATTTCCGCCAGTTTCCCAACTGCGTCTTATACTGTAGTTTGGTTAATAGATATTTATCATAGTCCATATGAAATTTTTCTTTCCTTAGAAAACCCAAGATTAATACCACTGCAGCAACCGGTGCAGCGCCTATGACTGATGCGATAACGCCAACTACCGGATTTGGAATAAGGGCAAAAATAAACGGGACGTACCAATAAATGAGTCCTCCACCTGCCACGAGATAGATTAATTGCCTTTTTGATAAGATTCCTAGAATTGTCTTCTGCTCTGAAGCCATATCAATTGGGACGGTAACTTTACTCATACCAATACAACTTCCTTTCAATTATTTATCGTTCTTTATATTTATGGTTTTATTGATTGGATTCGTTACGATTTTCATGGGTACACATCATAAAAATGATCCCCTCTTTTTAAGAGGGGAAATTTTAAATAAGAGGAACAAAGCTCAGGTTAAATAAATATTAGGACCCGAAGCCTGCTACCCAACCAGCTATGGTGTAAGACTTCATAATGATCCATCCACCAACGAATACAAGAGCCAATTTAATGAAGCCCTCCGTCCGTTTTTGAGGATTTCCACCAGAACCAGCTAACGTCATGCCTCCCCAAACTAAGCAAGCAATAATCCAAAAACCACCAAAGGCCATAACTACATTCACAAGAGAGGTTAAGTCTTTAAAAAGACCACTTGATGCGGATGTTGTACTGGAACTAGGTGAAATTCCTGCGCTAGACCAAGCACTTTTAGTGCTAGCTGCAAAAGCCAAGCTAGGGAATAATGCAGAGAATCCAGAATATATGGCAGTCGCAACAGCCATAGGTGAAAGTATTTTTTTTAGTTTTGCAAGTTTTGCCAAAAGAGTGTGCACCTCCATGAAAATTTTGTGACCGCAGGGCAAATAAAAAACCCCACTATAAGCACGAATTTAGCAAGACACCGTTAAGGCATCTATTCGTGATCATAGTGGGGTTCTCCCATTTATGAATTATTTAATATTTTTCAAGAAACTTTCTGTACTAATCTTATATAAAAAGTGTTAAAAAATCAATAATTAATTATAAAAAATCAAGTTTTACATATTCCTGCTGTATGTCACCCCACAGTCCTTGGTATTGGGGATCACTTCGGAGAACAGATTTTTTTTGTCTTGTTAGGAGAATACCCTGTTCAACCAACATTTATATTCCTGTGTACACGAAATATCTCTGATACTCCCACAGCTGAATGGGCTTTCCCGTTCGGGTAGTTCTGAAAACAAAAAAGCAGCCTTAGCTGCTTTTCTCCATGCTTTAAGGGTTATTCCGTACCTTTATATTTTCTTAATTAATTCCCAACCCCTTACTCCTTTACTGGTATCTAACATATATTTTTCGCTACAATTATTACAACTAAGATAAACAGAATGGTCACGAAACCCTGGTATATTATCATGTTCTTCAATTACTTTTCCGTTACCACAAGCGCATTCATATTCATACCGTTCTGTATCCCCTGATCCTGCTCCGTAACCACGATGATCGTTATCACTTGAATAGATAAGTTTTCCTCTCATATTTAGCACATCCTTTTTGGGTTTAATTAGGTAATAAAGCGTTTAGCGTTTTTTAACAAACAATTTATCAGCGAGAACACCGATCATGTCTGTTAATTCGTTTTCAAATTCTACTGTACCATCATTGGTGCCGGTAACAGCGTGGATCAGTTCGTGGATGAATACCCCACAAAACGCATTATAACGCTCTAACTGGTCTCTCTTAATGATGATCCGTTTGTTGAATTCATCCCAAAGACCTTCTACATCGGTGTTCATACCCCCCGGTTTCATCGTTTCAGAAACGAGAATTTCCTTTACTGTTTCCTTAGATTTCGGGAATAGTGTCAATAGCGTTTCGTGTATAAAAAAGACTTCTCGTTCTTTTTTTGTCAACTCGCTGACAGGGACAAATTGATACTCAAAGCTTTCATTCCATTGAAACGAAAATGTGTCTAAGTCCACGATGTCGTTGCCGTCCAAGTCTTTAATCTCAGGCAACTTCCCAGCGAGTGAGAATGGAATCGGGATTACTCTTCGTCCTTCCAGTTTGGCATAATCAATATACTTGCTTCCAGCGTTCATCTGGTCTGGGGTCAAAAAAATCAATTTTTCTTTCGAATTCAAGATTTTGCATGCATGCAATTGAACATCCACCCATTGCATTTCATCATGGGAATCCCCGAGCTGCCATTTTTGCAGATCATCCGCTAGAAGATTGGCGACCGCAGAACTTTCACTATGTAGTAGAATGCTTTTGATTCGGTCAGAATACGCGCTCCTGCCGACATTTGAGCGCTCTCTGTTCAAAGATTGAAGCAGTTTTTTCTTCGGTGATGTGATGTTGTAGGAAAATAGCAAATTCTCTTCTTCGGCGACACAAATACCGTTCACGAATATACGAGAAACCTTCCCTTTTTTCTTAATGATGGATCCGTATCTTGTTTCTTCGAGAATCTCTTCGTCCGAGAAAGTTAAGAAAAAATGCTTGGCTGCTTCCATATCTTTATCCGAAACCCCTTTAAAGAAGAATTCCGTTCCGAGAAAATTAGGATCCGTCGGAGATTCTATTACGGCGTGAAGGGTAGGGATGTCTTCAAAACCATGCTTGGGCGACTTGCTGATGGAGATGTTTCCATATTTGGATTTGATAATCACCTGAATTCCCCTTCGATCGAAGGTCGCGAAAGCATCTTTCAGACCCACTCCGAATTTGCCGATCACTTTATCCGGCTGCTTGAGTTTCTGGCTGTTTTCATTTTGTGTTAAATGCTTGTAGCTAAGCCCCCGACCGTAATCTTTAATACTCCAATCTCCCTCTTTTGTTTTAAAGATATCGGGATTTTTCGTATTGGTAAGCGATGCTTCATCGAGGGCATTTGCAATCACTTCTCTGACCGCGTGTGGCACTGTCCAATGTTCCAATACTTTTTCGATATTCAAATCAAATTTTTTAATACCGATCATCTCCTTTTAAGATAATTGTGAATATTCTGATAATAAAAACTAGAAGTATCAGGGGTAACATACAAGCTTCATGAAAATACAAGAGAGTATACACCCAAACAGGTTGGATTTATTTTATTTTTGAAGTTATGCTTACTGCACTAAAACGTGAATGGAATCCAATCTTGCCGAACGCAATCCGCTACCTTTTTCTCCTGAATGTTAATATTGTATACCCAATTTCCAAGCTTCCGTATGTATGAAACCGACAAAGTAAAACCCCTTCTTATTTAAACTTTATATTGGATTTTGTTTATGGTCAATAGCCTTTTAGATATACGTATACCTGCATTTGATGCCATATAAAGATAACAGGTTAACGGCGAAAACGTATATAATATTAATAAGATATTACTTTCATTTGGAATTAATTGAATGTATCAAATTGTAAAGGGGTTAACTATAAATTTTTTTAAAAAGGGGAACCTAAATGGCGCTGAACACGTTAAAGTACCGAAGAAAATTAACAAACAAACAAAGAGTAAATATCATTAAAAGATATGAAAAAGGTGATATAAGTCTTAGCGATTTAGCTAAAAAGTATAACGTGTCAAAGACAACTATTTGGAAAATTGTTAAAAAAAGCGAAAATAAAATACTAATTGACGAAATTAGAGATGGGTTACATGAAACAACCATATCAATAAAAAACAATATAAAAAATATCGAGCGTTTAAGCAAAATAATAGATGAAAGCAAACTATCAAAAGAAGAATTAGAAGAGTATGGAAAAATTATAAATCTGATTTCCCCTTTTGAAGCATTAATAATTCAACTTGAAGTGGTGGAGAGGATAAATAAAAGCACGGATATGAAACGATTCATAAACCTTATTAAAAATAATAAAAGATAACCCTATGAAGCAGAAAAACTGCCCCTTTAATGTAAAGGAACAGTTTTTCAATTTTTTTAAATTTTAGAGATTGAGTAAAGAACTTTTTTACAAGTAAATGACTTTTTTTATACAACAACAGCTACTAAAACAGCCTTTTTAGATTTGGTAGTTTTCCAGAAATAAGGCACTCGTCTATTCCTTTTCCGTCTACTTCGCCGTTCCAAATAGCAAGATTACCTGTATATCCTAGATTTTTCAATTCCTTTGCACACTCAAATAAATGTTTCTTTACGTAGACGTTGTTGACTGCATCAGCATCAAAGCAAATGTTAACTTGTTCAACTTCCATTTCTTTTAGAATCGGAAGCGCTAGTCTCCATGCTCCTACGCCTGGTAAAGCCAGCATAGTTGTACCAATTTCATTCAACTCCATTGGATCGTACAGCTCAACAATTTTATCTACAGCAATGTCACATTTAAGCGGGCCTTCACTAAGCCATACTGTTTTAGCTTTTAGTTTCTTCCCTACTTCCCAATTTAATAAATCCTTTGAAGGAACAGCTACATGAACAGGAGCAGGATTCCCTGAACCCGTACCTTTATTTTTATTTAAAGAACTAAGCCAGAAATAGCGCTGTCCTTTGATTAGTTTCACCCATCCGATCAATTCCTTTTGATAGGAAATGGTTTCGAATTTACCAAATTCCAATTCAGTCTCCATGATAATTTCACCATTGTAAGCAATCTGAACTAGGTTGGGTTGCTTAATCACTCTAGCTTGAAGTCCCTCTTTATGCTTTTTTATCTCAACATCGTTAGGCGGGTTATCAATTCTGAATTGAAACCCTTCAATCTCATTTTTATAGTTTCGGAAAGGCAAGAGAATACCCTTATTACCAGCAATTGTCCAGTAAGAACCATATTGACCGTTTGCTTCATAAAAGCCAGGGATTCCTTTAAAAGATGAAACACCTAACATGTGCTCTATATCCTTCACGGTCTCCCACGGTTTATCTGGAAATGAACGATACTGGCGGGCAAATATTTGATTGTCCGTTAATTGTCTAGAGGAGGAAGTCAAATGGTCATAATGACTATCCTCCAAGATGGTACAATCTATTAGTGTCCGATACACTTCATTTAAGACATTGGAAGGTTTCTTTTCCTCACCAACCACATAATCTACATTAGATTTTTCAATTTTTCTCTTTTTATCTCCTTTTAGCCAATGCAGCCATGATGGTGTAGCTGAATTTTTACTGAAAGGATACTTGCTCTCGACACGAATACAAGCAATAGATTCCCCATCTTCATGGATAATACAGCCTCCTCGATGACCACAAATATCGCAACTTTCACGATAAAATTCGAGCCATCCAGGTATGCTGGTTCTCCTTAATGTAGACCTCATTTGCACTTTGGTTGTTTGGTTATTCAAAAACGAACACCCTTTCTAAAAGTTTTTTTATATGCAATCAAAAAATCGTTTATTGTCTATTGGAGGCATTACCGTAACGACTTTATATAGCCTTTTCCCTTCCTCTGATAAAACAATAACAATCGGATTAGAATCCTTATCTCGTCCTGCAATGACATAATTAAACGTATACTTACGAATATCGTGGTTAAAGCCCGTTTGCACTTCTACAATAGAACCATTCATAATGCAGGAAACAATATCCCCTCTATCGTATCCACGTTTTATTAACCTTTTGTAAGTATGATTACCAATATGAATATGGCCATCTTTGCTCATAAGGATTTTTTTCATATCTCTCAACTTGTTTGCTTGTGCTACATTCATCTTTTCCACCACCTTTTATATTTTGAAAATAAAAAAAGCGATCAATGGAAAGATAGATTTGGTTTAAAAGGTATCAAACACCCTTCTAATCTATCAGTCCAAAGACCGCATTTGTTTGTTAGTAAACTGCTAACTCATATGAGCTGCCCAAAAAAGAAAAAACAAAAGAATTGAATAGCTAAATCATATCATGCTTTTTCTTGCCCCGCAACGGCGTTCTTGGGAGTATAGAACGTATCTTTTGAATGAGTCCTTTTTCTTTAATGTCAAATGATTCCCCTAGCAGCTGTTTACTAATCGTCAAAAAAGGTTCCTTTAGTTGCTGATAAACAGTAGGTTGTTCAATAATAGGTGCTTTTTCATAGTAGTTTTTATGAACCTCAAAGTGCATACATGGTAACGATGCAAGTAAAGGAATCTCTAATTCACTTGCTAATCGTTGGTCTTGGCTAAAAGGGAGTTTTTTATTAAAAATGAGATAGCACGTCAAACCATATTTTTCTATTAATGTGTGGATATACTTTTTCCAAGCAAGATTTTGTTGAAAGGCATCATCGACAATAATCCAGAGTTGATCTAAATGCTCCAGAGCATGTTCCGTGTAACTTTCCATTTTACCTGTTGGAAGATCCACGATCACGACATCATAATATTTAATGTTGTTAATGTAGTGATATAAAGTTTCATATGTCCACTCATAGGCAGTATCCTGATCATCCAAAGGTAACCACTGTACTCCGTTATAACTCCAACTAACACTGTCAGCGGATATTTCCTTCTTATTCAGCGCGGCAGCATAGGAATTCCAACCTTTAGGAATATCGCTATATCTCTTTAAAGTCGTTTTAAGGATATGATTTTTGTTTAAAGCTTCTAAAACCACGGTCGGTATTCTTTCTTTTCCTAAAAAAATAGAATAGTTCATGATAAACGTCGTAACACCGATACGATTTAAAGGAGCCCATACACCAATCGTTTTATTTCCATCCCACTTTGCTTTTAAAAAAGAGTTTTTGCGAATCTCCAAAGCTCTTTCCATGATCACTTTCTCTTCATCCTCAGGTTGAGTCTGCTTCACCTGTTCTTTTTTTAACACTTTTTTCGTTAGCTTTTTGGACTGAGATGAAATAGTTGGTTCGTCTGTTACCTCAAAAGGTGGTTCCTTACTTTCCAGTACTTCTTTTTTGTTTTTATCTTCTACTGTTGGAGAATGGGCTTCATTCTTAATCGTCTCCTCTTTGTCTTTAGAAGAACTGGTTTCATTGGCCTTCTCCCCGTTGTCTTTAGGAGAACTGGTTTCATTGATCGCCTCCTCGTTGTCTTTAGAAGAACTGCTTTTTGCATCAGACGGAGGCGTTCTTTTTTTGTTTATATCACCAGGATTTTCTTCGGTTTTTTTAAGACCATCCTCTTTTTTTCCTTGTGAAGATGTCATGGGTTCTTCCTTTTGTGGTGAGATAGATGTTTCTTTTTCGCTACCAATTGTTTCTGCTTTAGGTTGAATTTGAGAAGATTCTTGATGAATGGGTGTGTCCTTTATATCTATTGTTGCTGGGTCTTCTGTTTCAGTTTCAATATCTTTTAATTTAGTAGAATATCGATGAATAATAACCCATTGATATACTTGTCTCAAATCCTTGAACGAATGTAAATACTGCAATTTTCCATTAAATGGATGAAGGTCATCCTTATTTCCAATATACAAAATGTTAGGTTGAAGATGATCCATTTTTTCTAAGGCTGTAATTTGGTCAGTAATAATAAATGATAATGATGAGCCGTCCTTTAATAGTTTTTCATATTCTTGAAGGGAATTCGCTGTATTAATTTTTATTTTTCGATTAACCTTCTCCATTTGTATAGAAAAAACATCCAGTAGTCCATTTATTTCATCGGTATCATATTTATTCAGTAGGAATAATAGAATCTTGACTAACATGCCTATTCTCCATCTAATCTTTTCAAAAAGTTATTAATTTTTTTAAGTAATTTATTTGTGACAGGCAAACGATAATTTTCTATGGCTACTAAATAGTTCGTGCTGATTTGCAGTTCTTTTGCCAGCTCATATTGTTTCATATTCCCCAATCTTTTCCGTAAAATGATGATCCTCTCAACATCATCGCTAACTTGTATCTGATTTAAAGATTCTAATTTCAAGTTTCAGCTTCCCCCTTCTATCGGAAGTTATGAATTTGTTCAAGAAAACAAAAAATGCCCATACTTCCCCTATGCTATGGGGATATGTATGAGCAGTGCTTGCTTTTAACATAATTCGGTTTTTAACTGAGACAAATTATATCACAAACGCAACTTTTCGTGAATAAAACTTTAAACTGAAGGTTTCAAAAAAATTATATTGTCTTTATCCTTATTTCTTATGTATAATTAGGGCATAGTTATTTTCTTTTATTTTTCTTTTGCGACCTTACGCTTTGGTCAGCAGTTAATTATCAAACTATAGAAGCCTTTGGGCGTTTGTCATAAGATGATATACAATTCGTATGTCTTCCTTTAACAAACACCCAAAGGCTTTTTTGCGTTTTGCAAAGAAAAAATAGGGGTGAGTGACTTTACTGAGTAGCCTACGCGTTTTTTTACGCTGTACTACTCATTTTTTATTTCTATCAAACTTTTAGGAGAGTGTTTATAATGACAAATTGTAGCGGAGTAGAATTAAGCCAAAAAGAACTTATGGAGAGATTACAAGAACCATTTGCACCGGAGGACATCGAGTGGCGCGTACAGCGTTCTATGATGGTCATTGGAAAACCTAAAGCGATTGTCTTAGGATATGTCACTGCTAGAGCTATTCAACAGCGTTTAGACGATGTTGTAGGTCCATTGCATTGGAAGAATAGCTACAGTACTTGGCGAGAAAACGGTGTTTTATGTGGGATTGCCATTAAGTATCAAGGTGAATGGATCGAGAAATTTGACGGTGCTGACGAAACGAATGTTGAATCAACGAAAGGTGGTTTTTCAGCTTCCTTTAAGCGTACAGCTGCAGCAGGTTTCGGCATCGGAAGATATCTTTATAAGTTAGAGGAGAGTTGGGTTGAAATAAATGAGTCTAAGAAAACTCCAAACGACCAATATTTTAATGCCAAAGTCAAAAATGGCAATCAAGATACTTGGATTAAAGGGTACTGGACTCCACCAACTTTACCAGATTGGGCCCTGCCGAAAGGTTACTCAACTGGAACTCAAACAGCTAAAGAATCAAACCAAGAGAAAAATCAATCGAAACAGCAGCAACAGACTGGTCAAAATCGTACTCAATCTAGTAATCGTGAACCCAAAAAACTCACGAGAGATGATATGTTAAAAACGATTAAAGATCATGAAAAGAATCTTGGTTTGCCCGATAAGCTACGATTCCCTTTATTTTTAAAAGCTAATCCTGGTTCTGGTACTTCCAAAATTTCAAATGCTACTGAAGAGGAATTAAAAAGATACTTCTGGGCTATACATCCAGTCAGTCTAGTTGTAACATTCGGTAAAAACTACGGATTATCCATGGATGAACTACTTTACTACTGTCAAATAGTAAAGCCTGAAGAGAAGATCAGTGAACTCTTTAACCTTTTCCTAAAGTTAACTAGGGAAGATGTTCAAAATATTCTCAATCTAATTCGTGGCGATAAACAAGAACAAACTGCTTAAGCAGAGAGTAGGCTCAAAATGATGGGACCATTCCCCTCTTTTGTGCCTTTTTTTATTTAAAAAAACAATTAAACCTTGGGAGGAACAAAAAAATGAAATTTGAAATTAAGAGAGATGTATTAGTAGATGGATTAACTAAGGTGGGGAAAGTCGTAAAATCTAAAGCTTCATTGCCGATCTTACAAGTTTTTTTGCTTGAGGTTACGGATAAGGAGATCATTATAACTGGCTCTGACAATACAGAAACTATTAAGTATGCTATTACGGTTGATGGTGAAGATGTAAAGGTCATCGAGTCGGGAAATATTGTTATTCCGTATCAGATTGAGGCAATCGTTAAGAAATCTAATAATTGTATTCAGTTTTCACTGGAGGATGGTAATAAAACGACCATCAAAAGTGGAAAAAGTGAATTTGAAATGATTTGTCTTGACGCAGAGGATTTTCCAAGACTTCCACAATTCGATTATGTAAATCCTTCGCTAGTATTAGCCGGAGAACAATTTAAGGATCTAATTAAAAAGACTTACTTCGCTGCAAGCACAGCTGAAACACGCCCTATTTTGCAAGGTGTTTGTATAGAACTCGTTCCAGGATATGTTCATCTTGTGAGTACAGATTCTCACCGACTTGCTAGAGTAAGACATCAAGCACAAGCGGAAGAAGAGATGACTGTCGTGGTTCCAGCCAAAAGCTTGGATAATATGTCTAAAGTTTTCGACTTAGATCAGCAGGTAGAAGTATTTGTCCAAAACGAACAAACCATTCTATGCAAAAACGGCCAGACCTACTATATGTCTAGGTTGCTAAACGGGAATTATCCAGATACTAATCGATTAATCCCAACGGACTCTTCTGAAATCGTCACGATTAATCGTAAACAATTAGTTGATGGACTTGAATTAATCAAAGAGGTTGCTACTTCTGGCGAAGGTAATAAAAGCGGAGTAGTACAGTTTCACGTTAATGGAGTTGCGTCACTATCCAGTCAACAAAGTCAAAAAGGAAAAGGCAAAATTGACATTCCTTATGAATCATTTGAGAGTGAAGAACACGAAATGACCATTTCATTTGATTGTAAATATGCGTTAGATGCGCTGAAATCAATGGATTGTGAAACGGTTGATATGAGCTTTAAAGGTTCTATGCGTCCGTTCGTCATTAAACCACATGGAGATGATGTGCAACTAGATGAATTGCAGTTAATTCTTCCAGTACGCACATACTAATAAATATTAAGAGCAGGAAGGTCCCTTTTTAGACTTTCCTGTTTTTTTATAGAGGTGAATATGTTGGAATTTGATATTAGTAAATTTGAAGCCCATCTTCAATTTAGAGATAAGACTTCAAAAGGAGTAAGCGATAAAAGCGGATTTATCAACGTTATTCGATTCATGTGGAATCATTATCCCCTTGAGGAAATAGATTTTACATCTTTTTCGTACAACGATGTTCTCAAATCACTTGATGCGATGGATGAACTCCCACTCACTCAATTAGATGATAGTGATGAGTATTTCTTCGTAGACCCCCATAATCCATTTATGGCATATGCAAGTATAGAGGACGCTATAGCCCGTTTATATCATGATAAAAACAAACAATTTCATACAGATGATGAGATCATTTTCATCTGATGGAGGGGGATATTTATGTCTGAAATGAGCGTATATGAACATCAGTCATACATGTATTCGATTTCTAATTTGGCCATGCTGAAACTATTTTATGATGCAGGTGTTAACGTAAAAGAGAAGATTCATATTAAGTCTTTTATGGTTGATGTCCAATATTCCAATGACCACTCTTTGGAGATAATGAGCGATGGTTTTAAGGAATTGTTTGAAAGAGTCGAACTGTATGGCTATGGCGATGATTTTCCAGAGGAATATGCAGAGTTCATAGAAGCTTCAGAGTACTCATTACTATTAAAAGATACCGTTCTGGCAACTGTGTTACAGAGTTCTTTTTCTAAGGAACTTGAAGCGGCGATCACTGCCTCAACCCGTGTTGGCGGTACTCTTCCTGTTGAAGCAGATTCCTTTATTCTTCCTGATAAAACTGGATTCGCGATTTCGGTCCACTGGTCTGGAATGTTACATGAACTAGTGAAGAATGTGTTGGAAATTCGACGATTAGCAACCGAGAATGCTACTAAACTTATATTGGAGAGTGAAAATAGAAATGGAATTTCTAATCAAGCTAACGGACAGACTGCGTAATTTTAGTGACTATGTTTCCGTTACTAAACAAACGGAAAAAGGAGTTGTCCTTGGCGAATACAAAATGTCTCTATCCGATGTGATCAGATGTTTAACGGATTCAGCCACGGAAGGTCAGCGAACAGAAACTCCTTTTCTACCAAGAAATTGTACAAAGTTAGTTTCTAAGCTGAATGGCTTTGAGGTGTTTATCGAAATACCAAAAAGAAAATGGCTGGTGACTTACGATAATGAACAAACTCACATTGGCTTTCCAAAAATGATCATCAAGTATGACATTTATAAAAATCAGATTCGATATATGCAGCTTGTAGCTGTTCGAGAGGAAAGGAACCGTATTAATGGGGAAACCCCCTTATATTACTTCCCCTTCTCAAATGTCGATAAAGATAATTCAAAGGTCTGCATGGGCACCAATGAAATGCCTATTATAAAATGCCTTAGTCAGCTTGATACCATGCATAATCTATTCTTTTCAGCACCGTTTGGTGAAGATTATGGTGGTATTACAACGGAAGGTCAGAGTGTAAAACAAATTTTTCAATCACTAAAGGATAAAGACTTTCATGATGAGTTGCTGGTACCAATCGGGCAAACTTTTAATGATTACTTTTCTTTAGAAAGTTAAACAAACTTTGAGATTTTTTTACTACTAAACTACTAAATTATGAATGATTATTGGGAGGAATTTAAAATGACTAAAACAATAGAGCAAACTGATATTTTTTCACTTTTCGGGATTGAAGACGAGTATAGTGAAAAGAAAAAGCGTGAAGAAGAGGAAATGCAGAAGAGTATCGCAGAAGCCCAAAAAAGAGCAACCGCGAATAAGAATTCTTCTACTACTCCGAACAGTAACACTTCTTCAGGTGGTGGAGATAAGTTTGAGGTCGATGAACAGACCACAATCAAATATTTCGGGTTAGAAATAGCGATTACGGATTACTTTACGGTTGAGGAATTGACAGATGGTATTCCGACCCAGAAAAAAGATGGGGAATCCGAAATGAAGAAAGTGGATGAGGAAAGCTTAAGAAAACGGATGGAGAAAGATTTTGCAGAACTTGTAGCTGGTATGACAACAATGGTTTTCATTAAAAAGAAAAACATTGTACTTCCGATCATACAAGCCAAGAAAAAAGGTGCAAATCTTGAAGATTGTAACATGGAAGAAGAGTCGAAAGACTCTTCTTTTTCTACCCGTAAAATCCCTTTCTCCTTATTAGCGGAGTTTATTTCTATAGCAAAACACTTTTCAGATGAGCATGGCACTGAGGTACACGGCGACGTTTATTTAGATTTTGATGAAGAAGAATTCTTCATGATGATTCCGGAACAAACCGTCCATAAATATTGGGCTGATCCAACGGAGGATTCTCTTGTCACAGCTATGAAGCTAATAGATAAGAGGTTTGTAAAGGTGCTTGAAATTCATAGTCATCATACAATGTCCCCTTTTCCAAGTTCGCAGGATGATGAAAGTGAACGTTCCCCTATTCTTTATGCAATTGTGGGGAATATTGATCACTTTTTTCCTGAAATTACTTGTAGGACGTTTAGCAAGGAATTGGATAAGCACATTGAAATCAATCCCTGGCGTGTATTTGAAAATCCATTTACGAAAGTGCCAACACAAAAATATGATCTAAGTGTCGTGGAGGTAGTAAAATAATATGACGATTAAATTAATAAAACACAAAAGAAAAATATTCCCATTCATTGTGCAAGTGGGAACGGGAGCCACTGGTTCGAATGTTGTTTCTCATATCGCCCAATTGCTCTCTATATTTCAAATAAGAGGGCAATATTTGATAGCAGATCCAGATATAGTTGAACCTCATAACCTATTAAACCAATTGTTTTTAGAGGGTGAAGTCGGCAAAAAGAAAGCTGATGTTCTAGCAAGACGATATCGCGCTGCCTATCAGGTCGATATTGCTTCCTATTCGAAAGATTACATTGAAGATGTAGAATCACTCATGCAACTGTTTAATACCGATTATCTGCGTATAGGGCACTCCTATGATACTTTGTATCTACCAATCATAATAGGTTGCGTAGACAACAACTACAGCCGTCAAATCATGCATCAATTCTTTGAGAAAGCGGGCCGTTGTCTTTATCTAGATGTTGGGTCGGAAGCTGCCATTGTTCCTGCTGACTATCCAAATCGTCCTAAGCAAGAATGGACGGAGGAAGAGTTAGATACCTTTAATTCTACAGGTTGGAGCGGGCAGGTGGTTTGCGGTCTAAAAATGGACGGACAAACGATACTTAAGGCTGTGGCAGAAATGTTTCCTGATATTCTAGCGGATAAAGACGAGATTGCGCCTTCCCAAGTGGCTTGTAGTAACATAGTGGCACGGGAACCTCAACGTCTGATCGTTAATAAAATGGCGGCATTAGCAGTGACTACCTATATAAATGAATTATTCGAAACAGGTACGATCAGTAATCATATGACTTTCTTTCATGCCAAAAAAGGATATATGCGGAGTAATCCTGCAAAGAATATAGACTGAAACCTCCCTATCATTGGGGAGGTTTCCTCGTCTATCATAAAAAAACTGATTCCGTAATCTAGTTGTTTTTAACAAAAATTAAAGAATACCCTATAATTAGGGAAAAGAACCATAAATCAAAATTGTTGTTTCAATATTATTTTCTACAAAAAGTTTCTTTCCGAAAAGAGAACCCGTTAATCAAACTAAGGTCTTTTACATGCATGCAGAAAAGCAACATTCGAAACAAAAGAGAGAAAAAATAGTAATCAAGGATGGGAGAGTAACTATGTCATATAATCGAATTGATTTCGATGGTCAATGGAAACGTATAATTAGTTCAACTTTTGAAGATTTCTTGACCTTTTTTGCCCCAGATTTAGCAGAAATGGTGGATTGGTCAGTAAAACCAGAAGATTTAAATCGAGAACTCCAGAAGTTGTATCCGAATGCTGAAGCCAAGAACCGAAAGGCAGATAACCTATATAGAGTTTATCTGAAAGATAAACGTGAAATTAGGATTTTAGTCCATTTAGAGGTACAAGGATGGGAAGATTCGGAATTTGATAAAAGAATGTTTCAATATTTTTATCGAATTCTGGATTACTATGGGGAGAATATATACGCTTTAGCAATTTATACAAACGATAAAGAAGATTATATGCCTAATGCTTATATTTATGATTTCTTTGGCACAAAATTAAAATATGAATTTAATACGTATAAGATTAAAGATCAAATCGAAGCTGAGTTAATAAAATCACCAAATCCGTTTAGTTATGTCGTTCTTGTTGCAAAAAAAGCATGGCAAGTAAAAGCAAAGGATGAACAAACCAAGTACGATATTAAAAAACAAATGCTAAGAATCCTCGCAGAACGTAGAGAAATGGACGAGTTAGATATCAAATATGTTGCTGCGCTATTGTTCTTCATGGATAATAGTATTAAGCTATCTAACGAACTCCAAACCAAATTTAAGCAAGAGGAAATTAATAATTGGGAGGGTGGTATTATGCTTTCGTATGAAGAAGAACTTAAAAATCAAGGTAAAATCGAAGGTAAAAATGAAGGTAGAAATGAAGGTAAAAATCAAGCCATCAGAGTGATTAGATTGTTAATGGAGAACAAAACGATTGAAGAAATTTCAAAAGAGTTAAATTTACCGAGTAATGAAGTAATGGAAATACGAGATAAATTCTATCAATGATGACAAAACTGGTGTTAATCAATGGACCAACAAATGTATCGGAACTTAGTTCATAGTTGGGCTGCAAAGAAATGTCAAAAGATGATTCTAATGCACAATGTATTATTTTGTGCATCAATGTGAAAGGAAACGTCTAAAGATGATTCCAATGCACAATGTATTATTTTGTGCATCAATGTGAAAGGAAACGTCAAAGGTTGAATCCATATGCACAATATGTTATTTGTGCATGGATGTGTAAGGAAACAGGCAGGACAACCTTGTGCACACGGATATCCATACCTTTAAACGTGATATTCTACATTCTGATCTTTAACATAAAAAAAGAGCACAATTCTTACTGCAGAATTGCGCCCGATCGTAATATAAGTTTAACCAGTTTTTACTGGTTGAACTTTTTTTAATTGGTTTTATTATAGCGGTAGTCGGAGTAGAACGTAGCGCCCGTGGGACTCGATCCCGTCCGCAAAACTGTTCACTCCCTACTTGTATAAGCATGTTTCAGGCTGGTTGGGACACAGATCCCGTTTAACAAGCGAACCTATGATAGTACAAGCAGCTCTAGGGACAACCGACTAATCTTATTTTCTAAGGAGGAGATGATCATGAATCCAGTAGTAGGTCTGGATGTTTCTAAAGGAGAAAGTCAGGTACAAGCATTCTTGGATAAGAGTCAACCTTATCGTAAAAGTTTTAGTGTAAAGCATACTGTTGAGGGTTTTGAGTATCTATTAGGATTCTTAAAAGAGATTGAAAGAGTAGCTGATGGTAAGAAACCTTCGGTTATCTTAGAATCAACAGGGCATTACCACTCTCCTGTTATTCAATTTTTGGAGGAACAACAATATGTTTATATTATTGTGAACCCCCTTATCTCTCATCGAGCACGGAGTACAAGTTTAAGAAAAGTAAAAACAGACGCTGTCGATGCCTATCATCTATGCGAACTATTCTATAAAGAAGAAGTTGAGCCGTATAAGAAAAGAGGGCTTCAACTTTTAAACCTTCGTAATCTTACAAGACAACAAGAGATAATTACGGGTATCTCTACACAAACCAAGGTACAACTTCTAACAGTGCTAGATCAGGTATTTCCTGAATTTAGAGGTGTCTTTGGTGATTTATATTCAAAAGTATCTTTACAGACTCTTTCCTTATTTCCTACTTCTGAACATGTACTAAATACTACCGAATCTGTATTAACCAACAAGATTGCATCGTTATGTACTAGACGTTCTGAAAAGTGGGCAAAAGAAAAAGCACAAAAGCTTATTGAAGCAGCATTACGAAATCCATTTCAAAATAACTTGTATGAAAGTCATATTTTTAACCTAAAGATGTTAATTACCATCGTTCTTCAATATCAAGAGCATCTATCACAACTAGAAGCAGAAATAGATACCCTTGCTAAAGAAATTGAAGAATATAAGATTATCCAATCTATTCCTGGTATCGGAGAAAAGATTGCGGCAACAATCATTTCCGAAATAGGAGAAATAGATCGGTTTAATCACCCTAAAAAGTTAGTTGCCTTTGCAGGAATAGATCCTAGCGTTTACTCTTCTGGAAGATTTACAGCAACCAAAAATCGTATAACAAAGAGAGGATCTAGAAGGTTAAGGCAGGCATTATATATGGCTGTATACTGTGGAATTCGAGATGCCCGAAAACAGAAGACGAGTGATACCATTATTCCTCGAAATAAAAAATTAAGAGAGTTTTACGATAAAAAACGCGACGAGGGTAAACCCTATAGAGTAGCACTTATCGCTTGTGTTAATAAGCTTCTACACTTGATTTATGCGCTTTTAAAGAACAAAACCACTTTCCAAGAATTAGCTTAAAAACTATATTTAACATTACAAAGCAAAACCTTCCAATTTTGAAGATGAGGAAGGTTATTTGGCATACCCATTTTTAGTATATCATCTATATTTTAATTTTTTCATTGAAAAATGTTGACAACTATTAGCTGGTTTTGCTGAATATCGTTATTGAAGTTATGCTACCCGTTTCGCTACAAATTTATCACGAGCATAAACTGAATTTACTCAACCGGTTTCAAACCAAGTAGTTTTTTAGAAAAAAATTAAAATCAAAAATATTCTTTTTTATATCTATGCATTATCACTTATTAGTAAAATCTTGTGATTATTAGAGTTTCAAAATTTTACATATTTTTCATTCTTTGAGAAAACAATAAAAAACACTAACTATTATCGTAAATCGGAGGATGAACCTTGGAGACAAATAACCCAATTCGATTAACTGCTCCAGAAATGGCAAGCCTTTGGACACAATACCAGACAGATACCATGAACAAGTGTTTCTTTCGATATGCTCTTAAACATATCGATGATCCTGACGTTCAGACGATTTACCGAACTGCCCTTGACCTATCGGAGCAGCATATCCAAGCCATTACCGAATTCATGACCCTTGAACAACACCCGATACCGCGAGGATTTACTGAAACCGATGACGTGAATATTCACGCGCCACGCCTTTTTCAAGATCCTTTTTACCTGAATTATCTCTATGTTATGACCCTTCAGGGATTAACCGGCTATGCCTTATCAGTTAGTACATCTGTCCGTTCTGACATACGGAAATATTACATCACCTGCATGTCAGAAACGATGGCGCTTTTTGATCAATCCATTCATTTGATGCTTTCAAAAGGACTGTTTACGCGCCCTCCTGTGTTGACACCGCCCGATGCAATCGATTTTGTCCAGCGACAAGGATTTTTAACCGGTTGGTTGGGGAGGCGCCGTCCGCTGAATGCGATTGAAATTGGCGATATTTCCTTTAACATGCTCAAAATGCACTTGCATGCGGCGTTAAAAGTTGGATTTATTCAAGTTGCCCATTCGAATGAAGCACGCGAACATTTCAAACGGGGTCTCGGTATTGCCAATAAACACATTAAACTATTTGAATCAGTCTTGGAAGAAGATCATTTAAATTCGCCTTTTTCCTGGCAATCGATGATCACGAATTCCACGTCGACGACTTTTTCCGATAAATACATGATGTTTCAAATCCAATTATCGACGCAACTTAGCCTTTCTTATTACGGGTCGGCGCTCAGCGTGAATGCCAGAAGGGATATAGGCGTAGATTACTTGCGTTTCATGGCAGAACTGTTGCATTTTGCCGAAGACGGTGCCCAGCTTATGATCAAAAATGGGTGGTTGGAACAGCCTCCAACAGCAAGTGACCGAGAATCGATTGCAAAGGAAAGGAGTAATAAATAATTTTTCAGAAACTGGACGCTAGGAACGATTCCTAGCTTTTTTATTTGATGCACCATGGGTCAAGGACAACATAATATTTCAGCTACTTTTTTTCGCTAAACTGCCATTTAACGGATTAACAACCTGAAAAGATGGACTGCTGAAAACAGTCCATCGTTGTTCAATTCTTGCGCCCTATAATGGAATAACTGAATAGTTTCTATTGGCTGGTTTATTTAAATAAGAAAATATCCATCAAAAGTGGCACCGTAATATCTTCAACTCTTGTACCTGTTGAATAGGAGGTTATTTTAATTCTTCAATTATGGATTCTCCTTCACTTTGGTCAGTATCTGTCCATTTCCATTTCTCATGTAATCTAATTCTTCCATCTGGGAGGGTTTCTGGAGTAGAGTAACATTGACCGCCTCTTATTTCGTTTCTTGTGTTTACATGGTTATATCTAAACTGTAAACTGCTATTGTCCTTTACTAATCCAATTAGTGTCCCTTTAACAATTTCTCCTCCACTATATGTTGCTGAGAGGATGTTCCCTTCTTGTTTGTATTCAAAAATCGTTTTTGAAGAAACTTCTCCGTTTGCTGTATTTTCAATTGAAACAAATTTACGTCCATTATAATTTATCAACATTTCACCCTCAATAGTTATAATATTCAAATAATTTAACGTATTTTTCCACTTTGTTCAATTAAATTCTATGACTTGAAAAATAAAGTCTTAGAATGCGGCTGCTTTATTGCGCTAGCGTATCTCAGATAGCATAATCCCGTGAATTGGAAAATTGATTACAGCCACTAATGCTCAACTATATATTTCCCCCAGTATCCGGTAATCGGCAGTTTTCGAGCTAAAGACCAATAATAATTATGAAAAAATTATTAGAGGTATGGAACAGCACGGGTCCCCAAAGAGAGTTAGTCTTTTTCCAGATGTATCCTAACGCAAATGAGATAATTCCTATATAGACAGAGTTGCTTGCAATATCAAATGCCGATTTGTTTAGAGATAACCATAGAGGATAGTGTATAAAGATGAACATTATCGTCGTAACTAAATTTGCCCTCCAAAAGTTCATTCTTGACGCAAGTTTATTGAGGAAAAATCCTCTAAACAATAACTCTTCAATCATTCCAGCAAATATCACGGCTTTTAGCCATTCGGAAAACCCGGATTTCATGTGGAAAAATGGCTGTTTAAATATCACACTATTAACAAGAACCTGATAAATCACTAACAGTACCAGTGGAATAACGAACCAACGCCAGTTTTCAATTTTTTTGTTCATTTTCAGGAATGTGACCCAATCATCCTTCTCCACTATCTTGATGTATAAAATCACGGGTAGAACCCATATTACTATTTTAGCGAATACAAAGCAAAGTCCCCAGAATACCGTTTGCGAATTGACATTGAGATAAGTTCTGACGAACAACCAAGCCGCATAAAAGACCACGTAGTAGATGCCCACTCTTGTCAATACTGATTGTTTCCGATTGACTTGTGCTCCCCATTAGCCAATTGCATTACACGGTACCTCCTTAATCATAATCGTAGCTATTATTCCATTATTCTTTAGTAAGATAAGGCCAGCCCCAATCGGAATAGCGTCTTCATCAAATGTGAACTTTGCCTCTTCAAGAGCAATTTCAAGAAAATAACGACCCTGTTCCATAAACATCCCCCCGAAAGTAATCAATTACGCTTTACACTTGAGTTCACCCATACCAAATCATACCATAAAATGGGGGTTGTAAAACTATTTAAGTCTACCCTTTATTCCACTAAACTGCCCGATAACGCTATCGTCAGTCTAAGACTTTATTTTCCCAGTCTAAAACTATATTTTTCCGATCTAATACTTTATTTTTCAATCTAGTACTTTATTTTCTATTGACAATAACACTTTTTTTGCATTTCAAGACATCCTCCGCTATTACTTCAAAATTATGGACCTGGCACTCAAAAACAATTCCTAACCTATCTTTTCAGCATTTTGTTGGCAGGCAGCCCAAAAGCATGCCCCATTTCATGTGCTACTACACTTTGGGTGAATTGAGATACTGTGTACTCCCAATCAAATGATGGTTCCTGTATTCGCGCAGGGTTTATTACGGTTGAATTTTTTGTAAATGCTTATTGAACTCCCTCAGTTTAATTCGATTTTCTCCCGAATACTCGCTTATTCGCAGGATTTCATATTCCTTTAATTAGGTTTAACGGATAAAAGAAATGATTTCAGATCATTAAGGCTTTGTGAAGGCATAGTTAAATAGAGGAGTAAAGTGTTACTCCACAATTTACCATATAATGTACATGCTCCACGCCGCCCCTGGAGGCTTTCCCTCCCATGTCTCAACGGGTCATTCGCCCTATCATTCCTTCGTCATGCCTATCCAAGGGGTGGAGGCCAGTCATGCTAATCTGATGGGTCAGTGCCCTTATGTTCAATAAATCTGGTACTCCGTACATATTTGAAATCCTACGAATAAGCCAATATTCGGTTAATATAAGTGTTCTATATTATTTATTTCAAGGGGACGAACAATCTTCAATTCTGTAAATTATTAGGCTGCTATTGGTGAAAATGGTTTGAGCTTATCAGGACAATAGGATTCATTTCGACTAGATATACTTACAAAGATCCTTGCCAACTTGCCAATTAACTTCATAATTGATTTCATTTTCTTCATTTTTTTAACTTTGACATTATGAGAATGTAATGCTTGGAATTCTGGGTTATTCATCACAAGACTCATTGTAGCTAAGTAAAGGAATCGCCTTAGTCTGGAACGTCCTCGCTTTGAAATGACAATTTGGCCTTTCCATTTACCTGAACTTGCTTCCGCTAAATGCAATCCAGCATGACGAAGAAGTGAATTTCCATGAGAAAATTGACTTAAGTCTCCTGCCTCACCCAATATACCAGCTAAAGAAATGTCACTAATTCCTTTAATGGTGAGTAACTTCTTAGCGAAAGGAATTTTGTTTAATGCTTCAGTAACTTGTTGTTCAACTCTTTCGAGTTGTGTTACAGCTAAATCATATTCCTCTAATAACTGATTTAAATGGAATTTATAAGCATCGAGTGCTTGTCTAGTACCGACAGATTTCTTAGCTAACTGGAGGAGTAATAGGGCCTTTTTTAATCCAGGCTGCCTCTTCATCACTGATTTCCACCCAGTAATAACCTCGTGAGGCTGCATAGTCTCTAAGCCCATAGGGGATGGGAATAACCGAAGGGTTGCGATTGCCCCTTTAGCCTTAATATCTTTAAATACCTGTCGGAGTTCAGGAAAGACAATATCTACCCAACGGTTCAATTGATTAATAGAGCTGACAAGACGTTTCACTACTACATCACGGTTAGACATCAGAACCCTTAGTTTTTCAAATGGTTCTGATGTATACCTAACTTCAGAGTAGTAACCGTTTTTTACCATATCAGCGATAACTAAGGCATCTTTTTTATCACTTTTTGATTGAGTATTATCACGGTTTTCTTTATTCTTTTTTACTAAATGTGGGTTTACCGTTACTACCTCAATATTTTGATTAGAAAGCCATTTTGAAAGATTGATCCAGTAATGCCCAGTTGGTTCCATCCCAACAATAGCTTCATCTAGGTTGTTTAATCTTTGAAGATTTTTAATCCATTCAAGTAAACTAGCAAATCCTTCTTCATTATTTTTGAATTTAAGGGGATCTCCGACTACAATTCCACGAAAATTTACGGCTCTGGCCACGTGAAATTGTTGGGCAATATCCACGCCAACAACAAGATGTTTAACGGAAATTCTTTCTATCAGTTGATTTTGTTTGTTTTGCATTTTAAACTTCATAGTAGGGTTCCTCCTAAAGTTGTGAGTTAGAGTGGTGTCTATACTCATATCTTACTGAGGGGCCCTATTTTTTTCAAAGTCGAAAAATAACCATCTACAGGAATGCTAATGATGCTCTTAAAGTATTCACCCCATTTTCTAAGTAACCCTTTAAACAAGTTAACGTATATACCCAACCTTCTTTTTGTCCCATCATTTTGTTTACAATTTCGGGGTCATCTTCTTTCAAACCTGATTCGTTAACTTCAATAATTGTAGTCGAACTATCCAACTCTTTTAGCGTAATTTTAACAACAGTTTCTTGACTATATCCCCCCCACGAGAACACGATTTGCCAATTTTCTTCTACTTCCAATACCTTTATGTCCCCTTGAGCATTGTATTCGTTGTATCTCAGAGTAACCGTCTTGCCTTGTTCCCATCTTTCAGAGCTTCTCGAGAACCAAAAATTCCCGATTTTTTCAGGATCCACTATAGCTTCAAAAACTTCATTAGCTGGCTTTAGTATTTTCATTTTCGTAGATACTTGAGTATCCATACAAAACAACCCCCTCTTGGTATGTATAATTGACAACGCTTCTATTTTACCAATTTTAAAAATTATACTCAAAACCCCTTTATTTATATGGTTTCTTGTTTAACAATCTGGCCCAATTCATTAAGAAGAACGCATTTCTTACTCTAGAAATGCGCCTGATTGTGGAAGATTAATGCTTAAATCTTATTCAAGTCAAGCCCCTTTTACTTAAGTCCAATACTTCACATATTCTAATCTCTGATAAAAAATAAATAAAAAGATGATACCTTTTAAGGCATCATCCCTTAGATAGGTTTCCAGCACTCTTTCAAGGGTACTGTTTTATTTCCAAAGAAGGTCAATAAAATAATTTTTTCAGTTGTGAGTCATCTTAAAATTGAACTTCCCCGTTTGCGAAATAAATAAAAAGCTACCCTATTGGTAGCTGGAACTATAAAAGGAAAGCACCTTATAGTTTACAAGAGTTCTTCCACGTACTTAAATTTTAGATTAAAAGGTTACAATAACTTTGCCTTGTGAGTGTCCAGTAGAAACTTTTATTAATGCTTTGTTAATATCATTAAAATTATAAATTGAATCAATAGAGGGCGTGATATTTTCCTTTTCAACAAGGTTAGTGATTTTTTGTAATTGTCTGCCATTGGCTTGCACGAATAAAAAGTGATATTCATTTTTATGTTTACGTGCTAAAGAATCTACACGAGCACCCACTAAACCAAACAATAGTTTTTTCCACACTGGAAAATTATTTTCAACTGCAAAGCGATAATTAGGTACGGCTTTTAATGATACTAATTTCCCTTGAGGCTTTAATATACCAAGTTCTGCTTTTATCTCTTTTGCTCCCAAGGTGTCAATAACATAATCTATATCAGATAAAATGTTGGCATAGTTTTCCTCATGGTAATTTATGAATTTATCAGCGCCAATCGACAGTGTACGGGATCTACCTCTTTCACTGCCGCTTGTTATAACATATAACCCCATTGATTTAGCGATGGGGATTGCCATAGCACCAAAGCCGCCGGTTCCTCCAGGGATAAATAGCTTTTTGTTAGGCTGAGCATTGAGTACATCATTTAATGCTTGATAAGCAGTCAAAGCAGTGAGAGGAACAGCGGCTGCTTCAATAAAGGATAGATTTTTAGGCATTATGGATATAGCATCTTCATTGACGACCGCATATTCAGCAAAAGCTCCAATTTGATTAACTGGCAACCTCGTATAAATGTGGTCACCAACGTGGAAGTTCTTAACATCTTTTCCAACAGCCTCAATAACTCCAGATAGTTCATTTCCTAAAGTTAATGGTAAATCATAATCAGAAATCATTCGAATACTTCCATTTAAAATAAGGATATCTAATGGATTAACACCTGCTGCTTTTACTTTAACGAGCACCTCGCGGCTATTAAATTCTGGTATTTTAACATCATTCAATTCTACTTGAACTTCTTTTGAATATTTCTGCATTTGAGCAGCTTTCATTTTTTTATCCTCATCCTTTACAATATTTGGTGCTTTTTCATTGAAATGCAATCTCTCGCGTTGAATGTAAGTGACTCAAAACAAAAACCAGTGCTTAAAGGGAATATATGCCCAAGAATGCATCTTACGTTGCAAATACACCTAATTCACGCGTCAAACACTGATTTTCAGGTTGAGCCAAAAAAAGCGGCACAAACTTTTATTATATTAATTATCGAGACAACTGTTTCCCATAATTTCTAATTTTGATGAAAGAATGGCTTACAATTTTTCAGTTGTACGCCATTCTTCATCTTATAAGCTATACTTACCCCTCTTGAGATTTTAATTCTTTCATCATAGGATAATCCGTATAACCCAAGCTTCCGTTACCACCAAAGAATGTTGTACGGTCTGCTTCATTCAAAGGAAACCCTTTTTTGAGACGTTCTACTAAATCCGGATTAGCTAATGACCATACACCGACTGGTACCATATCAGCAACGCCATTATCAATATCTACACTAATATCTTCTAGAGCTCGACCAGCTCGATTGACTAATAATGGATTGGACCAAATTGAACGAATTTCTTGGAGCAGTGTTTCGTTTCCTACATGCATAACATGAAGGTAAGCCAAATTGAAATGAGCTAATTCTTTTACAAGATGGAGATAAACTTCAGGACCCTGTTCACCTTCTTCAATTCCACCAAGAGGTACCCCTGGTGAGATACGAAAGCCCGTTCTTTCTGCTCCAATTTCTTCAACGATTGCTTTCGTTATTTCGATAGCAAAGCGAGCACGATTCTCTATTGATCCACCGTATTTATCCGTTCGTTTATTAGAATTTTCTCCGATAAATTGATGAATTAGATAACCATTTGCTCCATGAATTTCAACACCATCAGCTCCTGCTTCAATAGCTGCAGATGCTGCTTTTCGGAAGTCTGCAATTGTCGCTTGAATATCTTCTTCACTTAACTCACGTGGAACGGGTATTTCCTGCATCCCTTTAGCAGTAAACATTTCTACTCCAGGTGCAATCGCAGATGGTGCAACTGCTTGACGATGATGTGGTGTATTGTCAGGGTGCGACATACGACCGACATGCATTAATTGGATATACATAAATCCACCTGATTCATGCACAGCATCCGTAACCTTTTTCCACCCTTCAATATGCTTTTCATTATAGATACCAGGTGACCATAAGTAACCTTGTCCATCATCAGAAGGTTGTGTACCTTCACTAATAATTAATCCCATAGATGCTCTTTGAGCATAATAAAGGGAACTTAGTTCTCCTGGAGTACCATCTTCTTGCGCCCTACTACGTGTCATTGGTGCCATCGCTAAACGATGAGGTAATTCCAAATTTCCAATTTTTATTTTGCTCCACAATTTATCCATTTTTGTACACTCCTCTTCAAATTATGTTACCCGTTGTATACGTGTGTCTTTTTACCTTTTGTTTGAAATTTCGGACAAATCACTGTATTAGTAATTTGTATTAGGAGAGATGTGGGTATAGAGCCGAGACTCCCCCAGCCAGACCTTTCTGAACCTTTCGGCTCACATCATCAGCAACAATTTCAAAGCTGTCGGATTCTAATCCATCAATAGCAATTTTTGCGATATCCTCAGGGTTGGATTTGGGAACTTCTAAGCTCGATGTCATGTCTGTCTCCATGAAGCCTACATGTAATCCAGCTACTCTCACATTTTGAGGATAGAGATTTAAACGTAGGTCGTTTGTCAATGCCCACTCTGCCGCTTTTGCAGCTGTATAAGCGCCAACAGTTCCCGAACTGACCCAAGATAATGCGGAAAGAATATTCAGAATCGTTCCTCCCCCATTATTTGCTAAAATCGGTGCGAAAGTTCGAACCATGGAAAGTGTGCCAAAGAAATGCGTATTAAACTCCAAATGTATTTTATCGAGATCACCGTCAATCAAAGAAGCACCTGTAGACGATCCTGCATTGTTGATCAAAAGCGTAACATCCTTAGCAACCATAGCGGCTGCAGCTACCTCTTGAGGGTTGGTAATATCAAGCTTCACAGGAATTACACCGGGAATGTCAATGGACTCCGGATTTCTTGCACCCGCATAAACCTTAGCCCCTCTGGATAGAAGTTCAAGTGCTAAATGGCGTCCAAAACCTCGGTTCGCGCCCGTTACAAATACGATTTGTTCAGAAATTTTCATTTTTATGTGCTCCTTTTAATGTTTATTTTAGTACAACAAAATTTCTTACTCCTCAAAACTACGCAAGTAATGATTTCCTTAAGGAGAAGTTTTGGGCATAGGCAAGTCTCGCTATATGGGAATGGTCATTCTAAAAAGTACAAAGGAATGATCCCTTCATTGAGAAATTTTTAAGTAAGGCAAGAATCATATACAAGAACGATCATTCTAAAAAACACAAAAGAAAAATCCCTTCATGGAAAGAGCTTAAGCAAGGCAAATCTCAAATATGAGAACAATCATTCTAAAAAAGGCATAAGCATTGATATCTTCATAGGAGAAACCTTTACTACAGTTCAGACTTTATCTTATAGGAACTATTTATCTAAAAGTTTTATCGATAAATTGGCTATACGGTGTAATTTTTCTTTGGGAATGGAGGTTCTTGTCATTACCCTTAACCCAACACACACAGTATGCAGATGTTCCGCCAGTACACCGGCATCATATTCTGAAGTAAATTCTCCCTCCTCTTGCCCCCATACAATAATATCCTTGAGTAGCTGCTCTGATAGTGTGAACGATTCAGTGGACTTTGAATCCACATCAGCATCGCGCATTGCCAATTCCACCGCCGAATTCACCATTAAACAGCCTGAAGGAGAGTTTTCTTCACCATATATCATGAAACTAAAAATAAACTGAAGAGCCTCCGCTGCATTCTTGGAGCGTTTAACTTCTCCAGTAAGCTCAGCACTGACTTTATCGCGAAATCGATCCATAGCTTTCAAAAACAGCGTATGTTTGTCGCCAAATGTATCATACAAACTTCTGCGGTGGATTCCCATATGCTCAACCAGATCGGTCATGGATGTCTTCTCATAACCTTGTTCCCAAAAGAGCTTCATCGCCTTGTCTAATACTACGTTCTCTTCGAATTCTTTACTTCTTGCCATTCTATTTTCCTCCTCTCCATAGTCACTATAACATATTGAGAACGAACGGTAAAGAAAGTAACCTCATAATAATTATTCCAAATATTATCAAATGTAGTGAAACTACCTATAGCAAATAAGGAAACTCCACAATCTCTTCTACATTTTATCTGTCAGCATAACCTAAATCCCTTGATCATATGATCCCAAGTATCTTACCAAAGACTGATTTTTAAGGAGAACATACTTTTGTGAAATAAAAAAACTGTTTTTTTCTGTGTAATTTAAGAAATTTGATTTTTATGATTTAGAAGGGAGGGCATTTTTTTTTGGGTATCAAAATCAAAACCCGACTCGTCGTTTGAAACATAAACAGCACCACAAATTGGCACACAGGATATAAGTAAGAAAGTAGTCATATTTCTATCACCCTAACATTTTTAGGAGTATTATTCCCATTCCTTATTCAACTAACCTGACCCTATAGTTTAAGTGCAATTCTTCACAAACTTCATTCTAATGATGAAAAAATATTCAATTTTTCTTGAGAGTTTTATTCCATTAAATGGCCCAGATTGCGGAATAAGGTTATGTCATTTTTACTCTTTATTTAAAATCCCTGTTCATTTCGATTCTTAAAGAACAAATAGCCTTGAAGGCTATAAAGCAGACTTAAGTCTGCAGTTGTTGCTTAAGAACTTTTGCTCCCTTTTCCGTTTATTCCAACTTAATTTACATTTATTTAGCAGGGAATTGTATGTAACATACCGAATTAAAAGTATGAACGTATGTTTGTAAAAGTGGAGGATAAAAATGGACAAAATCAGTTGTTTATCTTATCTTTTATACCAATCGGATAATGTGGAAATTAAAAATATCGCCGTACAATTATTAAATGGTGACATATCCCTTAAGGACATAAAAAAAATAAAAGAATTAAAAACACATATCACAGCAAACGAAGCAAAACTCAAAAAGGTTGATACACACAAAGTAGCTCAATTCGTGGAAGAATTTATGATAATGGCGTAGTTAATATTTGTTCATTAACACTTTTGTTACGATAAAGGTGGCCTATTTTTTGCACTAAAAACAATAAAAGCCTACTCTTAGAGTGGGCTTTTATGACGTTATTTACATTTACGCGCCTTAGAGGATTCGAACCTCTGACCGTACGCTTAGAAGGCGTATACTCTATCCAGCTGAGCTAAAGGCGCAGCATATGTATGGCGGAGAAGGATGGATTTGAACCCTCGCGCCGGTTACCCGACCTACTCCCTTAGCAGCTCTTGAGTACTTCCCCCATAAACATAAAAATGGCTCCGCAGGTAGGATTCGAACCTACGGCCGATCGGTTAACAGCCGATTGCTCTACCACTGAGCTACTGCGGAACAATGAGAATATGTATGATGATGGGCCTAAATGGACTTGAACCATCGACCTCACGCTTATCAGGCGTGCGCTCTAACCAGCTGAGCTATAGGCCCATTATAAAATATTTTTTACACTCTATCAAGTTGGAGCGGGTGATGGGAATCGAACCCACAACAACAGCTTGGAAGGCTGTGGTTTTACCACTAAACTACACCCGCAAATCATATTTTATTTTCACCAATACCGGTGGTCGGGGTCGAACCGACACTCCTTACGGAACACGATTTTGAGTCGTGCGCGTCTGCCAATTCCGCCACACCGGCATGTATCAATCGAAGGGAGATCCCGGATTTGAACCAGGGATATAGGTTTGGCAGCTTACCATTTGGCTATGCTGCCATATAAGCTGGGCTAGCAGGATTTGAACCTACGAATGACGGAGTCAAAGTCCGTTGCCTTACCGCTTGGCTATAGCCCAATATTGAAAATGGGGCGATTGATGGGAATTGAACCCACACCAAAGGTTTTGGAGACCTTCGTTCTACCTTTAAACTATACCCCTATAAATGGTGGAGGGGGACGGATTCGAACCGCCGAACCCTGAGGGAGCGGATTTACAGTCCGCCGCGTTTAGCCACTTCGCTACCCCTCCATAAAAAAAGATGGCTCAGGACGGAATCGAACCGCCGACACAAGGATTTTCAGTCCTTTGCTCTACCGACTGAGCTACTGAGCCACACAAAATCTATATCAACAGTAGTCATCCTACTGGATAAAAAAAAAAACGGTCCGGACGGGACTCGAACCCGCGACCTCCTGCGTGACAGGCAGGCATTCTAACCAACTGAACTACCGGACCATATTGCGGGGGCAGGATTTGAACCTGCGACCTTCGGGTTATGAGCCCGACGAGCTACCAGACTGCTCCACCCCGCGATAATATTATGAAAGTGTTATGGAGGAGGAAGAGGGATTCGAACCCCCGCGCGGTTTAACCCGCCTGTCGGTTTTCAAGACCGATCCCTTCAGCCAGACTTGGGTATTCCTCCGAATAAATGGACCCTGTAGGATTCGAACCTACGACCGGACGGTTATGAGCCGTCTGCTCTAACCAGCTGAGCTAAGGGTCCATTAACAATAATAGTTTTTCATATAGCGGCGGAGGGGATCGAACCCCCGACCTTACGGGTATGAACCGTACGCTCTAGCCAGCTGAGCTACACCGCCATTTTCATTAAAACTAAATGGAGCCTAGCGGGATCGAACCGCTGACCTCCTGCGTGCAAAGCAGGCGCTCTCCCAGCTGAGCTAAGGCCCCATATTATAAATGTAAAATCTCAACTGGTCGGGAAGACAGGATTCGAACCTGCGACCCCTTGGTCCCAAACCAAGTGCTCTACCAAGCTGAGCTACTTCCCGTTCATATGGCGCGCCCGAAAGGAGTCGAACCCATAACCTTCTGATCCGTAGTCAGACGCTCTATCCAATTGAGCTACGGGCGCATGTTTCATTTAAGTGGTGCCGAGGACCGGAATCGAACCGGTACGGTAGTCACCTACCGCAGGATTTTAAGTCCTGTGCGTCTGCCAGTTCCACCACCCCGGCAACTTTGGTGCGGGTGAAGGGAGTCGAACCCCCACGCCTTGCGGCGCCAGATCCTAAGTCTGGTGCGTCTGCCAATTCCGCCACACCCGCATATTTAAATGGTGAGCCATGAAGGACTCGAACCTTCGACCCTCTGATTAAAAGTCAGATGCTCTACCAACTGAGCTAATGGCTCAAACATGGTGCCGGCTAGAGGACTTGAACCCCCAACCTACTGATTACAAGTCAGTTGCTCTACCAATTGAGCTAAACCGGCGTTTAAATGGTGGAGGATGACGGGATCGAACCGCCGACCCTCTGCTTGTAAGGCAGATGCTCTCCCAGCTGAGCTAATCCTCCAACATGGTGACCCCTACGGGATTCGAACCCGTGTTACCGCCGTGAAAGGGCGGTGTCTTAACCGCTTGACCAAGGGGCCAACTATAGAATTAGACAAAATAATAACCCCTATAGACCTATAGGGGTTTAGCCTGGCAGCGTCCTACTCTCACAAGGGCTTTCGCCCCAACTACCATCGGCGCTGAGAAGCTTAACTTCCGTGTTCGGTATGGGAACGGGTGTGACCTTCTCGCCATCACCGCCAGACTATTTTGTTGAGGTTTCATTCCCTCAAAACTAGATAATACAGAAGAAACATTTAAGAACGAGTTCGCTTAATTCATATTGCTATGACTTGGTTAAGTCCTCGATCGATTAGTATCAGTCAGCTCCACATGTTACCACGCTTCCACCTCTGACCTATCAACCTGATCATCTTTCAGGGATCTTACTAGCTTGACGCTATGGGAAATCTCATCTTGAGGGGGGCTTCATGCTTAGATGCTTTCAGCACTTATCCCGTCCGCACATAGCTACCCAGCGATGCCTTTGGCAAGACAACTGGTACACCAGCGGTGCGTCCATCCCGGTCCTCTCGTACTAAGGACAGCTCCTCTCAAATTTCCTGCGCCCGCGACGGATAGGGACCGAACTGTCTCACGACGTTCTGAACCCAGCTCGCGTACCGCTTTAATGGGCGAACAGCCCAACCCTTGGGACCGACTACAGCCCCAGGATGCGATGAGCCGACATCGAGGTGCCAAACCTCCCCGTCGATGTGGACTCTTGGGGGAGATAAGCCTGTTATCCCCAGGGTAGCTTTTATCCGTTGAGCGATGGCCCTTCCATGCGGAACCACCGGATCACTAAGCCCGACTTTCGTCCCTGCTCGACTTGTAGGTCTCGCAGTCAAGCTCCCTTGTGCCTTTACACTCTGCGAATGATTTCCAACCATTCTGAGGGAACCTTTGGGCGCCTCCGTTACTCTTTAGGAGGCGACCGCCCCAGTCAAACTGCCCACCTGACACTGTCTCCCACCCCGATCAGGGGTGCGGGTTAGAATTTCAATACAGCCAGGGTAGTATCCCACCGACGCCTCCACCGAAGCTGGCGCTCCGGCTTCTCAGGCTCCTACCTATCCTGTACAAGCTGTACCAAAATTCAATATCAGGCTACAGTAAAGCTCCATGGGGTCTTTCCGTCCTGTCGCGGGTAACCTGCATCTTCACAGGTACTATAATTTCACCGAGTCTCTCGTTGAGACAGTGCCCAGATCGTTACGCCTTTCGTGCGGGTCGGAACTTACCCGACAAGGAATTTCGCTACCTTAGGACCGTTATAGTTACGGCCGCCGTTTACTGGGGCTTCGATTCAGAGCTTCGCTTGCGCTAACCCCTCCTCTTAACCTTCCAGCACCGGGCAGGCGTCAGCCCCTATACTTCGCCTTGCGGCTTCGCAGAGACCTGTGTTTTTGCTAAACAGTCGCCTGGGCCTATTCACTGCGGCTCTTCGAGGCTATTCACCTCAAAAAGCACCCCTTCTCCCGAAGTTACGGGGTCATTTTGCCGAGTTCCTTAACGAGAGTTCTCTCGCTCACCTTAGGATTCTCTCCTCGCCTACCTGTGTCGGTTTGCGGTACGGGCACCTTTTATCTCGCTAGAGGCTTTTCTTGGCAGTGTGGAATCAGGAACTTCGGTACTCTATTTCCCTCGCTATCACAGCTCAGCCTGTTCGAAAAGCGGATTTTCCTACTTCTCAGCCTAACTGCTTAGACGCGCATATCCAACAGCGCGCTTACCCTATCCTCCTGCGTCCCCCCATCACTCAAACGATAAAGAGGTGGTACAGGAATATCAACCTGTTGTCCATCGCCTACGCCTTTCGGCCTCGGCTTAGGTCCCGACTAACCCTGAGCGGACGAGCCTTCCTCAGGAAACCTTAGGCATTCGGTGGATGAGATTCTCACTCATCTTTCGCTACTCATACCGGCATTCTCACTTCTAAGCGCTCCACGGGTCCTTCCGATCCCGCTTCACAGCCCTTAGAACGCTCTCCTACCACTGACATCGTAGATGTCAATCCACAGCTTCGGTGATACGTTTAGCCCCGGTACATTTTCGGCGCAGAGTCACTCGACCAGTGAGCTATTACGCACTCTTTAAATGGTGGCTGCTTCTAAGCCAACATCCTGGTTGTCTAAGCAACTCCACATCCTTTTCCACTTAACGTATACTTTGGGACCTTAGCTGGTGGTCTGGGCTGTTTCCCTTTTGACTACGGATCTTATCACTCGCAGTCTGACTCCCACGGATAAGTCTTTGGCATTCGGAGTTTGTCTGAATTCGGTAACCCGATGAGGGCCCCTAGTCCAAACAGTGCTCTACCTCCAAGACTCTTACTACGTGAGGCTAGCCCTAAAGCTATTTCGGAGAGAACCAGCTATCTCCAAGTTCGATTGGAATTTCTCCGCTACCCACACCTCATCCGCGCACTTTTCAACGTGCGTCGGTTCGGGCCTCCATCCAGTGTTACCTGGACTTCACCCTGGACATGGGTAGATCACCTGGTTTCGGGTCTACGACTACATACTAATACGCCCTATTCAGACTCGCTTTCGCTGCGGCTCCGTCTCTTCAACTTAACCTTGCATGTAATCGTAACTCGCCGGTTCATTCTACAAAAGGCACGCCATCACCCATAAACGGGCTCTGACTACTTGTAGGCACACGGTTTCAGGATCTCTTTCACTCCCCTTCCGGGGTGCTTTTCACCTTTCCCTCACGGTACTGGTTCACTATCGGTCACTAGGGAGTATTTAGCCTTGGGAGATGGTCCTCCCTGCTTCCGACCGGATTTCACGTGTCCGACCGTACTCAGGATCCACTCAGGAGGGAACGAAGTTTCAACTACAGGGCTGTTACCTTCTATGACGAGCCTTTCCAGACCGCTTCATCTACCCCGTTCCTTTGTAACTCCATGTTGAGTGTCCTACAACCCCGAAAGGCAAGCCTTTCGGTTTGGGCTGTTCCCGTTTCGCTCGCCGCTACTCAGGGAATCGCGTTTGCTTTCTCTTCCTCCGGGTACTTAGATGTTTCAGTTCCCCGGGTCTGCCTTCAGTACCCTATGTATTCAGGTAAAGATACTGCTCCATTACGAGCAGTGGGTTCCCCCATTCGGAAATCTCCGGATCAAAGCTTACTTACAGCTCCCCGAAGCATATCGGTGTTAGTCCCGTCCTTCATCGGCTCCTAGTGCCAAGGCATCCACCGTGCGCCCTTTCTAACTTAACCTAAAAGGTTTTACTCTTAAAATAAGAGAGAAAAACTAAAATGGCGATTACTCGGTTCTTGCTTGGTTTCTTCTATACGATTATCTAGTTTTCAAAGAACGAATAAAAAAAAGCTTTGAGAGAGATTGTTCTCTCAAAACTAAACAAACAAAGAACGTGTCACAAACCTTATTATCTGTCCAAAAGGACAGCATTATCCTTAGAAAGGAGGTGATCCAGCCGCACCTTCCGATACGGCTACCTTGTTACGACTTCACCCCAATCATCTGTCCCACCTTAGGCGGCTGGCTCCTTACGGTTACCTCACCGACTTCGGGTGTTACAAACTCTCGTGGTGTGACGGGCGGTGTGTACAAGGCCCGGGAACGTATTCACCGCGGCATGCTGATCCGCGATTACTAGCGATTCCGGCTTCATGCAGGCGAGTTGCAGCCTGCAATCCGAACTGAGAATGGTTTTGTGGGATTGGCTTCACCTCGCGGTTTCGCTGCCCTTTGTACCATCCATTGTAGCACGTGTGTAGCCCAGGTCATAAGGGGCATGATGATTTGACGTCATCCCCACCTTCCTCCGGTTTGTCACCGGCAGTCACCTTAGAGTGCCCAACTAAATGCTGGCAACTAAGATCAAGGGTTGCGCTCGTTGCGGGACTTAACCCAACATCTCACGACACGAGCTGACGACAACCATGCACCACCTGTCACTCTGTCCCCCGAAGGGGAACGTCCTATCTCTAGGAGTGTCAGAGGATGTCAAGACCTGGTAAGGTTCTTCGCGTTGCTTCGAATTAAACCACATGCTCCACCGCTTGTGCGGGCCCCCGTCAATTCCTTTGAGTTTCAGTCTTGCGACCGTACTCCCCAGGCGGAGTGCTTAATGCGTTAGCTGCAGCACTAAAGGGCGGAAACCCTCTAACACTTAGCACTCATCGTTTACGGCGTGGACTACCAGGGTATCTAATCCTGTTTGCTCCCCACGCTTTCGCGCCTCAGCGTCAGTTACAGACCAGAAAGCCGCCTTCGCCACTGGTGTTCCTCCACATCTCTACGCATTTCACCGCTACACGTGGAATTCCGCTTTCCTCTTCTGCACTCAAGTCCCCCAGTTTCCAATGACCCTCCACGGTTGAGCCGTGGGCTTTCACATCAGACTTAAAGGACCGCCTGCGCGCGCTTTACGCCCAATAATTCCGGACAACGCTTGCCACCTACGTATTACCGCGGCTGCTGGCACGTAGTTAGCCGTGGCTTTCTGGTTAGGTACCGTCAAGGTACCGGCAGTTACTCCGGTACTTGTTCTTCCCTAACAACAGAGCTTTACGACCCGAAGGCCTTCATCGCTCACGCGGCGTTGCTCCATCAGACTTTCGTCCATTGTGGAAGATTCCCTACTGCTGCCTCCCGTAGGAGTCTGGGCCGTGTCTCAGTCCCAGTGTGGCCGATCACCCTCTCAGGTCGGCTACGCATCGTCGCCTTGGTGAGCCATTACCTCACCAACTAGCTAATGCGCCGCGGGCCCATCTGTAAGTGACAGCCGAAACCGTCTTTCAGTTCTTCCTCATGCAAGGAAGAAGATTATCCGGTATTAGCTCCGGTTTCCCGAAGTTATCCCGATCTTACAGGCAGGTTGCCCACGTGTTACTCACCCGTCCGCCGCTAACCAACAGGAGCAAGCTCCTATTGATTCGCTCGACTTGCATGTATTAGGCACGCCGCCAGCGTTCGTCCTGAGCCAGGATCAAACTCTCCAAGAAAGTTGATATAGCTCGAATTTTACGTTGGCTCGTTTTCTTCATATATAATAGAAGAAACACGATTATTTATTGTTTGTTGACGTTTTTGTTTGTTTAGTTTTCAAAGAACAATGTCATTTATAAAAAGCGACAAGAATATTAATTTATCACATTCCTCGCACTCTGTCAATCACTGATTATTTCCAATTTCGATTGACTTTCACGCTCTTTTCAAAAGCGACTTTAATAATTTATCATGTTATGTTTGTAAAAGCAAGAAAAAGTTTTTTCAATCTCTGTTTGCTTATCTACTCTTTTGAGAAGCGACCTTACTAATATAACACCGTTTGTTTTTACTTACAACAAAAAGTTTTTTTCCAATCCACAACATTCATTTGTTCATCGTTCACATCGTTATTCTTTGGTGACTGCACCCAATGAAATATAATTGTAGGATCAGCAAATAATTTCAAAAATTTTAGTATATAATGTGATATGCCAAGAATAACTTGGTCGATGTTACAATCCATTCTTGAGGGCATTCAAGGATGGATTTTTGCCCCTAAACTGTTTCGTAAATTTCAGAATGAATGATGTTAGTTGTCGTTAAGTCACACACTTTTATTGAGCAAATATATCCACTTCAACTAACGCTATAATTCGCAAAATATAATATCAAAAAATTGTTTTTTTGGGGGAATGATTTACCTTAGCTCGATTCCCATGCGATGCTACCCCAAATTGAGCATGCCTTGAAGATACTTAAAACGCACTCATATATAAACAGGTTGAAGAAAAAACAGGGATTAGTAAAAGTACACTAATCAGAGCTAAAAAGAACGTCTGGAGATGATGTCCAATACCAAATGAGAACAATAAATCCATTAAGGAAATGTGTGCTTTCTGCGCGAAAAATTTTCCCGTCGTAACGATGCAACAGTTGCCGAAACAAGAATATAACAATTGGTATTGCCAATGCTGTTATCCAGAAGTCATCGCCGGATACTGGAAATTACCGTGGAATCGAAAAATATATGGAGGAAGTTAGCAATGAAAGTAAAGTACAAAGCAGACAGCATATATGGTCCTGACTTAATTAATTTTCCTTATAAAGTAGGCGACTATGTGACTATCGTTGTTCGTTATTGGACTACAAAAGAGGATGAAGACGATATCTATTATTATGGATTAATAACAGAATTTGATGAAGAAAGAGAAGGGTTTTGGGCGAGGTTAGATGATAATCCTAATGCGGAAGAGCTCTTTCGTTTCGGTGATATTGAAGCTGTATTTGATGGAGATAAAATCCCCTTATTCGGTGGCTGGACCAAACGAAAAAAGTGAAAACCGAAAAGCCTACTAATTAAAGTAGGCTTAATCCTCATTCTCAATATATTCATATTCCTCTTCTAAGAAATCTAAGAAAGTGTCAGCAGCATCTTGATGAGTTCCATATCGATTAACTAATTTTTGAATTCTATTTTTTGCTACATCAAAATAAGGATGAAACCAAGGTTGAATTCCAAGTTCTTTAATAATTTTCTCATTAGACTTATCTAAAACTGTATATTTTTCTAACCACAAATAATCCTGCAACTACTCAACACCACCTATCTTTAACTTCCTTCCTGTCTTGCTATAACCTGTTTCAATGGATAATATCCAATCGTGGAGATCATTCCAATTATATCCCATATCCATTAACTGCTGAGGAAATTTCGTTTCGTACTCATTACGCCAGGAATACAATTTTTCTAGGGCAAGTGGCATTTTTCCAAACCCGAATGTTGTTATCGTTTTCTTTTTTCCGTTTTCCTTAATTCCTTTTGCCAAGTACACATAGAGGTGGCCTTTTGAATGAACAAATTTCAAAAAACCCTTATTTTGTATCAATTAAATCGTCCTCCTGTAGTTTTCCGACCGTTCACCATTTAAAATTCGGTCGGAAAACATTTTGCACTCGATTGTGTAAAACTATAACAATAATGGTTTTATGCCTCTTTATAGGAGATACTATCCATAAAGGAGGTATAAAATTGTCATTAGATTTGATTATTTTAATTGTGATTATTGCCTTTTTGGCTATATTAGGTGGATTTACATACTGGTACGTGAAGAGCAATAGGTAAAAAGCTAAATAAGTCTATATCCTCGCATTAAGCATTAACCAAGGTTTCAGATACACCGTTTAAACCCTTAATTTAAATTGTTTCAAAAACTTCCGTATGAATAATGCTTGCTGCTTTTAAATCACACGCTTTTATTGAGATCACCTTTATATTTTCACCTTAGTTTAGAAGTTCTTCAGCTTGCTCTTTATTTTTAGCTACTACAAAAGATACTGCTTCGGTTCCATCTACAACATAATTCAATTGAAACAAACTCATTTTTTATTCCTCCTTCAAAAAACGTACCGTACACTTATTGACTGATTTTTGACTGCTGAATAACCATTTCCTTTTTACTTGATTCGATTATTTTGGATACATAGTTATGAAGATACGAGTCTGTTAATCTCTGAGGAATAAAGCCGATTCGGTAACGAATAAGATTTTCTAAGACAAAACATTTCCGTGTCCAAAACTCATACTCTTCGTATGTGTATCTTTCCCCTTCTGTAAAGTCGTTTTCTCCTGTTTGTCGCCGTCACTTGCGTTTCCGAAATTACCGCCATTAAAAATGATTCCTGACATTATGGAAAAGTCAGTCTCATTTCGTTATGTTGAGCGTATTGTTATTTATACTTGGGTGCATAATTTCCATCGCCCAACCCTCTGCGGGGTTAATAATATTGTTTCTACCGTTCCTTTTCCTTGTTATACTTTTAATGAGAGTGATTTTAAACAGTGATAAAACTGTAGAAAAACATGGAGTTAGGACTTATACAATCAACCAAGATGGGATTTCATTTTTTTCTTCCGAGCTTCAGGCTTCTATGAAGTGGTCGAATATATCTAAATTTGTTCAAACAAAAAGATATATTTATCTATATATCAACGCTGATAGCGCTTATGTTTTTCCTTTGCGTACAATTTCAGAAGAACAGTTAAAAGAGTTTATTGGATATATTCCTTTAACGGTTAAGAAAAAATAAAACTACTTCTTTTTGATATTTTTATAATGAGGTGTTCTAAATGAAATGGATTAAAGATAAATGGTACTTAATTGCAGGGATGATCCTAGCTTTGATCATTAAAGGGGCGACCAGTGGGTTAGACTTGAAATGGTTAATAGGATTGGTTGGAGGTACGATTGTTTTATCCTTTGTGCCCTCTTCTGACGCCAAAGAAGGTACAAAATAACTCATGTACGAGTTTTTGGGTGGGCCCCCTGCCTTCTGAAATGCCCCTACCAAGGAAAGGTAGGGGCATTTGTCTTAATTAATTTCTAGGCATTAAACCTCAACAAACATATATTTCTCTACAAATTGACGTACTTGGTTCATGTTGACTCGTCTTTTTTTCAATAAGGACTCCAGGGTAACTAGCGTTGCTTTAATCGCTGTATTTTTCTTTAGATCACGAATTGACACGTCACCATTTAGTAATTGGATGGCCGTTTCTCTAATGTCTTGATTCTCAGAAGAATTGTAAAGAAGATAGGCTAAACAAGAAATTCTGTCCATTATAAGCTCTCCTCCAAATCTAGAATCGATTATATTATTTATATTTCGCTAACTATTTAAGTTTCCCTTTTGATTACATTACTAATAGTATCCATGAAGCTTGCTAAATATGCCTAAGGAATTGTTTTTTGTAATTCGTTTGAAAATTCTCATTTATAACTGTCTACCTGCGTTTGTATAGTGGTAAATGCAACCATTAACAAGAAGCAACTAGTAATATTTACCCATATATGGTATTTTTACCTATATTTCATATTTTTTTACTTTTCGAGAGGAGAAAGTTCATGAGAAAGAAAGTATTAACATCATTGTTCGCAACCTTACTTTTAGTTGGTGTTCCCACGGTATCGTTTGCAAGTGGGGATTCACTAACTTCATTGAAAAATCAAATCAAGGCTTTAAATGCGAAAATATCAAGTTTGACTTCTAGTAACAACAATTTAGCTGCACAGAATAAAAAGTTAACTGCGCAGGTTAACAGTTTAACTGCACAGAATAATACATTGAAATCAAATTTGAATTCCATTATCTCTCAAACAAATGGAACTATTTATATTGATGGTGCCAAAGAAAGAAATGCAGACTTTGTTTCATATAAGGGGAAACAATATGTTGCTCTGGACGGGATTGTCCCTGCATTAACTGGATACGACACCAATTACAGATATAATACAGGTTTAAACGCATTATATGTTGGTGTTCTTCCAGCAAATGGTTCAATACAACTGCAAAACTTAAATTACTATTCGGCCGATTCTGATAACATTTATTTTAACGGTTGGGAGGATGGTTCTAGTTTTGTAGTAAACTCGCATCAACTGCTTTTTGGTATTGGAGTACCTAAGAAAGTAGATTCCCAAAACGAATATAGTATAAATTACAAGTTAAGTGGAAAGTATAGTAAGCTTTCATTTAAAGTTGGGTTAGACGATAATGGTATTGGTTCAGGAGATACAGGTAGTATTATTGTTTATGGAGACGGAAAAGTTCTATATACTAGTGGCACTTTGGAAACTCAAAATGATCCGATACCAGCTACAATTGATGTTTCAGGTGTTCAAATGTTAAAAGTAGTATTTAAGAAGGATAACTAAAATAGTAATTCATGGTTAATTTTAGGAGATCCAATTCTGCAACCATAATTAACAAGGGCATTGCGAATATTGGCATCAAGGTAATCAAAATTATATTTTTCCACTAATTGAATGGCTTTATCTCTTCTAATTTCATGCCGAATCAGAAGATGGATGAATGATTGTACATCATGTCTGGCTGAATCAATGTTAAGTTCTTCAGATTTTTTATCATTTTTATTTATATAAAAGATAAACGAGTCAATGTTACGACCTTTCTTCTTATGGGTGTCGAAATCAAAAACAATATCTGTTTTCTCTTTTAATTCCTTCTTTGCTTTGTTTAAAACAACAGCTTTGAAATTACTCATTTCAGTATATTTATCATCGTCAATCTCAAGGATCCGACGTAATTCGGAAACTTTTATAATCCGATAAGATTTCCATTTTTTCTTATCGGTCTTTGTTGTTTGTTCAATCGGCAAGTCTCTCCACTCATATTCTTTTAGCAGCTCATAGATTCTCCAGGAATATTCACTGCCAAGCTTTAGAACATGCATGAGTTGGTACTTTACATAGTGTTCTAGATTTAGAAGATAGCGGGATAGAGTTCTGGATAGCTGGATATGTACAACACCTTCTCCATGCATATATCTGGCGCGTTCTACCCATTGGATTTTATCAACAATCTTTTGCTTACCATCCGTAGAGTAAATCACAATTTGCTTTTTCATTATTCCATCAATGGCTTTTTCAACTTGCTGATAAATATTCTTGCCTTTATAACCAATTAAATCAGCTAAATCTTTAATTCGAAGTACATAGGTTTTAAAATCTGTATCGTCTGGTTGAACTAAGGCAATAACAGGATAGATCACTCTGCGCTCTATTAAGCTTAAGTTTTGAGCCATATTAATTAGACTTGGAGCTTGATTTACATAATAGTGGCCTTTTGGCGCTGCTTCAAATAATTGTTCTTCCCAGGAAAGTTGTTTTTCTGCTACTGCTACATCATTCACCATAATAGCCCCACCAAATCCTTTATTGCATATTTCGACTATATTTTAGCAAAAATATAACAGAGAAAGAGAAGTTTTTGCTAAAAGTAACATAACTGCAATATAGATAGTTATATGGGGTGTAAATTAGGGGTTATCCACATTTATGATTTTTTAAGGATCTCATGTTTTTATATATTATATATATTATAGATGTTTCTTTTGTTTATATTTGTTAAGAGGCCAAAAAAAGACTGTCATATTAAGGGATTGAGAGCCTATTTCGATATAAATATGGGGCATATCAATATAAATATGGGGTAATACCGATACTCATATGGGGTAATACCGATTGTTAATTGGGGTAATACCACTTGTTAACTGGGGTGAAACCGATATAAATATGGGGTCATCCTAAGAATACCGATACTCATTTGGGGCTATACCGATATAAATATGGTGCAAACCATTATAAATGTAAAACATAACTCAATACCGATAGTGCTGCGAAGTCATTCCGATACAAATATGGGGTGCTTTTTTTCTTTTATTCATGCTATTTACGATGTGGTATTAATATTTTATGCATTTCTTTTTCTTTTTATCATTAAAAAGAGTTTATGTTTCATATTTAGTTAAAAATTTATCGTGTTGTGATGAAATCACCCTTTTTATATATCGGTATTGAAAATTAGTATACAGAATGTGGAAAAAATCATGTCATAAGGGTTATAACTGAAAAGAACATTGAACCCCGGACTTACCCCGGAAGGACGCATCTACCAAAAAGATAATCCTCTACCAAATCGCTTATCAAAAGTCTTATAGTTTGAAATTTCTACATAATATTTCGAAACTTTTGTAGAGAGTTCTTGTTTTATTGCGAATGGACGTAAATCATTTTGTAATTGTATTATGCAAATAAATAGATTGCCTCCTTTTTCAATAGTATTTTTACAGGACAACAAAACATTTCTTTCCTGTTCCAATGTGTTCGGATCTAACACCAAATCATAGATGTCATTCAACACTTTTTGCTCATCTATTTTCAGCTTGTTTACTGCTGACATTTACATTCCTCCTCCTTGCATTAGATTGTTCCCAACTTTTTTAGAATTTTTCCCATCGAACAAATATATGTTTTCTAATTTGTTAAGGGGGTGGCCTTTTATGCTTTTGTTGGCGGAACATAACAATTTCTACAACGTGGTTCATAGTCCTCGGTATCGCCACGGCAAGGAGACCCCCATCTAAAAAGCGACAGCGTTTAGTGGGGGTCTCCTTGCCGTTCCCTCCTTTCGACTAACCATGTACTCGCTCTTGCGAGCGGTATTAGTTTTTTGTAGCTGGCACTACGGTGAATCACGGTTCCATCTAATAACCGTAAGTCAAAATATCCTGTGCTCCGTCTCCCAAAAATGAAACATGCTTGTTCCTCGTACTTGACCTGATCGAACAACTGAAATTCTTTCACATACTTCTCTGCTTTGTTGGCTTTGCGAATGCCGCCTTTTAAAATAGTGGCTTTATGCAGCTGACGGTTATTCCGTCTCACTTGTTTCAAAATGAATACATGTTGCGTTGGGTGCGCTAAAGGATTTCCGCTAATACACCGTGCATCCACTTCATGAGATTTCTCTAGTCCATGGCTGATGCGCGTATGTTTCGTAAGATAGCCATACGTGAGATGAACATTCTCAAAACGTTCTTGAATCCCGTTGTAAATGAACCACCGCATGACGGTCATATGGGAAGCATCCCGCAAAGTCTTACGTTTACGCGTAAATAGGTGCTCTAAGTGGTGTTGATGGATATAGTCATGACAGGTTTCACAAAGGGCGATTAGGTTATCGGGACTATCTCCGCCCGTCTTTCTGCTCTCAATATGATGCACATTAAGAATCTTGTCTTTGGATTTTCCTTTGCATTGTTGACAGCTGTGCTTGTCGCGGAATAACACGTACTCTCTTGTGTTCCAGAAACCAAGTTGGTCGCCTTGCTGGTACTCTTCTCCTCGTATGTCGGGGTTTTTTAATTTTTGCGTATCGAACTGTGCGACTTCCACTGTTATGCTTGTAATGGGAAGAATTTTGTGGAGTTTCTCAATCAAGCGTATATGCGAATCCACTTTATGCTGAACGGATGGTGCTAGCCATCCTTCGGATTTTTTACGGTTTTGAAAACGGGCTTGGCGGTATCGTGTTTTGCGATTCCGTCTTGCTCTTCGAAATTCCCTGCGAGTCGAAAGTAAGTTTTGTATATCGGTACGAAGTTGCACTTCCCCTTCTATAAAAACCGTGTTTTCGGATGTCGCGGAAAAGCCAATATGTTTGGTTCCTGCGTCAATTCCGAGAGAAATAGGCTGTTTGTAGCCACTGGAACCGTAAAGAAGTTGAATGGTGAAAGGTTCTCGTTTGATGACTTTTGCCTGTTTCTTTTTTAACAGTACTCTTGCTTTTCTAGGTGTACATGGCATAAGTGGATGGCCATGTTTGTTAACTACGTACACGAACATAACGTGTGTACCTCCTTTTGGAGTTTGGTATCCTTCGCCAATGTTCAAGGAGCTTTTTGCGTCTGTAACACCGCCTATTACCCTATAAGACTTTTAACCACAGACGACAGGGCTGACAGCTAGGATAGGCACCGTCAGGTGTCATGACTCCATGAACGTAGCACAAAAGTGCTGAGGCTAGTCAATCTGGCTCACGAAATCGCAAGCCCCTTCCAAGTGAGCGCTAGCTCATTTGGTGGGGGTTATTGACCTGTTAATTGTTTAGGAATATTCGTAGCTGGGAACCTATAGCCGATACGGCTAACAATTTCGTCTTCCGAAAACCTTGTATCTATAGATGGTTTGTACGCTTTAACCTTTTTCCTTCCGTACTTCTCCAATTTTAATAATCTCCGTATTAATTCACCACTTTTTTCCGAAAACATCGGCCCACAGATAACAGTGACGGTTCCACGTTTATTGTCGGAAACCTTTGTATTTGTTTTTTCTTGGTGTTCCTTAGTGTTAACTGACATACCTAAAAACCCCTCTTAATTAGCAATAGATTCACCGATAATATCAATTATTAAGTTAATGGCTACTTTTTATCATCCGGTTGAATTGCTACTGACACAGTATTCATAACATATTGTTTAGTTCCGTTATTTTGAACAATCATCATTTCGTAAGATGCAGCATGTTCGACTTTCTTAGGACTATCGCAATTAACAGTAATATTTAATCTATTTCCTTGTTCTTTTGTAGAATGATTTTCTTTTATTTTTAAATTATTTAAGCTACCTTTTGGTAAATAAACCTGGTAGTTTAAAAGACCTTTTGTCGTATAGCTAAAGCTAGCATTAAATCTGAATTTTGCTCCATCATCCCACGTATTATAGCTCTCTAAAGATAAACGCTCTTTTTCTGGAATTTCATTTTTTATATTTACTTTTTCAAAAAAGTATTGCCCCGTTTTCAATGTAAGGGTTTTGTTTTGGTCAGTTAAAAGCTTTATTTCATTAAAATATTGTACATATTGTTTTAGTCCTATTGTAAAATGACCTCCATCGTGAATACTGGTGTCTATGATTTGTACTTTCGTAGACACTGGTTCACCATCTTTATAAAGCGTGACTCCTATAATAGGCTCTTCATTGTAATCTGATTTAAAGTTAAGTCTAAGGGTTTTTAAGTCGTCCGCTTCGTTATAAAAAAGATAATTTTTTTCTGAAGCATTATCCCCTTCTAACTTCTGAATGGTACTCTGTAACTTATTAGATTGGCTCCAAACTTTTTTGGAACTTTTTCCATCGAACAAATAAATGTTATCTAATCCGTTAAAGGTATTTTTTATTGATAGGGTATCAATTCCTTTGTTGCTTGAGGAAAAAGCATTCCCTTTTAATGTTATATAAAGCGAGTGATTTTTGTACTCATATGAGTACTTTTTAATGATGATACCTGAATCACCACAATCCACCTTTAGCTTAATAATTTCGTCATTAACCGTATATTCGGAAACGCCCAAATTACTGACACTAATAGTTTTTGTAGAGAAAAGTTGTATAGTCCCAATTGCTAAAATTATTAAAACAATAGCAACGATTGATATTTTTTTAATAAATTAACTCCTATTTAATTAATTCCCCTATGTAGAACCCAATAGCTTCGGATATTTATAAGGGTTGCCCAATTTTTAGGGGCACCAATGAACATATAATAATCGTAATTAGCAACTACAATTTTTCAAGGATTTCCCGTTTTTCTTTTTTGATCTTTTCGAGTTCCAATTGTGTTTCATTGTATTCTCGATTCAAATTCATGACAATTTCCGTCGTGTTGTCATATTCATCCTGAGTTTGGTTCAATGCTTTATTGATCTTCCCCTGCACCATGAAATCGGTAATGAATCCGTCAAAAATGAAATCAGCAAACGTCAGCATGTCTGAGATATTGATTTCAATATTGGAAGTTTTGTTTACATCCAACAGTTCTTTTTGAAAGGACCGCATACTTGCCTGTGCCTTTCGAATCGACTTTTCGGCATTGTTAATATGTTGATGTTTCATCATATCCGTTATAAAGCCGCCTTTGGTAAACATGTCAACGTTCCCCCAGCTCCGTGCCTCCTTAAGTGCCCTTAATGCTTCATCTAAGAAGTTCGATAGTTCTTCACCGGCAGCGATAGCTTCATCCAACTCCTTCATTTTGGATTGAAGGATTCCTTCCTGTTCACTCATTTCCAGCACTTTTTCCGCTATAGGGGACTGGCTCGATTTCAACAGGCTTTCTTTTTCCAAAAGCAAATTCTGATACTCGGATTCAACATGACCTAAGTTTGACAATTCGTTTTCAATTCGAATTTTCTCTTCTTCAATGTGATTCTTTGACCGCATCGCTTCTTCCAAGCGGTATTGGGCAAGCACCAGTTCTTCCTTTTCTTTCGCTAGCTTTTCCTCTTTTGTACCGGACAGTTCAGCGAATAGGCGAACAAGGCTGATGCCTTCCAATCTTTTGACATCCTTTTCTTCCGAATGCAAGGTTTTTTCCAATTGACGAACTGTTTCCTGAATGGATTCCCATTCCTTTTCATATTCATTTAACTGCAATTGATACTTTTCTTTTTTGCGCAACTTTTCCTGTATTTTCACAAGCTTTTCGTTTATTTCTAAAAACATGTTCCGATCTCCCTCAAATAAGATAGATAGTCCTCTAGACAGTTGGGATGTTGTCCCTATGTTCAAAAATGTTATTATAATACCAAATGCTCGGAGCTTGCATAGATTTACCTCTTATCGATCTGACTTCTTATTACCTCTGATCTCTATGATTTTCTCCGCTATTATTTCTATCAGAATTAGAAACAATTCCAATATCCATAGAACGAGAAAAAATAACGGAACTCCCTCTATCCAGAGGAACCCTCTCCAAAAATGAGCAAGAACGCCGTCATCCGTTGCCATTAATCCAATAAAAAATGCAACAGGTAGAAGTACAATGAATATGCCAAGTGTAATGATTAGTTTCAATCTTATACCCCTTCTAAACTAGAATGGTTAGTTATCTCTTTGGCTGGAAATTCCGGAATATAATATTCCTATACCAATAATGCTCATAACAAAATATAGTAATGTAATGAACTCAGGTAATCGCCTGAACATTATAGCAGTCAAAACTAACAAAATACCAAAAATACCTAAAACAATCCTAGTTTTTTTACTAACGAAAAGCATAATTCCCACCTAACTAGTACGCGATGCACAAAATTATAATAATTGGACGTTTCCTTTCACCATCGTGCACAAAGAAGGAAACGCCCATAATCCATACGTTAATCAGTTTTAGATGTCCGAGACCACTTTTTTCAAAATTTCATTGTTAAACACTCATTGCAACTTGTTTTGTACAACAAATATACAATACACATTGCACTTTTTGCGAGTATCTTTTGGAGTTCTTAATAGTTTTAGTATAAATACTCAGAGACATCAATCCATCCGTTAGCTACGGCTTTGATTGCTGCAGCTGTTCGTGACGGAACTTCAAATTTCGATGTAATTTTTCTCATATATTGTGATATCGTACTTTCTGATAAAAACAACGTCTTAGCAATTTCCGCATTAGAGGAACCTTTTATAAACAGCTCCAAAATGGCCCATTCCGTCTTAGTTAAGATGTCCTCAGGAGAAACCTTACCTGGTGTCCCAATGGAGGACTCCGCGTTAATTGGTGTATTCATTATTCTCCCTATTAAAGAGGAAACCAACGAAATATCTACATACCGTTCCCCGTTCATCACTGACCAAATTCCCTGCATAAAAAAATCATAACTAGAGCTTTTTAGTAGGTATCCTTTTACTCCAATCGAGAGCATATCCATTAAGAAATCAGTTGGAACACTGGTAGTATAGACAATGACATCCACGCCTTTTTGTATCACTTGTGTCAAAAGCGTTCTAACCTTTTCAGCCGAATCCGAAGAAAGGCCCGACGGATCTATTAGTAAAATTTCTGCAGTTGCGATATATTCCATATCAAATAGCGCGTCCACATTATGGCAGTCCGTTACTACGTTGGGGAATCTAAGCTCTATTAGCTTTTGCGCTCCAAGCCGATAAGGACTTTGATTATCTAGAATCAGCATTTTCATAACAACAATCTCCACTCTTACCTCTCTATATATTAATTTTTATACATAAAAACAAAAAAGGGAAAAACCCGATTAACACATATAATTTATATGTGATAAACTTAGGGTTTTTCCCTTTGGCTATCTATTAAATTTGTTTTTATTCTACTATTTATTATAAAGAAAAACTCTTCTAGATACAAGAAACCACAGGAATTATTTCTTCCGTAAAGTAGAGGAGCCCTCATAACAATGAAGGCTCCTATTCAGCAAACGAACGAAAATTTTTCTATATTGGCTGTGAATTGAAATGTTCCCTTTTGCAAGGCTAAAGTAGAAGCCAAAACATAAATCCTATAACTATTAAAGAGTAAAATATAAATCCCAGACAACCAGAAAGCAAGTTATAAATAGACCAACGGCCTTTTTTTCCATTGGTTGGTTTTTCTTCAAAGATTTTAGACGTATATGTCCTAATTTTTTTCACCAACAAATCAAATCCTTAAAATCTCTTGCCTCATCATTCACTTTGTATATAGCAAAAGATTTTTTTCTTTTAAATAACCGCATTAGGTACTTTTATTTTCCCGCTTTGTGGCTGGACAACATCATAATTTCTCCATTTCCCAGCAATACATATTGTCCGAATCCTTCCTCATCGACATACCAACACATCCTGCTTGCTAAAGACTTGGAAGTATTATGATCATGCAATGGATAAGGAGATTTATAGATTCTTGAAGTAAAACCAGTTTCAGGCATTTGGTCATTTGAAACAGACATAAACTTTTGTTTTGAATGATTGACAATCCAGCTGCCGTAAGTCCCAGAAGGATCCACGTACCAGATCGCATCATCTCGTTCAGAAGGAAAATCAGGCATTAACGGATAATTTGATTTATCCTCGTCAAATTTGTCCCCCTGTAACTTATAAAAAACAGCCTGGTCATCAAATTCACATTCAAAGTCATCTTCTAAAAGTGTAAATTTAATCTTTTTAGATGCATTCTTTCCCATTGGAAGGGATTCATGAAACAATATTGGTTGTTTTTTTTGGCATCGCGCATATACACTAGGATTCATAACATCCACTTCTTCCCAAATACCACATTCGCGGGTAATGGGATCATATAAGCTGCATGCTTCGGCACATGTTTTAGGAGTGTTTTTTTTTGTATTATCTACAACTAATTTGATCATTAACTATCTCTCCTCTAAAAACATGCAACCTCTTGTTGTTTAGAAACCTAAAAATACAACCGGTATAATCAATGATAATACTGCAATGATAACCGAACCTAACATTAATCGTTTGCTCCAGCGGAAATAATCTGGATGATTAATAAGTTTATAAAATAAGCGCATTAACAAAGATACTAATAACATACCAATTGCTATATAAATACCAACTGAGGTTACAAATTTTAATAAATTACTAGCAAAAAGTGTAACCCCTATTGTGTTTGTTGTCAACATGATGATGGGGCCTGCACGAAAAAAAAGAATAATTAATAGCGTTGTGCCCATGACTCCTGTTGACCATTTCGTCCATTTTCCATTTTTAAAAATAAGCGATAAAGCTAATGCTATGACAGCAATAATGAACATGATGGTAATAAATTTCATCCCCGTATCGTACACTTGGGGTAAAATTCCGTCCATGTCACCCATCCAACTGCCCATAGTCGAATGGAAATCCTTTTTTTGAATAGATTGACCATTCATGTTGCTCTTCGGCACAAAAGAAGGGACACCGTTTTGATCTGCAAATCCCGGATTCGGCTGAACTAGAATAATAGAGATACAAAACAATGGGATAAAAAGTTTTAACAAATAATTCATTTTATCCCCCTCCTGTTAAACATGGTCACATTCTAGATGCTCTTGAATCGTCTCACGTGTAAGATTAAACATCATTTTCCCATTATGAATGGGCACTTCATATGTTTGGTTGTACTGTTTAAAGGTATTCTCCCTCACATGCTTGACGATCGTTAACCATTGGTTGTACAACCCCATATTAGGGGATTCTAATTTTCTTAGAGTTGCACTAAACTCTTTGCGATCTATATTAAAATTAATGGTGATATTGGTTAATTGATGGTTATGAATTCTAAATGTTACATTTTTTATATACTTATGAAGTTGTACCACTTTTTTCAATTGGTTAAATAAATATGACCACTTTTCACGAACTCCCTTATTTGAAAGCACAAGATTGCAAGAAATGGAAATATTATCTTCCTTATAACTACCATCAGGGTTTATTTTGATCGTAGCAGTCGTATCGCAGTTCAAAAGTAGTACTAATGGCCCGTACCAACTTAAAACAACGTGCTCTAACGACATTTCAAAATTTTCGAAATAACCTTCATCTAAGTAATGCTCAAAAACCATAATCCCTCCGCCTTTTAGCATTACTTTCTTCTTTTGTAATGAATAGACCATCTCAACTTCATCTACTAGTAATTTGCTGTTCTTTGTAGATTCTACAAACTTCAGTACTTTAGAACTACTTAATAGTTCTGTATCTAAATGCATTATTGTGCCCCCTTTCATATTATTACTTACACTTATCGTATGAGTAGCCAGAAAATTTAGCAAATTAAACATGGTACTTTATACCTATTATTCTACCTAAAACTTACAACAATCCATAGTTATAAGCTTTAGGTAGAATGTAACGAGGTACGTTACAATTCTACGACAAAAAATTAATGCGAATTACTTTTTATGGAACTAAAATTCCTTGTTTTTTTTTGTGATAGGATACTGATTGGATTTACTCATTAACCAATCATTCTGCTTTCCCTTTTTAACAGGTACTCCTCATCAGGAATCAGATAATCCTCGCTCACGTAAGCTGCTTCCTCTAATTTTATCGTACGAAGCACTTCGATTTTCCCATCATCCTTCCGACTTACTTCCACAGATAGGACGTCATTTCGATGAATCAATTTAGATTTCTCACCCAAGTCTAGCCAAATTCGGCGCCCATCACTGACGTGAATATATGGACCTTCCTTCCCTAATACCAAAACAGTCCATTGTTGATCGCCCATAAGATTATCAGCAATTTTTGCTGTAGCACATTGTTGGTATTCCATTGAAATCGCTGGTTGCTCAGAATCCAGTAAATCATCCAATGACAAACAATCTTCTTCATTGACCATAGGATCTGACTCAAAATCTGGTTCAAGGCAATTTGGAAAATGACTAACTAAATGTTCATCTACAAAACCTTCCGCATCATTAAAGAATGCTACGGCAGGAATTAATTCATGCGTATAATCAGTATCCATAGGAGCAGATACTTCACTCAAATCATGTTCCCCTAATTCTTGTTGTAAAGCAGCAAGAAGTTCTTCTGCTTCGGTACCAACAATATCTGATACCTCAACAGTAGGTGTTTCAGTTTGAATGGATACCACGGGACAATTTTCAACACTATAAATATCTGGAATATACAATGATTCCTGATACTGCATTGTCCGGATTTGAATGGATTTTTCAAAACAATATTGCTCCAACACTAAAATGATGAAAAATTGACAATAGGTTAAAAACTCAACGATTACGTTCATTTAATAGGTTCCTCCAAAAATTTAATTAAAATAGGTCAAACGCTAACTGGCCATCCATCGGTGCATTTTTTTTACGTTTTGATGCTGTAGAAGAATTGACTTCCACTAATTTGGCATCGTACGTATTTGAAGTTTGTAGACTTGGTTGCTGCTGGTGAACTAAGTGGGATAGGATCGTTCCTTCCGGCACCATTTCAAAACCAAACGCTTCAATTAAGTCGACTTCCAGTACACCTTGATTGACGGTAAATCCAGTAATATTGCCTTTTTCGATATCCTCTGTAATGAGCTTTGTTTTTCGTAACAATACATTTTTAGTAGATTCCACTTGGATTTGAGATGTAATCCAATTGATCACTTGTTCTTGAACAGATGGCTGACGTTTCTTACCAATACCCGCAAGGATTTCTCTCGCCCGATCAGACGTCTGGCTCACCCAATCTTCTGTAGACCCCTTAAGAACCTTATTTCCGTTCTTAACACTTTGGATTAACATGGATTGTAGATCGCCTTCTTCTCCTAACATTGCGGACAATCCATCAGAACTAACTTCCCCATTAATGGCAGCCGCTGCACGATTTTTCTGTGCAATGAGCGTTGCCATGGTCTCTTGGAACGTGTTCTTGTACTGGATGTAAAAAAGCCTGCACTCTTTATCTTGACCAATGCGCCAACTGCGTCTGCTAGATTGACTGATTGTGAATAAGGACCAACTAAATTGATAGTAGATAAGCGTAGGGCAACACAGGAGTCGGGTAGGTCAGAGATGTTACCATCTCTTTCCCCCCTAAGAACTGGACTTGTACCTTTCAGCACATCCGGCTCAAGCCCTCTTTCCTCCGAATCAATTAATATACGAACTTCTTAAATGCTTCCATCATATGTTTAACCGCTTGTTTGCTATTTGCATCTACATTATTCCTTTTAAGGAAAGATTGAACCTTTGGTAATTGCTTACCGTTACCGTAACTCTCCAATAATGCGTGATGTGTTTTATGACAAGACTTATGAAGTAATTCAAGGTTCTCATAAGTGTCCCAACCGCCTATAATTTTCGGTACTATATGATTCGCTTCTAACGGCTCGTCCCCAACAAGTGATTCACGACAAACTCTGCATTTGTATTTAGACTTTTTAGCAAGTTTTTGCTTTGCTAAAGTGTTCTCCTTATCGAACTCTTTTTTATCCCGTCGCTCGAAATATTCTTTAAGTGAAGCATCAAATGGACTATTATATTGTTTGATTTTAGTGTGTCTCTCGATTTTCACCCAACTCATTTTCATAAGCTGAATAGTGTTGTCGTGAGGACACGTAAGAATCCATTTGTCTTTACTTACACCCGTATGGTCAGGTTTGAAGTACATCTTTCTTATCCATTTAATAGATTTACGATGATGTCTATGTTTCAAGTAGATTAGCGTTCTTTTGAGGATATAATTATCTATATCTTTGAAAATCTTTTTGGCAACCGTTGGTGACCAATAATTCGCTATCCCTCTGATGACACGATTTAATCTATCAATTAGGAGCGAAGTTTCTCTACCTTTCCCCCACTCAAATATTTCTTTAATCTTTTGTTTAGCTCGTTTTACACTCTCTTTGGAAGGTTTAATGAATAAACGCATTCCATCTTTGGTTGGATATTGTCTGAAGTTGAACCCCAAAAAGTCGAATCCTTTACCAATATGAACTACTCTTGTTTTATCCTTCGCAAGATTTAGTCCACGTTTGCTTAGGTAAGGTTGTAATTTTTCATACATGCTATATGCCTCTTTTTCAGTAGGGCAGACAAATACAAAGTCATCAGCATACTTAACCACACCAACGGAATTTTGATACAATGTATCTCCTTGTCGTGTTGTGTGGATGTATCTAACACCGATTTCTTTCTCCATTCCATGTAGTGCAATATTTGCTAATAATGGCGAGATAATACCGCCTTGTGGTGTTCCCTTTGTTGTTTCGTGGAATACATCATTATCTACATAGCCACTATTTAGCCACTTTTGAATTACTAATTTATTAGGGAAATTTTTAATGCAATCCATAATATATTCATGATTCAAGTTATCAAAGCATCCTTCGAAATCACCCTCAAAAATCCATTCCTTAGCACTGCCTTTGCTTAATTTAACGAATAAATCACTCATAGCATCGTGAGTGCTACGTTTAGGTCTGAATCCATAAGAAGTCATTTCAAATTTTGCTTCCCATTGCGGCTCTAAAGCGTTTTTGAAGACGTTTTGATATACTCTGTCAACAATAACCGGAATGCCTAGTGGGCGGAGTTTACCGTTCTTTTTAGGAATATAGGTTCTTCTGGCTGGTTTGACATCGATATTTCTAACGCTGTATCCACTTAATTTGTTGAATAAATCAACTCTTTCTTGTGGTGTATTGGAAATATATCCATCTATACCTGCTGTTTTCTTACCTTTATTCTCTTGGGTTACTCGTCTAATACTTAGAAGTAAATTAGCCTTGCTTCTTAAAAGTAATCTTTGTAATTTTCTTACTTTCCTTGTTTGGTTTAATTGTTCGGCACGATAGATTCGTTGTTGAAGTTTCCTAACATAGCGTTGAACTTTCACCCAATTAATTGAGTGCCAATTCTCCACTAGTGGGGAAACAGCCGACTTAACATTCTCGTTAGTTTTCATAACATATCTCCCTCTCTTTAGGATTATTCTTTTCGCTTTCTTTCGTGTTGAAGACCATGTGGAAGTCTGCAGCCTTTCAGCTTGGGTATTTCCCTATCCAACGACTTATACGCATGAGTTTTCGTCTGAACTTTCGTTCTGTTGGCATTCGCTTTCTCCACATTCCTTTACCCTCTGTATATTGTAAGTTTCTTACGATTCTCCTACCTCGAATGAGAGGAATACATAGGGCTTACCAAGTTTTACTAACGATAGATACGATTGAGTTAGGCATCCTTCTTTCCTCCGGCGGATCTATGGGTCATCTCACAGTTCCTCGACCGTAGAACTTTTCCTATCCGCTTCTACAGACTTTTTCAACCACAGTACGTCTGCTGTCGGTGACGGAGTCTACAAAGGTTCAGCTTCGCTTATACCTTCTCAATCTTTCCCTAGCCCTATTGGACTTCTGTGTAAAGTCCTCCATTAAGCATTTAACCCTCATGCAACCCAACAATCCGATTACTCGGAAAGCAGTTTCGGGCGGGAACACCTTTAATGACTAAGGTGGCTTCTTTGCGAAGCACTATCAGTTAGCAACTTCTTGTCGCACGGTCTAAACCTACTTTGACGAGCTCCTGACTTACTATACAAACATCATAGTTTTCCTTTTCAATCTTCTTTTTCAACCATTCTGAACGCTTATTCGTTGCAGTTGTATTGGTATCCAAAATACAAACCTTGGCACCGATCTGTTCTAGGACTTTTTGTAATCGTGGTCGAACATCCCTGCCAGGACTAGAAGAACCAGTGTCTCTTACGTACACAATGGATTTTCTGCCTTCTGCCATTTCCGATTCAATGATCTCTTGTAACTTTTTCTCCTTCGGAAGCAATCGATTTTCATCTAAATGGATCGCCTTCCAGATAAGTTCACGAGTACCCTCTTCATCAGTTTTCACCGTGGCATTTGGAAAAGTGAAAGGATTGTCGACGTAACTAATTCCGAAATCCGTCATAGGCAGGTATAGCTTATGCCCATCGTCACGAGTATCAATCGCATGTTCAAATGCTCCAATCATATCGTGATAAGCTTCGGACAAATCTTTATCCATATCTACGAAAATCGTAGGCACGTTTTCCAGATGCACCGGATCTGGCCAAACATCTACAAGACGCACATTCACAACATTGTGAAGCATGTAGCGTCCATAAATGAAAGGGGAAATCCCAGGCATGACTTTCTCTGTTCTTCTCACTCCACCACGAGAATTCGTATTTGAGTACTCTCCGTCCTCTTTGTATTCATAAATGGTTTCCTCAATATTGCCGAATTCTTCATTGAATCTTCGTATCTCAGAAAATTTGAAACCACTAGCTACCATTTCATGAGGGAATAAACGCCAGAGCAGGAAATAAACATCTTCTGCACGGCCGCCAAACAATGTGCCAGTGCCAGCTATTACCTTTTTCGAAACCTTTGCCAAGCTTCCTAAGGAATTGCCTTGTGCCGTCATGCCTCCTTTAAATAGCGATAGGTAAGGTTTTGATATAATCTCCACCTTTTCCCCCGCTCCACACCGTACGTGAACCTTTCAGCTCATACGGCGTTCCATCTATTATTTAATCAATAACAATCTTTTCAAGCTTACAAAGCCTTCTGAGTTGGTTAATTTTTCTTAACTGCATAGAGTTAAGTTTTAGTAGCTTGATATATTTATTTATAGTCTCAGGACGAGTAGCATGGATTAGCTTATGAACAAATACGTGGACGATAGTGAGATTTTTATATTCGTCTGTACCACCTAATTCAACAGGTGTTTTATGGTGACAGTGAACAAATTCTGCAGGAAGCGGAATTTTTAATACTGCACATAATCCCTTCTGTTGGGAGTACAACGATAATCTATTGTCCATATATTCAACACTTCGATTTTGGAGTCTGGATTTCATCATTGTGACGATCTCTTTATCCCATTCGAAATGTTCTTTGTTATCATAAGGATTTAAAGATTGAGAGAAGTTAAAATTGGAAGTTGTTTTAATATCACCTATAGGAAATAGGTAATCATCTTTTCCAATTTTGAAAGTCTTTCTTGTTGGTTTATAAAACTTAAGATATGTTGACTTCTCAGATAATCTTGGATATCCATATTTCGCTATCTTTTTGAGCCTAGATTTTAGGGTTCTCAATAACCTGTATTCAATGTCATTAAAATCTTTTACAACATGGGTTGCATGCTTGTAGAACTGATGCACTCCTAGAACTGTTGCATTATAGATTCTAACGTTATCTGGAACAGGATTCTTTTGGATTTTAATAATTCTCTTCTTTAATGTTTGCTGAATTTGTTTAATGTTCTTTTCCGAAACATTAGTTTTCGCGACCAATTTGTTGCCTTTCTTTACTGCTTTCATTCGGTAGCCGAGAAACTCAGAGCTTCTTTTCCTAAGATTGATAATCTTAGACTTTTCAGGAGATATATCTAGTTTCAGCCTGTCTTTTAGATAACCTTTAGCAGCATGGAACCATTTTGTTGCTGTTCCATGGTCCCTTGCAAGGATTCTAAAGTCATCCGCATAACGAACGATATAACCTTCTTTCAAGTTAGATGCTCGTCTGAGGTTTGCGATTTTAACATCATTCCCGACATACTTGTGACGAGTTTTATCAAATGTGTCCCATTGATTTGCAACCCAATGGTCTAAGTCGTTAAGTACAACATTAGATAGGAGTGGGGATAATATTCCTCCTTGTGGTACTCCTTTGTTTGGAATACCTTCTCCTTGTATTGGTGCTTTAAGCATTTTGCTTATAATCGCAAGTACACGCTTGTCCTTTATTCCGATATTCCATAATTGTTTGATTAGTAGGCAATGGTTGACATTATCAAAGAATCCTTTGATATCAATGTCTACCGTAAAGTGGAGCTTATTAATGTTGATTAATGTTTGAACTCTTGCAACAGCATGTCTCGTTGTTCTGAGAGGTCTAAAACCATATGAATGGTTGTAGAATTTTGCTTCGCAAATGGGTTCAAGTACATTTAAAAACATTTGCTGTACTAATCTATCATTAATTGTTGGAATGCCTAGTGGTCTTTCTTTACCATTAGGTTTTGGAATAAATACTCGCCTGACAGCTTGAGGCTTATAATTTCTTAAAAGAGCTTTTATTTCTTTTAAGAAATGTTCTTGGTCAGATTCAGCTAAGTTTAAAATCGTCCTATCATCTGTTCCTGCTGTTTTGGAGCCTTTATTACTTTTAATGGTTCTATAAGCAAGTAGGATATTTTCATCAGATAGAATAATTTCTAGAAGATCTTTAAAATCCGTTTTACCCTTCTTACTACTCTCGTAAAGTTCTTTTTGAACTTTTGCAAAATCGTAGTATTGTTTGTTTCGTGAAGTCCTCGTGTTCATCGGTGTCGATATCAACTCCTTTGTTGATATTCCAACTCACCTTCATACCCGAAAGATGAACTTCAGCTTTACTCAGATTGTTAGATTATTAATAGACTTGGGCCTATCCCTCCACTATGTTTCCATAGCTTCAACGGTACTATGACCCTACTCTCACAATAGTAAATGCACTTCGGTTTTACCCTTATAGCAACCTCCCCGCTAGTAGGCGTTAGATAGGAGTCTATTGCTTTCGACGTTCCAATGAATTTAGCTGTACATATACCTTTAGGTGTTTGCTTTGTACCTGTGAGCCTTATAACCTCGTTGTTGGTTATTCCGATTTTCATAACGAACAATTTTACTCATCGGTATCTCACCCTACTAATGTAGTCTGAAAGGTTTCCCAATCAGTAGTTCTCTAGGCACGTTCATTCGCAAATTCGTCAGTTTCCCTTGAAACATTCTCACCATGGGTAATTTATAGCGTCCCGACCTATCCTTATCCATATCTATAAATAGACTTAGGAGTAAGTTCGGCCGACTTTACCTAGCTTCACACCTTTATCCTCTACTAAGGATAAACGCATGTAGGAGTATCAGACAGTTGGTTTCAGCTCAACATGAAGGCTTTCATTCCCAACTTCAATTCATTAGTTATACCTTTCTAGAGGTACGCCTATTTCATTGCTTTTCAGCTACTTATAAGGCAACGCCTCACACGTTCGTGCACTTCATCAATTATTGAAATATCAAAGAAATTTCTCATTTGACGACGAATGTACTCAATGGCTGCAATACGTCTCGGCATTCCTACTACTTTAGGTAACTCCTTATGAGTGTCCTGAATATGCTTAAATAGATTTGGATTTTTTTGCGCTAAGGCATGGGCAAGTTCTTTCTCATACATTGCCCACTCTTTGAAAGAGCTGAAGTGTGTTGGAACTTTTTTCGTCCATAGGCTATCACCACATTCTGAACAAAAAGCATTTTGTGGTTTCACGCTATTACTGATACGTCTGCCAGTTCCGAACTCATCTTCATTCATTGTCCGTTTCGTGTGTTTTGTCTCTTCTTCACCGTTTTCATTCGTCACAACATTAGTTGATTCAATGACTTGATGAGCGTGACCACAGGAAGGACAATAATATCCATATCTATATGGAGTGCGTTGTTCTGTTTTCTGCAAAGTGGTTTTCTTATAAGAAAACTCTACAGATGGAACAATCCGGCTATCTCCACGCATTGTAGTAAAGGAAATAACAAAAAAGGTAGGCTTAATTGGTTTCGGACGCCCTGCTTTTTCCCAAGCTACATGGTATTCAATTAATTGGCTTGTTTTTTCAATCACATGAATCTCAGCATGGGGAACAATTTCCCTAATTTCATCAGGCCACTTAGCTGTTAAACTTGGTGGCACCATGACGCACGCAAAATACCCTGTTTTCCCTTTTAAGTGATGATATCCTTCGGCAACACTTGTCATGACCGCCGTTTTTCCGGTGCTCATTTCCCCTTGAATAATCACAGCCTTTTGTTCTAGCAATCTTTTTGAGATGGCTGTCGCAACATGGCTTTGAACTGGGAATAAAGTTCGCGGGAAATTCTCAAAATGCTGCAAGGATTCATCTTCCATTGGGTTATGAGTCGGTTGAACCTCTTCTGCAAGTTTTTGAACCATTGCATCAGAGTACTCAAGTAGGTAATCAGTTAAAGAATTCACATTCTCTATTGCTTGACCCGTACCACTTTTCGGGAAAACAAGCGCTCCTGACTTTACCAACTCAGATATAAGGTTATCTGCATCCTCTTCTGATAGTTTGATTCGTAATAGCGACATACCATCTATAAACAGACTTTTGTCGTAATACATCTCAATCTCTTCCAAATAGCCACGAGATATTAACTCTTGGTATACGATTTCCTTCCAATCATCAAGGATGTGTAAACCGTATTTAGAGCCTCCGAGTAGATTGGCGATATCTTGTGCTGGATTACCGTCAAACGATAGAACATACTCATCATTCGCAAGTAATTTATCGTGAACAATCGCAAGGGCTTTTCGATTTTGATTAATGGTGATCGGAAATTTCTCGTAAGATCCTTTATCAGCACATAATTGAAAATCTCTCTGAAATTCGTAAGTTGTCAGTGTCTTTTCTCCTTGACCAAAATGGAATCCATTCGATCCAATATCCATCGCAGCCTTCATCGATTGAAGGGTGGAATCACTTCCTGCGATGATCGTCATCAGAATTAATGGTTGTTTCCAGGATTGGTCTGGCGCTTCGCAGGCTAGAGCGTAACAAAACGCATTTTGCCATGCTTGCTCTAGATACACTTCTAACATTTTTGGACAATCTTCTGTTTCTTCTAATTTCCACTCAATTTTGTTGTTGGACATAAAAAATCCCTAGCACATGAAGATGGGGTAGTATCCCTAACCAACATCATCAGCTAGGGATACACCTCCCTTATTTGTTTTATTTGTTTTTTTCGTTACATCTTTGTTCATTTTGAACTAGATTTTGATACAGATAGTAAGAAGATCTTTAATAAATATCTCCTTTCATCAGGTTCACACTCTCTTTCTAAAAGTTTTATATCTATATAAAAAACAAGAACGAAACAAAGCCAATAAGCTCAATCATTCTTGTTTGAATACACTCTTCATACGGTTTTTACAAAATAAAAAAGCCTTTGAAGTTTGATTAGAATAGGACACGAAAAAAATCATGTTCACTACTAATTAAACCTCAAAGGCTCCAATTGTTTGTTAATTCGACTGCTGACCCAAAAATGTTGGTCGCAAAAAAAAGAAAAAATAAAATAAGATGTAAATATTATACCTTTTTCCTTACATTTCGACAATACATTTTAACGATCTTGGGCACGTGGGTTCTTGCCAAATTCCTAAAACTTTTGACCACCTATATAAACTCTATTTCTTCCTCTTCACTTTCCTCTATTCTTGTAGAAAGAATTTGCTGTAGCTGCAACAGGGAAGAAAGTAGTTTTTTCTCTTTGTCACTCACGTTTAGATAGAGTTCTCGAAAATCTGTTAAATATAAGTCATCTTCATCGAATGGATCATGGTCAACTGCGGCATCATTCCAGTCATCTGCCGTTATAATTTCCTCGTTTGCAAACCATTCTTCTAACTTGATGACATAACGTTTATAGAAGGGCTCTATCTCACTCAATTCTTCCCAATTTTCAACATATCTCATATCGGCCTGTGCCGATTTATAATTAATAGCATATTGTGCATCGATATCATCAAATTCATTGGTTGATTGGAAATTTTCTTCTGATTTTAAATTGAACATATAAACCCAATAATTACTATCAAATGGATTAGAATATGCAATATAGAAAGTTCCACCACGAGAAAATACAATGTAATGTTCATCTTCAATTATTAAATTGTATTTGATTTTCAAGGCTTTCATATATCGATTTGGTTTTACTTGTGGTTTGTAAAAGTCATCATTTCGTTCAGGCCTCCGAGTGACCCCATTACTTTTACATTTTTTGCATAAATGTATAGCATGACCTTTTCCGCTAAAACTCTCATTAGATTTATAAGAATCGCATCCCCAGCAATAATGGCCGACTTTCTTTTTTCTCCTTTTTCCCATTATTATCATCCTTTGTTAATGGTTATGTACTCACAAATGTCAGTATTATCGTAACACATTTGTCCTAAGCCTACAGAAAGAGTTTAGATTCATTTTCTAATCTTTTTATAGTAGATGATATGTCTTTAATAATCGGTTCAATTCTTCAGCACTATAAGGTGTATGCTTGGCTACTTCATACAACGGCATACCACTATCCAAAAGGCTTTTAGCTACTCCGAGCATACCCATTATTGTGGCATCCTCTAATCTACTTCTTTCGTCTGAAAGTGCCTTAGCTCTACGTTCGTTCTCTTTTCTAGTTTCAGTATTCATTAAAGCCCCTCACAACTAAATTTATGCGACTTTATAAATTCCAATAAAGCCTTGATGTATTAGATATTATTGTTATTGCTTTTGGTAATGTCATTATACATTTTCTCAAATAGTTCTAATGGAAGTGAAAATTTAGTTGTTTTGAAATTCATTATATTCGTAATGATTTCAACTGTATTTCCCTTTTTCACAACTTCTAAAAGTGAATTTTCACCAATATCCCTGACAGATACGAAACTGTTTCCGTTTTTCTTCTCTTTTTGCTTGTATTCATAATTAAAACCAAAATTACTCAAAAAAATCTCTCCATTCAATAAGTTAACGGGTTTAATTCGAATCATTAGTTTCCTAGCGGATGCGCTTATTTTAACATTTCGTTTTGTTGCTTAGAAAAACTATGATCATCAACAATCGGGCGCCCGATCGGTGATGTTCGTTATTTAAAGTAAAGTACCCTTAGTTGAAGAAAATCAAGACAGATTTGAATTGATTCAAAAATCTCTTTAGATTAATAAGCATTTCTTTTAATTCTCCATATATATTTTGCTCAGCTAAATAATATCCATCTGATATATAATGAATTTCCTTTTCAATCCACTCACAACTAACTGGTAAATACTCAATTAACTTGTCCATTTTTTCAATCACGCTAGACATATCTTCAGTAGTATTTATATATTGATTAAGTAATCCGAGTATTATTTTAGGAGGGAGGTCGTAATCAAACTCTCCCTTGACATTCATTAATTTTAAATTAATAACTTCTAACTTTTCTTTAGCAGATAACGATAACTCAATTATTTCATATGGTGGGGTATCAATATGTTCAATTAAATTGTCTGCCCATTTTATAACTTCTTCGATAGTTAATAGTCCTATTGAGACACCTAATCTATTTACTTCTGCCATTAATTTTATGTTGTCCATCAAAAATCACCTATTGATTTTACTATTTTTATCATATTCCACTATTTTTGAACAATTCCTTCTTTAAACTGCCATTTAACTGATTAAAGACCAAGAAAAATGGACTGCTGATACAGTACATCTTTGCTCAATTCTTGCGCCCAATAATGGAATAACTGAATAACTTCTATTAGCTGGTTTAATTGAAGTTACTTCAACATATTTTTAAATAAATAACAGTATATGATATTACCAAAAAACTTGAGATATATTTATTTAAATTCCACTTCCATGGACTCTGTACCACTTTTATCGTATTGATTCCCATAAATGATAACATGTTTATCACCTTTCCAATAGATATTGAAAGTTGAGATATTGTATGGGTTACTTCCTGAAAATTCACCGTATTTTTGTAATTTCCCTCCAACTTTTCCGTAATAAACCTGTATAGGGACGTTATCGTTGTAATGATACATCCCTTTTGAATAGGTGAGTTTCCTTAATTCCACGACATTAACATGATTAGGAGATTCGCTTTTTTTAAAAGGGAATAGCCCTAATTCCTTTTGGACAACTTGAAAAGGATTAACGTTTGAACCTTTGTCTGGAACATTAAATTCAATTACTTCTGGATCTTGTCTCTCTCCTGATAGAAGAATCGTCGCTTCATCATTGTTTTTCCAATTTATCGATATATCAGAGGACGTTAGACTTTTCCTATGATTATTGATTACACGCTGGATTTTAAAATTTTCGAACGAAATCACAACAATTGGATCACCGAAAGAAAGGGTGCCTTTTTGTACCACTCTAATTGTATGGTTTTGTTTAGGAGATTTGCTTACAACCAGATATGTATCTTCAGGTTTATGGTTAATCTTTGAGGTTAATACAAACACCGAATAAATAAATGCAACTAGTAGTATAAAGCCTACTATTAAACATCCCGAACCTACTAGGAACTTGGTGCGCTCCACGTGATATTCTATCTCATCATCATCATCTATCAACATAATCGTCCTCCCTACTTGTTTAGAGTTATTAAGTAAGCCTTTATCTAACCTAATAAAATATATCACATTATTACATAGAATATCTATGTATATAAATATTTTTAAGCAATCTAAACATAAAGAAAGAGCACAATTCTGTTGAAGAATCGCGCCCTATAATGGAATAAGATTGAGCTTCTATTAGCTGGTTTGTAGAAGATCATTATTGAAGTAAGGCACCCCGTTAGTGAAAAAAGTTTATTTACCAACTGTCCAATGAAACTTTTCCCTAAAGTCTTCAAAGCACTGATTACAAACCCAGTGATAATTATCTTCTGTTGTGTACCCTTCGTGAAGGTCTTCTGGACCTGACCCTTCGGAAAATTTATCTAAACAAAAAGCACAGTGGTCGTGCTTCCAGTTATCACTATATTGGTTGTACTCTCTCCAATAAAACGTTTTGCCCAACAGATATTTTTCTTGCCCTTGTAATCTCCAATCATCATTCGTTATCATTTTTAATTGTTCTCCTTCAGTAAAACATTTAACAGTTCAACCCAACTAATTAGCTAAAGCCCTCGTTAAAGATGAAGATTATTCAAAACAAGCAACTTCGTGTTGAGCTAAGAATATTTTATATAATCGTTTTGAGTCGTGCCCTTGTTCATCGTCTCTCCATCTAATCGCTACTGCAACCCCTTGAAGGTCGACGTTGTAGTCGCCTGTATATCCAGCAAGAACAACCTTTCCGAAATTGTTACTTCTTTTATATGTTAACTCCATACCCCAAAACAATTTTGGATGCTTCTTCTTTAGAACTTCTCCCAAATATATACCTACATCTCTTAAAAGGATTTCCGATTGTTCCGTAAACCTTTCTTTCGCTAAATGTTTATGAATCACTTTTGCAAGTGGGCTTAAATGAGCAGTTTTTTCCTCTAATTCCACTTCGGGCACCATTTCCTTTATCGTATGTTCAAAAGCCCAATCCCATATAGGTATTAAAGATTTTGGTGTATAGTTAAGTACGCCACCATCACTCTCAAAGGCTTTATTTAAAATTTCCAGCCTTTCTGGGAACGTACTTAATGCCCATTCATTAAGGATTCTAAGTTTCCTTTTCGGATATTTTGCTTTTTCCATTTTTTCTTCAATTTCTCTTGGGACATTGTGAATTGGGTAGTCAAACATACTTAAATCCTCCGATTAGTGCCTTTAGTTATCTAAAAATAAGTTTATCATAATGGTTCTTTATCAATAGAATTTTTGTGTGCCCTTGTTAAGCTAACCTCCTAGTTATCTTTATAACTTCAACAAAAAAAGCGTTAATCTTTCTTCGATTAACGCGCCCGATTGTTGAAGATCGTTATTAGGTAAAGCTCCCTGTTACTTCAATAAGGATTCAGATGCTTGTTTTATCCAGTCATTTATATCCTCATCATTATTAGGATCATCTGGTGCGACTTTTTGCTATGAAATATAACTTACTTCATATTCCTCGCTGGTCTGACAGTCAAAAAGAACAGATATATTCTCTATATATAATAAGAAGTAAGCTGTTATTTACCTAATTTCAGGAAATTACATATATAATAGGCCTAATATTATATATACTTTTTTGAATAAAATAGAAAATTGGTACATACGGAGGAAAACCTAATGTTTTATTTTTCTGTAACACTAATAATGGCCATATATGGATTTATTGCTTTACCTTGGGGAGTCATCCTTCTCGTAATAAACTTAATTAAACAAGAAAGCACGCGTTTATCTATCATCTTAATAATCACATCAATAATTTGTCTTATTTTTGTTATAAACTTTATAGCTGGTTTTAGAAGCTTTTATAATTAATTCTTAAAAAAAGAGAGCAATTCTTACTACAGAATTGCGCCCGATTGTTGAAGAACTTAATAAAAAAAATAATACTTTACCACTATTTCATATTAAGCTAACGCACCCAGTTAGCTCAACAAGAAGTTTTATCAAAATCGTCTCTGAATGACTTTTTTCGGTTCCAAGCCCTAATTAAATTAGTGTGAAAATCTCTAGGATCTTCAATGTCGAACCAAACTATGGCATAACCTTGTGCTGGATAAGAATTCTTATGCCGTTTCATAATCGTTTCCTGACAGTTATAGAGAGGACAAATTATTGTTGTCTTTCCCCTTTTATTCATGAATTCTATTTTCTCGATTTCATTCCAGTAAACCTTATTTCCATTAAAATTAACGACAACACCATCTTCATCCCAATAGTACCCCTTCCCCTCCCTTCTTTTCTTCCAGTCATAAAAACCCAAAAAGATAACCGTAAAAGAAAATAAGAACCCAATGATTAGAGGAAAAGAGATTCCCGTAGGGATAGCCAATATACACATCAAAAAGAAGAAGATACCTACTCCAAAAAAACTTATGATTATTCTCCAAGAAGTTCGATAGATTCGCACATTCTCCAATTGAATCACACCTTATTATGTTATGAATATTTATTGAACAAACAGCCACTATAGTTTAAGTGCAATCCTTCACAAAATGTCATACCGATTTTAGATATATATTAAATTATACTTCAGATTCTTATTCCATTAAATGCTGTTACATAAAGAAAGAGCACAATTCTGTTGAAGAATCGCGCCCGATTGTTGAAGATCGTTAATTCATTGACCTTGCAATTTCTAACATTTTTTCTTTCGGTAATCTTGAACATTAATTAAATCGTAATATTAACTTAGAGGTTATTTTTTAGAATTAAAGCATTTAAACAATTTGCAAATTTATCCATTTCATTTCTATCTTTTAATATATCTTCTACATTGCTTTTTTCAATATATTCTTGTATAGAAACATTGGATAAAAAGAGAGAACTATGCCTATTTAATAAATCCTGAAACCATATTTCTTGGCGTAATTTTTTTACTTTCTTATGATATTTTAAATAAAACTTATTAAGTCCTATTAAAAATAAGACTACTAATAATACAAATATTGATAAATCGTAATATGTAATAGATTTAGTTAATATTTTTTGAATAATATTAAATGAAAATATAATTAATCCAACAAAGCTTCCCCAAAAAATACCTTTCCAATATTTCATTTTCATCCTCCTTATAACACTTAATAAAACGTTAACTTCTAAATTTCGTCTTCAACTGACTACTGCACAGTTAGTCGAAGAACTGAACCTTTTATCATTTAACTATATTTTACCATATAACGCAATAAATCCCTTGGATCGATGTAAACAGCTAAAATTGGCATATTAAATAACAAGCAAAATAGCACCCCCTTTCACATGATGACAATAGCCAATGTCAAGATGTTATTTGTGGTGCTATTTACTATATTAATTTCGGCTTATTTCCTTATGAATCGTTTCTTTATCAGCGAGTATAGGTCTGTTATTTGCTATGCTAAAAAGGGTGAGAAATCATCTTCTATTTGCAATGTTTCTCCACGAAAACGGAACAACTTAAGGAACTATAATGAGGCTTTTATTTTTCTCTTGAGTATTCTGATTCTATGCCAAAATACTTTTTCCTTCTTGCACTAGCCTGCCCACGTTACTTTAAGTAAATTTCTCACAATTTCTTCATTCATTCCAATTTCCTTTAGACGTGATGTTTAACAATCTGGCCCTTTAAATAAAAAAGAGCACAATTCTTACTGCAGAAGTGCGCCCGATTATTGAGGTGAAAACTTTTACAATTTTTCCCCATTTTTGTAATTTATGATAATATTAGACTATATCATATTTATCGTTTAATCCATATATAACATTAAAGTGGATTAATATGCGCTTATTGGAGACCTTGGAAATCAATAAACCAAAAGTAACTATGTCTCTTTTTCAGACTTAGGGGGGTCTCACCAACATTGTGTGGTTAGCTCAGTTTGCATCATACGTGAATTCATAAAGGATAGTGATCTTGTTGACGAAGTTTATTCAAATTATTTCTGTTTTGACTTTTGCATTCGGTATTTGTGTAGCAATAAGACAACCAGATTTTATGACTATTGTTCCTTTATTAGGTTTCGTAGTTATTTTATATTTACGACATTATTCAAAATACAACGCGTATATACCGGTAATTGTATTTGTTTTTTTGATATACGCTGCTAAGTTTATTGATATGTTGCTTCCAAACGGCATAGTTAGTTCTAGTCTCGGAAATACAGTAATGATAATTATAATTGTATTTCTTTTTGGTGTTTCAACTGCACTTATGTATTATTTACGTGATATTGACAGAAAAAGAACAGGTTACTACAAGAAGTAAGGCATTGCCTTACTATTGTTTTTTTCACCTGGTCTACAGTGATTGATTCACTTTATGCTGTGGTATCAGACTTCCCAAGCTATTTTACTAAAGTAAAGGGTGGGTAATTCTTGAATTCATATTCACTTACAATCATGGAGTGTATTGCTATATTATTTTATGCTTTATTTTGGAAAAAACGAGGAAAGAAATGGTTATTTAGAACATTTACTCTTGTTTTTCTTTATGGTTTATTATATTTTTCCCTTCTTTTAATTAATGCTTCTGACCTATTATATGTTGTTTTGATGACTGCTGTAATACCGATTATCACATTTTTATTTTATAAAGCAAGCATACATAAAGAAATTAAAGGCAACCCTCAAATGTATATAGGAGCTGGTTTGCTAGGTTTTATTATAAATATAATTGTGTATTATTACAGCCGATAACAGTATCTAAAACAGGGTATTACCAGCGAAGTCACGACCTGCAATAAGCCTAATTTAAATGTCGAAATTGGGCTTTTTCGTATTCAAGAAAATGGGCCAATTCATTGAGAAGAGCGCATTTCTTACTCTAGAAGTCGAGTAGAAGGGAGCCTTTCTACCTTACGGTAAATTGAACTCCATTCCCTCCCAGAACCGTGCTTGCACTATTAATGCACACGGCTCCTCCTAGTCATCATTCACAGAATGTAGCTAATCTCTTTTCTTAATTCATATATATTCACTTTAATTCTTGGTGAAGGTAGTGGATATTTATCAAGAAATAGTCTGAATTTATCCCATGTAAAGGATTTTCTTTGACTTCTTCTGTTGAGCCATTTAAACAGTAAGTCCTCGATTTTGCACTTGAAGTTGCTAACATTTAGGATATTATCAGTGATGCAATAATAGTTGTAATAACCAATAAGCGAGCGTCTAAATCTGTCCATGATTATGTGAATATTCTTATTCCTATTCTTCTTCAGCCATTCTTTAGACTCTTTTAATTTACCTTGGACTTTCTTCCTACTCGATTTCCGTTTCACCCGAAAGTTCCCTTTTTTGCTTTTCCCACAATAGTGTGTAAAGCCTAGGAAATCAAAGGTTGCTGGTTTACTGTTTCCCTTTTGATTTGTATATTTCTCCGCAAAACTCCCGAAGGGAATAATTTTGGTTTTATCCTCGGCAATTTCCAAGTTAAATTTCTTTAATCTAAATTTTAATGATTGGAAGAACTCCTGAGCTTCGCTCTGATATTGAAAACAGCACACAAAATCATCAGCATACCTTACTATATATGCTTGTCCCTTGCATTGTTTCTTGACCTTTTTCTCAAACCATAAGTCGAGGACATAATGGAGATACACATTGGCTAATACCGGGGATATTACTCCACCTTGCGGTGTGCCATTATCTGTTTTATATTTCTTCCCTTCCTCCATGTATCCACCTTTAAGAAACCTACCAATTATTCTTAGTAGGTTAGGGTCAGCAATTCGCAGTTTTAAGAACTCCATCATCCATTTGTGGTCAACGTTGTCAAAGAATCCGCGAATATCGACATCTACTACATAATTTACTGACCTCTTTTCAATATAGAAGTTCAGTATTTTCAAAGCATCATGGCAGCTACGATTTGGGCGAAACCCAAAGGAACATTCTAGAAAGTCATTTTCATAGATGGTATTAAGTAGCTTCGTAATGCCTTTTTGAACAATCTTGTCCTCATATTCCGGTATTCCTAGAGGTCTTTTCTTGTTTGAATTGAGCTTCGGAATATACATTCTTCTTACTGGAACAGGACGATAACTGTTGCTTTTAAGCCTGCTTACTAACTCCTCAATGTTTTCTTCTAAATTTTCATCGTACTGCTCTTTAGTTATACCGTTAATCCCGGTTGCTTTCCTATTGGGCAGTTCATAATGACATTGAGTTAGTGTTTGCTTATTTAATAGATGTGCAAGAGATGTAAATTTCATTTTAGGTTCAGACTTTGCTAATTCTGCTATCCTTAGTAGTTTTGTTTTCATTTAAAATATCTACCTCTGTGTGTAGTAAATGTGTCTCTAGTAAGGGTGATATCTAGGTAGCAGCCTTTCCTCCATCGGCATTACCCAACTTCATTGGTACTACGCTGCTATCCGACTCCCTACATCGGCATTTGGTTTCCTTGCTTGTTATCGCTTGTACACCATACTCTTCTAAAAAAAAGAAAAGACCGGTAGGGTCTCCTGAGTTGCCGTATCATATCAATGTATAACGTGCCAAGGTCTATGACTCCAGAGAGGTCTTACCCTTCTTGCCTTTAACGAGGGGTAAAATGTAGCTTTCTGCAGCGCATAAAGCATCAGCCCTCTCGACTTACAATCATTATGGAGCTCAATCCCTTCAGCCATTTGGCTTTCGGCCCGCCACCTAACTGTCTACGCTTAAAGACTAAAGTTACCTTTAGTCCTCCAAGACTCGCTACGAGTGAATGGCTAGTTCTTACTCGACGGGAATCCCACCCGTTATATGATACGACCTAAGCTCAGCCGCACATGCGCCCGATTGTTGAAGATCGTTATTGAAGTAAAGCTACTGGTTTGTTAAAGTAGATTTTTTCACAATCTTTTACATTAAAGTTGGGCAATCATTCTAATATCTTTATGTTTTCTTCCGCCCGCTACCTTAAACTTTTGCACCCGTTTAGTGTAAGTACCTTCCTACACAAAGGTTAAAACAAAAAGCAATGCAATGGATACCTTTGAAGTCGCTTAATTAATTTGAACTAATGAAAAACCAATTTTTAGCCATTCTATTTATTTCTTTTATATCTCCATCAAATGCATTTTTTAATGGTTTTTGGTCTGTCGTTGCGTATACAAATCCAGAAAAGCCATCCAAGACTCCTCGAAATGTAAAGAAAAGAATGTTATATCCATTGCTCGTTTTCTCTACTACTATATCGCCACCTCCAGCAGAAAGGTGATCGTATTTTTTAGGTAAATGAATAAGGGATGAATTGTCGGTAACATTTGGTTTAATTTCTCCATTTACTACCATCTTTATTATTTACTCTCTTTCAGTCTGGTTTAATTTAAAATTTAAATCCAATACAATTTGATTAAAAGGGACGATGAATAGCAAAACAATGGTAACAACTTGTATTGTTATAGGTTTCCAATCCCTTTTTTTGAACAGCGATACGACTGCTAGAATGGTTATGACAATAAAAAAGCCAAACAACAAAAACATAACTGGTACCATTAAAAATGAAAATATATCGAATAAACTCCATTGAAAAAATTGATACAGAATGACACATATACTGGTGATGAAGGATAAGAGCAATAGCTGGTTTTGTTTCATTTTCCCCCCAGAAATTCTATAAATTTACCATTAATTTTAACACACAAGTTTTAATGGAGATACACCCTTTATTACACCCCTGACAGGATGGAGGAATTTTCTCAAAACCACCTTTGTTAACTGCAATTTAACGGATTAAAGACCAATAAAAATGAACTTCTAAAACTGTTCATCACTGTTCAATTCTTGAGTACTAAAATGAAAATGAGCGCTCATTCTTGTTACTGAATCTCGCCCTATACATAAAGAAAGAGCACAATTCTGTTGAATAATCGCGCCCTAATGGAATACTTAAAACTCCTTTTGTAAGCCCCCAATCAAACAACGCATATAAACAAGCAGCGCCTTCAGGTACTATGAATGTATCAATTTAAGGGAGGTGCTTTTCATATGCCACAACAAAAACTAACCATTGTCCCCGTAACATTACATTCCGAAAACAAAAATACTTCCTCAAAAAATCCAGTAGTGATTTCCTCCAATCCTACTTGCACGGTCAAAACTGGAAACGTTGAAATTTCCTTCTTCAACGGCGTAGGTGAGCACATCATCCAAACGGTTATGAGGGAGCTGAAAAATCAGTGATACACGATTATACAAGTGTGAAAAATATTTATATCATTTGTGGTAAAACAGACATGAGAAAAGGAATTGATGGCCTGGCAACACTGATTCAAGATTCTTTCGAACTTGACCCATATGGCGATTCCATTTTCTTATTTTCAGGGTGGAGTAAAGATCGCTATAAATGTTTATATTTTGATGGTGATGGATTCGCCATGCTTTATAAACGTTTGGATAACGGGAAACTTCAATGGCCAAAAGATGAAGATGAAGTACGCAATCTTTCTCAACAGGAGCTTCGCTGGCTCCTTGAAGGGTTATCAATTCAGCAGCCAAAGGCCATTCAGCCATCATCAAAAGGTGTCTTTTAAATTCGTTAAAGCCCTTTATTTTACCTTTATTCCACTGTTTGAACTCGTTATAATAAGAAGAGTGAATCCGAACAAAGAGTGGTGAATGATGTGACGAACGTTTCTTCTACAAGTGAAAGTCAATTTGATAGATTAATTCGATTACTTGAAGAGCAATTGGCGCATTCGAATCAACAAAACCAAGAACTATCAAAAAAATTGGATAAATCGTTGAAACAGAACGAAGCGTTAACCGAGCAAGTTCGCCATTTAACTAAGCTTTTATATGGATCAAAAACCGAAAAATCGAAATACAATTCACCAGATGGGCAAGTATCACTATTTGAAGATGACCCGTCTTTTAATGAACCTGAGCACACAGGAGAACAAAGCCAACAGACCATTTCTTACACTGTTGTACGAAAAGTTCAAAAGAAAAAACGAAATGATTCATTGCATGATGGTATTGAAGTAGAAGATGTTCACCATCATCCAGAAAATACGATCTGTGACTGTTGCCAAGGGAAAATGATTGAAATTGGCAGTACAATCGTACGGGAAGAAGCAGAATTTATTCCTGCTAGAATGAAGAAAGTCCAACACATTGAACATGCTTATGAATGTAAAAATTGTAAAGGCTCTACATTTCATCAAGCACAAATTAAACGTGGTAAAGCGCCGCAAGTTCCCATTCAACGTAGTATCGCAAGTCCTAGCGTACTTGCCAAAGTAATATATGATAAATTTTCACAATACTTGCCCCTTTACCGTCAGGTAAAGGAATGGGATCGTTATGGCCTCAATACCAACGATAAGAACCTTTCGAATTGGGTCATTCGTGCATCCCACGATTGGCTATTGCCTATTTACGAGAGATTGAAAGATTTAATGATGAATAAATCTCTCTTACATATTGATGAAACGTATGGACAAATTCTCCGCCGATCCGATGGGAAATCTGGTCAAACCAATGCCTATAATTGGGTGTGTCGAAGTGTTCCATGCCAAGGACCGCCAATAACTCTCTTTCATAGCGCATTATCACGGGCTCGCTCTGTCCTCGAAGGTCTCATTGAAGGTTTTTCTGGAACGATTGTTTGCGACGGTTACTCTGCCTACGATAAGTTGGAGGGCATCACATTCGCAAATTGTTGGGCGCATGTTCGTCGTTATTGGCTTAAAGCGGATAGCAACTATGGGCGAATCGGTGTGAGCTATTGCGACGATTTATATCGACTCGAAAGGAAATTTAAACATTTGTCTCCGAGTCAGCGCAGAAAAAAACCGCCAAAAATACTCGAAGCCGATTGTAGATAACTTCTTTGAATGGGTTGAAATGTCACCATTCTACGGAAAAAATGCTCTCGCAAAAGCAGCCGAGTACACATTGAACAGGGCAAATGGGCTCAGAGCATTTCTGAACGATGGACGCATTGAAATTGATAATAATCCTGCCGAAAATGCCATCCGTCCCAACGTTATAGGAAGAAAAAATTGGCTCTTTAGTGTTAGTGAAGCAGGAGCAAAAGCGAACGCCATCTGTTTGAGTATCGCAGAAACCGCCAAGAGTAACGGTGTTGATTTCTACGAATATATAAAGAAACTTTTGACGGATCTACCGAATCTCAGCATCCACCAAAACCCTGAAATTTTAGACCAATACATGCCTTGGTCAAAAATGATCCAGGCAGAATGTAGTAAATAAATGAAAAAGCCGTAATTCGATTGAAAAAATCAGATTTTACGGCTATTTGTGATGCGTACCGGAAGGTGCGCTTCTTTTTTATATTTCGGGCTTACCTCCTTTTTACTGAAAGATATAATTTATATGAAATAAAAAAGATGCAAAGGTCATCCCTTGCATCTTTCTGCATCATTGAAATCTCGTATTGTATAACAATGAGGTCTATTTTAAATAACTAAACAGCAATTTCTTGACTGTCAATTGAAGACTTTTGATTTGATGTAAACGCAAATTTCACATCAATCAGAAAATGAAGTAGGATACACAGCCACAAATTGCCCGTTACAAGAAATACATATAACAATATACCTCCTACATATGCTGTACCAAGAACTCCCTTCCATCCTTGATACAAATGAACGATTCCAAATAAAAGACTTAACACTATTATTAATGAAATAATAGATAATTCAAAAGGAAGATGTTCAAAGTAGTATAACATAACACTGCGAAACACAACTTCTTCACAAAATCCTGCTGTAATAGCGACAATGACAAAAAGTATTCTTTCTTTTAATGTGATTGGTAACATAAATCGAATTGTATCTATTTGGCTGTGCATCCATTTTGAAAATACTTGCTTTATTTTTTTGGAAAAAATAAAGATTAATGCGTAAATAACCAAAGCTATTATAGCCCCAATACCTGTGGCTTTTAACCTGTCTGCATGAGATGAAAGAATTGGATTGTCAACATAGAATAAATCAACGAACGAACGTTTAGTTAAAAACCAATAAGCAAAGAAAATAGCGACAATCACCCATTGAGGTATAATGACCGTCAGATACATTCTGCTCTTATTGCTAAAATTCCCTTTCTTCATATAAAAATAATCCCATATAGGATAACCAACAACTATACTTACTAAAAATACGCTCAAAAAAGTCATTGACTAACACCTCGTAACCTTACTATATTTAGAAATTGACACATATTAATAAGTTTCTTACTTATCTCTGCTCTAAAATTATCCATTTAATTCTCATCCACTTCTGAAAAATCATATTTATAAATTTACCAAAATTAGATAAAAGTTCACCAATGTAAATTATGGTAAATAGAAGTATATTTAAATTTTAGTGTTCATTGAGAGTGCACTCTGTTGCAACATCCGAAAATATAGTTGTCACTTTAACAGTTATTTTGCACCCGTTTCTAGAGCTATTTTGCACTATAAATAATAAAAACAAGGCCAATTTCTCAACATTTAAATTAAGAAATTGGCCTTTTATCATTACTTCAGAAACGCGCCCGATTGTTGAAGATCGTTATCGAAGTAAAACACCCGTTGTTTGAAGAAGAACATTAGTATTTCAAACCAAATAATTACCTTTGTAGTTGATTTAAAATTAGTTTCAAAACATCGTTCTGAGACATATCATTAGTCAATATTGTTTCTCCATCCACGCCAAGGTTATCGTTTGGATTCCACCAATCACGTAAAGAATCTTCTCCGAATTCCATCTTTTTCGAGCTCGAGTTATGACGTTTGACTGTTTCCTCAAAGGATAAATCAAAATAATAAGTATATGACTTTTGTTTATAGAACTGGATTAAGTTATTCAGCATTTCACCATAACGATTTTTATACAAGATTCCCTCCACGATAACATTTTCACATTTATCTTTACCATATTCCGCAATTTGGCGAATCAAATCTATTGAGAGGTTCCCTTCTCTATCGTGAACCTTCAACATTTCACGACGAACGACATCCTGAGAAACTAATAGCGTTCCATGCCCCAAATGATTTTGAAGACTTTTCGCAGTAGTTGTTTTTCCACTCCCAGAGTTTCCTCGTATGATAATTAGCTTAGATTCCATATTCTCCCCCTACGCAGCTAAAATTTCATTCTATTTATATAATCTACCTTTGGTTATTTCAACATTTTCATACTTGATTCGATATAGAAATTAATTATTCCTTCTTCATTTACCCTGCCATTTAACTGATTAACTACAAAAAAATGGACTGCTGATACAGTCCATCTTTGCTCAATTCTTGCGCCGATTGTTGAATAAGCAATCACAATTTATTAACCTGGCGCTTGGATTGGATAATATACCAACCTTTAGATTCTGACTTATAGTGAGCCACATTAAATTCCTTTAATTCTATTAAATCACTGAAGAATGTAGGGATGTTACAATCCCAGTTTAATTCTTCCACTTTAAGAGGGAAATTATCTCTGTTTGGGTTTGGAGTATGAATATATACTGCATCTTGACCAGAATCTTTATTATCCAATAAAACCCATGATTGAAAAGGTTTTTCAAGCATATTTAGCTGAGTTAATACCCTTTTATATAAAGCTAAATATGCTTTTATATGCTCTTTTCTTATATGAACACTTCCATTTCCAACACCTTCCCAGTCAAGGTGGACATGATAAAGCTCAAACCAGGACTCATTATCAAGTTCCAAGTTAAAATTATTTACTTGACGCCATATATTACGAAAATACCTCTTTTTCCCACGAAACTTTTTCAGAAATATTCCTCCTTTTTTATCTAATCTCTTCTTGTATAAGCCTGCTTTCGTTAGATTAATTACATTTGAACTAATCGCTAAAATCTTTAATTATCGTTTCTATTTCATTAACATCATAAAATTCACCATCGCTAATGAATTTTTCAATTTCTACCGAACCATCCTCCATAAACTCAACTTCCCAACGTTGACCCGGAACAGCAATTTCCACCATAATCGCTTCTTTTCTTACCTTATTTAGTTTATAAAAAATATTTCCCTCTTCTAGATTGTTAAGAAAATCAATTAAATCTTTAATCCCCACGAAATGCCCCCCAATATTAAGTAATAATGAAATAAATATTCTAAACCAGTATTAACTTAACACTGCAATTGAACTAATGAAAGATCAAGGAAAATTGACAGCTGAAATCCTTTTTATTCTGTGTAAGATCAATGCCAAATTCCTTTTTCGGATAAACACTCTTTTGAGGAAGATCATTTACCTATCTATCTTAGACAAATATTAGTTCTTTAGACGTTTAAGAATAGCGTGTAAGAAATTCTACAAGCTTTTCATTTACATTTTCAGACTCTTGACCAAGCCATATTAAATGCCCCCATGAATCGAGTAAACATACCTCGGAATCCGTGATTTGTTGCTGAGCGTAATAAGCATGTTCAAATGAGACTGCTCCATCGTGTTTACTATGCATAATTAAAGTCGGACAAGAAATAGCTTGCAAGTCTTTGAATGTAACTTCTTTTGTCTGTAATAAGTCGATTAAAAAACCATGGCCTGACCGTTGGCGATTATTCATTTTTCGAATTTCATCAATATCTCCGGCTGCCATCTTACTCTTCATCTCTGCATATGAAAGCTTACTAAATGAAGACAACATTTGTTTAAAGATAAATTTAGGAAAACGATTATTTATGCATGAAATAAGTTTCCATGTTGTTTTTTCAAGTTGAGGACGGAACAAAATTTGCGCTATTTTATATTCTTTATCCTTGGGTGTAAGCCATTCTTTTGTAACAGCGCTTTGTAGGGTTAATGTTTTGACTCTGTGTGGATAATGGGAAGCGAAATATATCCCGGTGGGTCCACCTGCCGAAACAGATAGGAGGTGAACCTTTTCAATCTCTAAGTGATCCAATAGTTTCATATAGTACTCACAAGCTTTATATAAACTTTCCCCAATTTCTTTGGTCGTCCTACCGTATCCTGCTCTTGAAGGGGTAATCACAGAAAAGCCGTTCTGAACCAATGCTCTATATCCAAATTCCTCATAGCAATTGGAATGTCCACCATGCATCACAAATACCGGTATTTCTCCTTTTTCTGTTATGGAATACTCAATGGTATTACCGTCAACGATAACTGTATCGAATTTTCTTTCCATTGGCACTCACCTTCTTATTAACATCTTTTTCCCAATTATAACGTTTTTCTCGTTTGTTCATTAGTAGAACCTTTTATTCAAATAGACTCTTAATAGAGAAGCTTCGATATATTCACGATTTATCCTTCGAATATTCTACAATCTGGTCCTATAAATAAAGAAAAAGCACAATTCTGTTGAAGAATCGCGCCCGATTGTTGAAAACGATTTGCTTAAAAACCACTTTCAATTAAGTGATTTAATAGTACTTTCTGTATACGAAGTAAAGACTGAATATCTTCTTCGGGTATTTTATCTAATGCGAAAAGCATAGTCTTATAAGATATCGAATTCTTACTGGATTTTTTTGAAACTTCCTCACCTTTAATAGTTAATTTTAACTTGACTTCTCTTCGGTCTTCCAAAGAAAATTCTCTTTCTACTAACCCCATTTTAACTAATTTATCTATACCAACACTAATTGTACTTTTTGATGAGATAAGCTTATCAGCCAACTCTTGTTGCGTTAATTCAGGAAATGCGAGTAGTGTATTAAGGATTGATAACTGTTGTAATGAAAGCCCCAAACTTTCAGCATTTTTTTTCGTTAAATTAGCCGTAGTTTTGTTAATAGCCCAGAATGATTGATAAACTTGCATTACTTGCTTAACTTTTGGGTCGTTAAAATTTAAGTCCATTTAAGTCACTCCTCCATCAAATAGTTCAAATATAAACTGTTCATTAATAAACTATTTTATATGAGAAAATACCAAAAATAAACTTTAATATTTAATTAAATGCCAGTTTAACTGAATAAAGACCATGAAAAAGGACTGCTGAACAGTCCATCGTTGTTCAATTCTTGCGCCCGATTGTTGAAGATCGTTATTGAAGTAAAGCCTCCGTTTTGTTTAAGTCATTTTGAAGAAACGCCTCTGTCGTATAAAAATATATCTAATCGAACTTTTGACATTGTTTTTGACTTTCTTCTTGCGAAATATGTTTCTTAATTTTTACATTTGTCACTTTTAACCCCTCTAGGTTAGAATCCCATACAGAAAAAGTAAGTTTATCATAATCTCCACCGTGATGTCCTGAATAGTTTAAAGCACTTGCAAAAATAAGATGTCTCCTGGGGTCCCCATCAATGGGGTCAATTTGGATTTTTGGACACATAAAAAACTCTGAATAAGATGGTCCCAAAATATATAAATAACGTGTAAACAATGCTTCTTCAAGCAATTTTTCTTTAGTAGGTCCGTTCAATTCTTTTCTCCACCCTACTACGAGCCAATCATATAGGGATTGGGACTTTATTTGCACTTTATGGCTATTCTTCGAAATGATTAATTCCCCATCTTTAGCTGTACAGGTTTTGCGTTTGTTTTCGAGTACACACTTATATGCAGGTTCAATGGTAATCACTTCATCATTTACCGTTTTTAATGTCAATTTATTGGATGGTTTCTCTAAAGATACCTCAGTTGTTCCGATCACTCGGCTAGAGTTATTAAGCCAATGCACCACTTTTCTAAGCACAGGCTCTTGATAACCATCGTTAATACTGAATACTCGATGAAGTCCAGAATCATTTTCTATTTTAATGTTTTGAACCTCATTATACTCTAATGAGTGATTCATTAATTGTTCTAAAAAAGGAACCCGTTGATTAGTATTTTTCTTTGCTAAAGCCATTTGACTGTCTGAATTAATTAATAATCCTATGAGAAGTAGAGTGACAATATTAAATCTCCTCATATCGTGATTTTCCTACCTCTGCTAAATTCTAGAAAGACTTTTCTTACATTACAGGTTGTAACATCGTTAAAATTGCTTGTTCCCAAAGCGTCCAAATGGGCAGCCTCCTTACATTTCATAAGCTCTACTTTTAGTCTTGGGAATTAATTTACGATTATTCATCTTTAACTTAACTCCCATTTTACAGATTAACGACTATGAAAAAATGGACTGCTGTTGCAGTCCATAAATTCTTCAATTCATGCGCCCGATTGTTGAAGATCGTTATTGATGAACCCCCAGTAAGAAACGGAAGTCTTCTCTTTTACTTCTTTAAAAGCATATAGTAATGTTCATAATCTTGGTTTCCATCCTTAACCTCCTGAAAACCAACGGACTTTGCAAACTTTTTAACTTCTTCTTTTGAAATTCTGTTCTGCAACGGTGGACCTATTTGACCTTTAGAATCCTTGTCGAACTCTGCAATTAAAACCCGTACATCTACATTAATATGTTTATAGACGTTTCTTAATAAATCAATTGGAGAATCTGCGTGATGAAGAACATCAGTAAACATAACAATATCAACATTTCCTACAGTGTCCAATGAGGTTTCAGCATTTCTACAAATAGGAATAATGTTGTTCATCTTTTCCTTAATTTCTCTTAGAAAAAAATCAAGAGCTTCCTTCGATTTGTCTAATGCATAAATTGTACCTTCTTCTCCAACAGAATTGGCATATTGCAAAGTAAACATACCTGGTCCAATTCCAATATCAAGAACAGATTCCCCTTGTTTCATATCCGTAAGCTTCATCCACTCGTAAACTAATGGAACTCGTTCTAATTGTCTTCGTTTGACCTCTTCCCAGCCTACATAAGATAAATCTTTGTGAAAGTCCATTATGTTTAACTCCTTACCAGCCAAAGTTTGTAAGAGTAGAATAAATAAAATATAACGATACCAAAACAGCGATAACGGTTAAAGCAATCATCCAAATTTCTTTACAGCGATGTTTAAACAAGCGATAAATAGAGAAAAGTGTCGTTGCTACGGTCATCAATATCATAAAACGACGAATCCAAAGGATCCCTGACATAGCAGCCATCATATTCGTACTACCGCCTAATAACATAAGAATCCCCATATGAATCCAATGATGGGATGTAGCAAGAAAGGAAAAGAGTACAGAAAATATTGAAGTGGTAGCTTGCTTTGTTTTAAAATTCATTTTATTCGCTCCTCTTCTTTAATAAGGCATCATTAAATAATTTGAATCCACTCAATATTTGATGCTGACTATCTTCTGAAACTTCATTCAAAATAGAACCGTAGTATTGGATTGACTGTTCTCTTACTTGTATCAACGAACGTTCCCCTTTTTCAGTTAAAGACACCAAAACTTCACGACGGTTTGATTCGTTCAATAGTCTATTTACAAAACCACCTTTCACAAGGGAATCAACCAAACGACTTACCGTACTTCGTTCTAGAAATAATTGATTCGCCAATTCACCAATGGTTAACGTTTTATTCTCTAATTCTTGTAAAGCAAATACTTGAGATGGAGACAAATTAAAACCACACTGAGTTACATTTTGCTCAAGCAATCCAAATAATCGAACAAACTTTTGAACTGTATTACGTAGTTCTAAAATTTCTTCACGATTCAATTTAATCACCTCACCTATATTTAATGATGTATTGTACAAATTATGTATCATACATATATTGTATTTTACATTTGTTTTCCAGTCAACAAAATGCTTATTTTGTTGGTTTTGAATATTAAAGTATCCTGCCAATTAGTTTAAGCGAAAGTTTTCACAAACTATTTAGTATACCAATTTTCTTAAAACGTTTTATTCAGCAATCTGGCCCGATTGTGGAAGATTGAGCTTAAAGCTAGTAAAGGATTTGCCTGCAAACATTATGTGACAACAAAAAACACAGTCTATTACACATTTCATATGATTTCCAATGTGTGATAGACTGTGTTTTGGCTGTATTCACCTCTAAAGTAAACCAGTTAATATGATTACTTCACCTTTTTTGTATTTCCCATTATATTTTTTCTTCTTTTATCTTATGACTACTCTGCAAAGAAATAATAATCTTCAATTACTGCAATATTTGGCACTATGTTTTCAAATGCAATATTATTTCTATTAGAAATTGCACTCAAAATATATTCAGAAATTCGTTGTCTTTCTGTTTCATAAATCGATTGATGTAATCCAATATTGATTAGATAAGTATCCTTTTCATCATTCGTAATTTTTAATATCGTAACATCCCCTGCTTTGCTGGTATTGTTTAATGTAGACCAATAATGCAATTCCCAGGATTCAGCTAATTCATTTTTTACGATTGGAGTTAAAAATAATTGTGGGGTCAAAAACTCAATGTCATTCAGATTCGATAACCAACCTTCGATTGGTTCGATATTGTTTTCAAGGTTTTTTTCCTCTTTTATATCTAAAAATGCCTGACGAGCCCCTAAACATGCAATATCAAAGATCGTTTGTTTAACCAAATCATATACATCTTCATAGTTTTGGAGTAGCCACATGATAAATTTTTGTGTCAGGTCTGTTCTGATCATATCATCTAACGTATCTTGCATTGCTTGTTTCAGTATTCCTGGTACTTCCTCCGTTAAATATCCAATAGGCTGAGTGAAAAATTCATCCGGAAAAACGGAATTTTCGTCAGCAAGTACTTCTCTAGCAAGATAATAACCATTTAAAAATTGGCTTTTGGCAGCTTCGAAGAATATTTCATCAAAAGAGCGTTGCTCTTCCTCCCCTTTAATGATTCGGTAAAACTTTTGACTATAAAAGTTAAAGACCCCAAAAAAATCTGCTTTAAAATTGTCATTGTGGTCAAATAAATCCCGCATGCGGTGTTCTGTGACTTTTATTAAAGTTTTTTCAGTTTCCTGTATTTGTTGAGTCATTATTATTTCCCCCTATTTCTTGGTAAGGCGGTGATGGATTATCCTCCGAGAATTTCCAACTCCCATTTTCATTGACAATAGTAGTTATAAAATATGCTTCCTCATTTGTATTAAGCGTTACTTTTCTATAAAAGTTTCCTTCGTCCTCAGCTTTATTAAGGTCTACAGTAGTAATCGTATACTTTATTCCATATCCCTTTTGACTTTTTATTGCTTCTTGAACATTGGTTAGAAACGATTTCCCTTTCTCTTCATTTGGTAAAAACTCTTGTATAAAGGTCTTTGAACCATACTTCATTAAAAAATCGTAGTATTGGTTTACATCTGTTTTTCCTGTACTAAAATCAAAGATTTCCTTACTGATTCTTAAGGCCATCTCGTTAGGATCAGAATAGGTATCCTTCATGGGAATGTTACTAATGTTTTGCTCTGTTCTTTTATCCTTGTCAATTTCCTTTATGTCTTCAGAAATTGGCTTCTCCAATTTTTTATAGATTTTATTAGCATCGTCCTTTGATTTTTCTTGTTCTTCTTTACGTTTATCCACTGCCATTTTATTACGATTTATTTCGTCATTTGCTTTTTTTGAAAAAGCATCTTGGCTGCATCCAGCTAAGAAAATAGTGGAACCAATAGATACCCCTAGCAAACATTTAACCAATTTGAGCATATGCCTTTACTCCATTAGCAATTATTCGTTTGTCCTGTTCACTTAAAAAATTAGCTAGTTCGGTACATTCCAACATTCCTAATGTTTTAAGTCCATTTATAAATAATGAAACAATATCGTGTATTTTTAATTTCATCTTATCTGGGATGACAGATAAATCTAGTTTTGTCTCCAGTACATATGCGAATGAACGAAGTGAGTTCTTATCTAGTGTTGTTTCTACTGTCACGGATTCCAATCGTCGCTTTCCAAAAATAATGATGAAAAGGATGATATCATGATAAGAAACGGAATGATTCGATGGAAGGAATCTTTTGTTATGGCCGTCATACCACTTTAAAACCTCCTGATAGAGGTCGTGATCCTCTAAAACAATAAACGCTTGTTGCTTTGGTAAATCAATTTTTACGAATTCTTGTAGTCCATTTGCTAAAATATAGTTATTTAAAAAAGCGGATTTGTTTCTTTCAAATTGAAAGTATAGTAGTTTTTCCTCGCCTTTTTTATATAAGTCCCCGGACCCTAATAAAGTAGCCATTAAAAGAGCTTTTAATGCTTTATGGGGCGGTTGATTTATATTTAAATCAGTAGTATCCATGTTTATTCAACCTCCCTAAATGCAAAAAAAATACCTCAAAATAGGTAGACTGATGATCCCTGTCTACTAAATCTATTTTGGGTATTTCCCATTTCTACGTTATGAATTTGATACATCCTATTATACTATCGGGATTCATATCTTTCAATTACTTCTTTTGCAAGCACACCAGCCCATGTCTTCTCGATTCCTAACTCCACAGCCAATTTATCTACAGAATAGTGTTTCTTTGTTCGGAGATGCTTGGTATAAAGCATTCTAAACTCGCTTAATGGAAAAGGTTTAGGCAAATCGTAAGCGTCTCTTATCATACATAATTGACTGGAGAGGATTTCTGATGTTATTGGTCCAAGCAACCCTGTATCATGCTTTTTGGTCGTAAAAACGTAATCTGAAGTATGAAATTGAGAATCTATAAAATGTGCAGCGAAAATATCTGCCTCTATCCCTTCTAATTCAATTGTTCTTTTTAAATTAGAGGTGCTTCTTTTGGTTTCAATAATGAACTTATTACCTAAGTCTATAACATCAGATTTTTTAAAGTGAAACTCCGATACTCTAAAGCCCCTCATAGCTAAAATAAATATTACTTTGGTTAGCACTTTATAAGAAGGGTTGGCTAAAACTTTAGGTTTAATCCCTAGAAGGAATTCATAATTAAGATCTTTAGGGGTGACTTTCTCTTTTTTTAGATTCTTAATTTTTACCGCTGGATCTACCTTTACGATATCTATTTGCCATAAGTAATCAAAATACTTCTTTAATATCCCTAAGTGTTTATTGATCGTTTGAACACTATTTCCATTCTCTTTTTTTGACTCGAGGAATCCTTTAATATCACTTGGCCGAACCTCAACTGCTTCAATGGTTCTTGCGTATTGTTCCTTTAAGAATGCATTAAACATATTGATTGTTTTCACATATGTTTCAATTGTCTCTTCGGAAAACTTATTGCTTTTAAGGTATTCATCAAAATAAATAGCCATTTTTATCACCATATTAATAAATGTATGTAAAACGTATAAAAACAAAAAAACTTCTAAAAAGCCTAGCTTCTTTTAGACGCAAAAATGTTTAGTAATATCAGGCTTTTCAAGCCCCTTATTCATAAAATTATAGCATATAGTTTCGGCTTTTCTTGTAAATATTGACCTAAATATAAGGAAAAAGTATAAATATTTACATGAATTGATACATTATCCCCCATCTTCCAGAACAATAATTTCGATGATTTTTTCCTCTACTTATTAACTTTTAATCACAAAATCGTATTTTTTATCCACCTGTTATAAACACTATTCATATTTACTAACGATCTCAACAATACTAATTCTATATTTATATGATTTTCGGATTTTAACAAAAATCGAACGATTTACTGTTAGGTAGGTAGTTAGGGCTTACCTCCCCTAGCCTAAAGACGTAAGGGTTTTAGGCCCACCTTATAAACATTCTTGAAAGGATAAAGAAAAGATTTTTGAGACCCTTTCTTTGTAAAAGCGATTTAAAGTAACCTCACGAATCACACCAGCAGTATTACAAGCTAAATGCAAAACGAGAGTTGATATTAAATCACTTTTTAAAACATGGTGGAGTTTTCGAGGCTGAGTTTCAGTTTTAAATAATGAGAATGTCATATTTTTGTTGTAATTTTTTTAATGTCAAATAACGCGGACAAAAATTCAGCAGAAACAACAATTCCGGAAATTTTTGTTACATCAAAACCGCTATTTTCTTGACAAAGGATACTTTGATTTTGTAGCATACGCCTTGCTGACCCCTTTCGAATCAAGATAAATTGTTTGGGTAGTAAGCAACCCAATAATTTTCTCGTAAATCTACGAAAGGTCTGTAGGTGGCATTTTAAAAAACCATACACTCACAATCAATACTTTTGCAAAAAAATGTACAACCTAAAAAACGGTCAGCTAGCTGCAAGATCAACAAAAGAACGCCCTTCCTAACTACCACCTGGAAAGGTATCCCCCATTAACCCAAACTAACTTACCGTTTTTCTCTAATTTTCTTTACCAATTTCTCATACATTAACCACTTGAAATCAAAATCACGATACTTCAAAAACAGGTTGAATTTCCCTTTATTGTTATACGATTGTAAATTTATCGAAGTTATAATAATATATATTTCTCTTAGCTTCTTACTATTATTTCTATACCGTAATAATATATAAACCTTTTGGGTTAAGAATTTGCAGTGAAATCTCCGTTTTCAGAAGTTTTTTTGTAAAACAATAAGGTGAATTATTGTTTTCAGCATTTAATTATGAAAAAAATGGTTGAATATTTTATGAAGCGGAATTAATAGATATTAAGAACCAAAGAATAAGATGAATTTTTAAATGTATTCTTGTAATAGCATATGACTATGTTTAAACAAAAAAACAACTGGAGGAATTCAAATTGAATCTATTAAAAAACGAATGGTCTAAATTTACTTCTTATTATAAAAAGCATTTTAGATTAATGTTAACGGTATATATCTTAACCGTAATTGTTTCTTTTTTTATCATAAGGTATGGTTTGGATGAGAGTATTACAAAAAAATGGCTTAAATCATTAATGAAAGGTTTATCTGAGCAAGGTTTATTGAAGGATAACAATGATTTCCATACGATGTTGTCATTGTTTTTACATAATACATTAGTTAGTGTATTTGCTTTTATCGGTGGATTTATCCCTTTGTTGATTTTCCCTTATTTCTCAGTGATGTACAACGGAACAACAATGGGTTTAATTTTAGCTGTTTCTTCTTTGTTTTTTGGTTCAGGATCCGTTTGGAAAATGGCTACTTTAGGGGTTTTACCACATGGAATAACCGAAATCACTGCATCCATCCTTTCTACGAGTCTAGGTTCATTCCTTAGCCTGAATACAACAAGAAAACTATTTAAAAAAGAAAACAAGCAGTCACTAAAAGAAACATTGAAAATGACATCAACAACCTTTGTTTTAGTAGTCATCCCATTATTGCTTATATCTGCTTTTCTTGAAGCGTATGCTACACCTCTTCTCCTCAAATGGGGGATGAAATAAAAATTCGTAATGAATCTCTATAAGCATAAATCTCCTATAATGTCCTTAGCGCATTTTACCAAAGTAAGGAATATTCTATTAGAATCAAATCATAATCTAAATAAGGAGAATGGATATGACTAATAAACTATATGAGCAAAAAAAAGACGGGATTGATCGCAGGAATCATTAGCAGGTTTAATTCCCTAATATATATAGGAGTAATTTAATTTATTGGAGGCGGAGTATATGAAACTATGATTTTTATTTATGCTTGTCATGATACTTTTAACGATTCTATTATTTGGCTAATGATACTGGAGTTGAGTACTATTTAGAAAATTGTTCGCCTGATATCAGTAAGACTTTTCAGTTTCGAGTGAAAAAGTAACGAATAAGGAGAAGGGCCCCGTTATATGTTGTGGGGCTTTTCTAGTTAAATAATAAGTTAATACCGATAAAAAAGTCCTAATAATAAGCCATCTTATCTTTCCCTACTTATTCTGTTAAAGACATATGTTTTCGTATGAAATTGTTAAAAACTGCAATTTCGTTTATCGTTTCTTCATCTTAGAGCTTTACTTCTTCATCTTTTACCACTGCTTTTATATTTCATTCAAGCGAATACCGAAAAATAGCAAAAATATCTTTGATTGATAAAAACGGATTAACGACCATAAAAAAATGGGCTGATGGTCCAGTCCATAAATTCTTCAATTCTTGCGCCCGATAATTGAAGATGAAATTTCTATAAGAGTTTAGACATATAGTATTCATTAACAAATTCTCCATCAATGTACAGTGAATGTCTTTTTGTTCCTTCGATATCAAATCCCATCTTTTTATATAAACGCAATCCAGCTTCAATTCAATTGAGCATCAGCAATTGTTGTCTTTTCAGATTTAATTAATTTAGCACCATAATGCTCGTAGAAATAACGGGTTTTCCTTCTTCAAGTAAATTCATTCATTAAGTTTTAATTGCTGACTACTCCTACCTCTAAAGAAGTAGGGTTCTTATGTAGAGAAGCGGTACGAAGCTCTCCACAGACCATTGATTCCCTTCAAAAATAGGTTGGAAGAAATCAACGGTTTTCTGTGTACATCATCTTCGATTATTCTTCTGTTCCATAAGACTTTATACTCTACACCACCGTTGTCGTGTTAGCGAGTACCTTTGACGAAGGCGGGTAGCTCCACCTACGAAGGAAGTTCTCCTTAGTCTTTTAAATATTAAATCCCCATACTGCTGGGGTAGTTCATGGAATGTTGTTTTAGTTTTTCTATCTGTCTATCATGCAGGGTTATAAAGGTTTCAAAGTTGTCTTGGCATCGTTTCTTATCGTGTAAACGAGCACATTATTCCAGACACTGTTTTTCACTTTAACTCGGCGAAAAATCTGAAATAAAGTGCTTATTATTTCAAATTACTTCGGATAGTGCAAATTCTTGTTCATATTATTCCGGTAAAAACACTAAAACAAAAACCCCTAAAAAGGGGCATCCACTCGAATGTAATCTTGTATTTTTACTCTAATCTTATATATTTCTTGGCTATGAAGGACAAAAGTTACATCATTATCCAATGTTACGAACCAATCTAGATCTTTCTCCAGATAGGCTAAGAAATACCGATTATTGATTCTTATTTCAAAATGATAGCCTTGGTCAATCCAATAGGATGACTGTCCTATCCAAACTCTCCATTCCTGAGTGCTATGATTATAGACCAATATTCCTCTTTTCATCACAGTTTACTATCCTCAATGGCCAATCTTACGATTTCTTCATCTATCTGTTCCTTATGAAGTTGAGAACCAAATAATAAACTGTTAATGGTCAATGTATTTATGACTCGTGGCCATCCCTGTAATCGTAAGGTTATCGCTTCCTTTGCTGCCTCAGTAAAAATAGGCATTTTTGCCCCGGCTATTTTCATGTGGTGGTCAATATAATTAGACACTTCTTCTTTTGTGAGTCGCTGAATCTCATATTTCATGATGATTCTCTGAGTAAGTGGACGATGATGATTTAAGGCTAACCGAGTCTTCAAATGAGGTAAGCCGGATAACACTAAAATAAACGGATTTGTTGAGTCCATCTGGAAGTTAAATAATAACGCTATATCCTGTAAAAAAGCATCCTTTGCCATGTGCATTTCATCTAGAATAAAAACAGGTGTAATTCTTCGTTCCTCTACAATCCGTTCAATTCCTCGTTGAATTTGCCGGAAAAGATCCACTTTCCGGAACTTTGGTTCTTCTCCTAAACCATAGGCTAAACCGCGATAAAAATCCATGACCCCTCCTGTTGAAAGAGGAAAATAGATTACTTGATATAAAGAAGAGCTTAGGGACTCTTTAAAAGACCGTAAGGTAAAGGTTTTTCCTGCACCCGGTTCACCAATTAGAAGACCGATTCCTTTTGATTTTTCTAGGTATTTTAATGCATTTAATGCGCCCTTATAATCAGTAGAGGGAAATGCATCTGATGGACGTATGTCCTTTGAAAATGGCGTTTGGGCTAAGGAATAGAAGGATTTATACACGTTCTTCACCTTCTTCTAGTTCGGTCGTCCCGCTTAATAAAAATGGGGACTGAACTCGTTTTGCCTTAGCGTTGACTTCAAAAGAAACCGCTAGGGCTTCTGCCACCTTTTGATCATTTTCAAAAATAAAAACACCTTGTTCATCAAACCTGACATCCACACGGTTCCCAATAAATCTAGGTGGTACCTCGTAAAGCTGCTTGTCTAATGTAATCGTTCCATCTGGTTTCACCTTCCGGTGTTCCCGTTTTAAGAAGATTGTCTCAAGAATAGAAGTGTCCTCTAAAAATGAAACTTCATGCAACTGAGAGTGAAAGACTTCATGAGGCGTTTTTCCTTCTAGAGATGCATGAACTCTCCGATGATAATCTTTCTCTAACCACTTCCAAAAGCGTTCATTTAGCTCCTCCAAGGAGTGGGCAGGGTTTGCTTGTAAAAGTGGATAGAATCTTGTTTGGATGGTCTTAAACATCCTTTCAATTTTCCCTTTGGCCCTCGGGTCAAAAGGGGCAGTGTGAGCCAAAGTAATTCCAAGTCTGGCACAAGCATATTGAAGTGTTTCTGATCGATAAATCTTACCATTATCAGAATATATCATTTTAGGTTTTCCTCTTCGAATAAGAGCTTCCTTCGTTACGACTCTTAATCCATCAAACTTTTCATCTGAGAAAAACTGCGCATAAGGAACCAATCGAGAACAATCATCGATATAGGCGATTAAAAAGGTCTTCTTTGCTTTCCCATTCACCTTTATGTATGGACCATGGGATAAATCTCCTTGCCATAACACATTCACTTTTTCATGTACGAACCGTTTCCGTTCGGGAATGGCTGAAAAACTTTTCCCTACTAAGTTGTGTTTTTTTAATAATCGATTTATAGTAGAATATGATATTTGATTTTTTTGAACTTCTCCACTCTCGATTAGTTGTTCGTAAAACACACTAACGGGCATATGGAGATTTTTTTTTCGAATTTCTATGATTTGATCCCGATCATCAGGTAATAGTCTTCTGGAATCCCCTCGATCCGCACGATTCTTCGGTTTTAATGCCTCAAACCCATTTCTGCGATAATGAAGAAGCCACTCTTTTATTGTTTTTACGGCAATTTTGCGTTCCCCGTAGTAGGGAACTGAATGAACCTTTCCCTCCAGTTCATTAAGATACGTCTTTGGGTCCACTTGCCCATTAAACAGAGGGGCAATGAGTCCAAAACGAAATAAAGCAATTTGTTCGCGTTCTTTTTCATTCATGGAAATCTTCCTCCTTTTCGTAGAAGGACAACCGGTTATCCATGTATTTATTCTACTTTTTTTGTCATTTTCTGACGATGCAAAAGGTGTGTGGGACAAATAATATTTTTGTATCACCACAAATATGGTAGAATTAATTTGCCATAAAGTACGTTGATAAATGACCCCAGCTCCTTCGTAAGAAGGAGGATTCGCCAAAATCACGGATCATTTTCAAATATTTTATGGCCTCTTTATTTCGATGGCTAGATAGGCCAGTAGAATAACCAATATCGGTAAAAAAGCTATGTACCCAATTCAATTTCCTATCGTCCGTACAAAATAAAACCTTAATAATTGGCGGCTGCAATTAGCTTTCCTTTTTTGAATGTACTCCTGTATAAGATCTAATACTATACCAATGGTGTGCTGAAAATAAGGGATTAAAAAATCTGGTAGGATCGATATATTCGCTTTACAATTCAAACACCTAATTCGACATATAGGAATCTTGATGGTTAAATCCTCCGTAATTCCAAACCTCCAATAGTACCCATTCCTATGAAGATTTCCATGTGATATACACTTGCAATTGGGACAACAATCAAGCGTAGGAAAGCTATTATTCTTCCCTCTATCGGCATATTCTTTTAAATCGATTCCAAAATCAAAAGAAACAATCATAAAAAAACTCCACCCCCATAATATGCAAAAAATTTAGCACATTATTTCGGTGAAGTATAGATATTGTTCCGAAGGAATTTGAAAAAATGGTGGTGTTTTTTGCAGAAAAAAAGTGACCGTTTACACTTATCGGTTTGTTTTAAGGTATCATCGCTATTCATTAACAAAAAGGCACTGTACAGGTCTCGTTGAACTGGATGTTCTCCGATTTGACTCCATCGCTGATGGAGTTTTTTCTTTTGGTAGGTGTTATCCATAAGGTTGTATTGGCTGGCTTTAAAGGTGATGGTATTGACTTCATGGAGTTCTTTTCCTTGATAGGTTAGTTTTTGTTTCAATATCTTCACGAACAACGAAGGGGCATATGAGCCAATGCTCTTGCCAAATCGTTTCTTTCGTTGGTATTTACCTGTTTTTTCATTGATTTTGGTTTCTTTGGCACGTTTAGCTAATCCCTGAAAGTGCATCTTTTCCAGATACACTTCATTCCCTAATGATAAAACATGATTAGCCAATCGACCATGTTGTTCTTTCAGAACCGCTTGTCGTTTACGATAGACTTCTTTTAATTGAAAAAGCGTTTTTAAAAAGGATTGGCTACGTACCCATTGTTCCTTTTTTCCTTTTTTGACAGTGCCATCAGAAAGAAAACGATGCGGATTGGTCGCTCTTCGACTTCTATCCATTTTACGTAATAAGCGTTGTTTTTCCTTATCCAAGGCATCCACTTTCGAAGCTAAAGGTTGCAATATGACCTCTGTTTCCGATACCACTGCTACCGTAGATGTGCCGATGTCGATACCGACTCGTTGGTCAGGAGAGACCTTGTACCGAAAGGCTCCTGTACTATGGATACGCTTGGCTGGTGGTATCCCATCCATGATAAGTTGCACATAATAAACACTTTTTCCACGAATAATTTTTTTAACCAAACGACAATATTTGATACGATGTAAAGCCAAGGACTCATGAACAAACAGGTCGTTTTTCCGACTCTTGACAGGGAGAACCAATCCATTCCAATGCACTGTATTACTTTTAAACCGTATCCCCGATGTATTGGTTTTACCCTCTACGGAAGTCAAGGTTCCGAATTTTTTGAAATGAGCTTTCTTGCCTTCAAAGAGAACTTTTTGTACCGCTCTCCAAACCGAAGAAGCCACTTTTTGAGCAGTGAGACTGTCGATATGGTCTGCCACCGCTTGACGAGGTTTGGCTACGTAGGCATGAAGTCCGTATTCGGACAAACCAAAAGAAAGGCGAATCGAATCTAAGATATTCCGATAGTTCTTTGCCTGTTTGTTTAAAAGATGTTGTTTTGATTTATGATTTGTCTTTTTTAAAAGCGATTTGGTTTCTCGATAGAGATGTAGATTCCTTTTAAAGTGTGTTGATTCTTTCATTTTTTTTATTTGTTTGAGTGCATTCGAAAGGGTGGCGTTATACAGCTTTCGTGCTAATTCAAAACGAGTATCTAAGATATGTTGTTGCCATGTTTCTGTTTTACATTTGAGTTCGATAATAAATGTAGGTTTTTCTTTTTTGGGCATATTCACCACTCCTTTCGTGTTAGTATGTATACCATTATTATACTATAGAACATATGTTTTGATAAAGTTTAAAAACACTCCATTCATCCCGACATCTAAAGAAGTGGGCTTTCTGGAGTTAAAGTCTGTAATAGGCCTGAACAAAGGGTTCCTTAATAACTTACTTGTTTTTGCCCACTCCAGTTGGTGAACTGCCAAATTGTAAAATATAGCGTACAGCGTCCGATTTCCCTTGTTGCTTAATTGTCCGCACCGCTTTTTCGCTATTTGCAGATAAAAAGAAGAATGGATGTTTGAATGTGGAATACATTTATAATGTACTTTTTATTTAGAAACAAATTTACATGAAATATAAAATTTAGAGTAATTATAGGGGATCAAAAATTGATAATAATTCAAATAAAAATAAAAATAGAGGAGTAATAAAAAAGACAGTAACAATAAAAAAAACAGTAATAATAAGCTGTTTAACCAAAACTTATTGCAATCCTTGCTACACAAGGGATAAATCAAACTTGATTGAATTAAGATATCGTATTATTAAGATAACCACAAAATAAGCATACACGTTTTAACAGTTTAACAAGGATTCTAATCTTATTTTCACATATTCAGATGAAAATAAAAAGAAAATTAACAAATCCACAGGTATACATTCGTAAGTGTTTGTGACATAAAAAATGAGCGTGAAATATCATTACGCTCATTTAGGAGGGTTCCATTAGGGTTTTTATTTTTTCTCCAATGACAAAAAGCCTTGTAATATTGTATTTTTTTACAAGGCAACTATAATATAATTTTTTCAAAATCAGGATATGTGCCGGTTTGAGTATAATGCTCGAACATGGTTTCTATTCTTACTTCAGGAGGAATTTTCTTTAGAAAAGTTCCTAAATAATTCCTAAAAGCTTTTCTAAAGAAAGCTCCTAATGAGTGGATTCTAAAAGTTTTGTTATTTTGTTGCTGCTGATGTATATAAATACCAATGTTATCCATGCAGTTAATAAAGTATTGCTTTATTGCAGATTCTAAATTAAATTGTTCATGATCTTTTAATAATTTGACTTTATCGTAAACTTCTTGTTTATAGGAAATCATAATATCAAACTGATCCCGAGGTTTATACTTTATTCTTTGACCATCGAGGAAGTAAGTTAATTCATGAGATAGCATGGCCATAAGATGGTCGACTTTAAATTCCTCAACATTTTGCTCTTTTACACAGGTTTCTTTTATTGTGATCCAAACTTTTCTTACCCAAATTTGCTTTCCTCTATATTCTAACCCTTCATATTCAATGACAAATAAAGGTTCAAGAAGAGTAAGTATCTCCCTAACCTTTTTTGAATTTTTATTTAATTGTTTTTTCAAAGTAGACATGTTACGTGATTGTCGCAACTTATTAAGCTCAATTACTTCTTTTTTAGACATAGCTGTACGGAACTGGTTAAATAACGATAAAATCAACTCAATTCCTTCTGGATTTGAAGTTCTAACCAGTTCAGCTAATATATTGGTTTTAAAAAGAGCATGAGGAATTAAAAGGTAGTTCAGTTCTCCTCCTTCTAAACTTCCCGGATTATTGTATTTTTCGATATCTTTTAAGACTAATACAGGCAAATCGTTAAGTATCTCCTCTTTGACAAAGTGATATTTTTCTAAATAAAGTTTTCCTGTGTAAAAAGTAGAATACGGGATTTTTAACGTTTTTGCCCAATATGAAAGGTTATATTCTTTTAAAATTCCACGTTGATTTTTCTCTTTGTCAAGTTGGCATAGCATTGTTAAATAAACAACGTAAGCAGAAGCAGGGGGTCTCTCGAAAGACTCATCTCGAATCATATAAAAATCCTTTAAGATGGCTTGTGGCATTCTAAATCCATCCATTTTAATTTTCTTCATGTTCCCCTCTCCTTTCCACCTACTATTTCAATTAAGAATTATAGCAAAATTGGATTTTGCCGAAATTTATCTCTTAATTAAAAGGAATGTTATTTTGTGCATATACTCAATGCCTTGTCATATAAGGGTTTGAAAAAACGAAAAAATTTTTTGTGTGACAGTTAACGTCAAAATTATTTTCTATTTTTACTTAAGGTGAAAACAAACGTCACACTTTCGTCTTTTGTGCATGTGTTTGAATCCTTTGGATCTAGGGGATTGAAAATAATTTTAAAAATTTAAATTTAAATTTCTTTTTTTAGATGCACAAAATATTGTGCATCTATATGTGAAAGCAAACGTCATAAACTGTCGAAGCGTCAAATTCAGTTTATTTATGTATCCTTGAGAATAAATATTGTCGATAAATTTTTCCTAGGGTTAACCATTTTTTGTTTTGTGCATGGATGTGAAAGGAAACGTCAAAGTACATTGACAATGCACAATAAGCAATTTTATATATCACTTTTAATGCAAGACTCATAAAGCTTTAGTACATTCATTGGTGTATGATAAGCATTTCTTTGAAAGGCTATGAAAAAAGCTTTTTAAAATACTTAAAATGATATTTGTGCACTTGCGTGAAAGGAAACGTCAAAAGATAGATTCATATGCACAATGTGTTATTTGTGCATGGATGTGAAAGGAAACGTTAAAAGATGAATCCATATGCACAATATGTTATTTGTGCATGGATGTGAAAGGAAACGTTAAAAGATGAATCCATATGCACAATATGTTATTTGTGCATGGATGTGAAAGGAAACGTCAAAAGATGAATCCATATGCACAATGAGTTATTTGTGCATGGATGTGAAAGGAAACGTCAAAAGATGAATCCATATGCACAATGAGTTATTTGTGCATCAATGTGAAAGGAAACGTCAAAAGTTTGACCCGTGTGCACAGTGGTTATTATGTATCGATGAAAGGAAACACCAAACACCTTTCCAAAGGTACTTTTGTTTTTTTCTACGGAAGGGTAAGGCTCATATATCGACACTATAGTCCAAAATAAATTTTTTGTGCATCATTGTGAGGGCAACCGTCAAAAGGTATTAAAAATGTGCATAACAAACATTGTTACGCTCATTAATTCTGGATTTTTTGTGAGAGGTAACGTCAATAGTACAAAGGTTTGGATGATTTTGTGCATGTTCTCCATGTTGACAAGAGATTTAGTTCATAAGAATATGGGAATATGATAATTTTTTTGATAAATTGGGAGGATCATAGATGCCACCGCAAAATGATGTACAAAATAGATTTGTTGAATTCGCAAATGAAACCTTCCTGGATTATCCTGAGCTTATCGCTGCGTGGGAAGCAGATATGGGCAAGATTTATGATATAAACTCTGACGATTTTCAACCATGCCAATCGTTAAAAGCGTTTTTGGTCATTATCAATCGCATAGCAATGGAGCATTCTTTAAATTTGCAAGAAATTGACGAATGGATACATTTATATAGCTCTGAAATAAGAGATTTTGTTATCCCATATATCCAATTTGAGGATTCTAACAATGTGAGTCCGAATCAAAACATTGTCACGGAGCTATTGAATCAAAGCTTTATTGAATCAGGTTCGGCGCTTCTTTACCATAAATTAAGGGATACTATAAGTAAAAATGAATTTCAAATAAAGACAGAGTATCCAACAGCGCTTATTAATGAAAAAACTTTAAAAGCGACTGCACAGGTTAGGTCGGAGGGAAATGCCCTTCACCTGCTATCCTCGGAAGAAATTGATCAATGGAAAAATCTCACTGCGCAAGCAATCACCTCTATGGACGATTTAACAGCAGATATTTTTGATATTATTTCTATTTTATGGATGCGCCAGGCCTCTCATAAAGACCAAATGATAAATTTCCATACGGATGATGCACTAAATTTAAGGCAGGTACAAGGAAGGAAAAGTATAGAAGGTTATCAATCAGCTTATCGAAAAAAAGAACGCGATGAAATTATGAAACGATTGGCTGCATTGACAACCATTTGGATCCGAATTGAGCGGGACAAGCTTAAGTTTGTAGATGCAGAGAGTAATGAGATTGATGAGCTGGAGCAAGTTCAGTTTAACCCATTATTTATTCTTGATAGTGTTACAGTAGCATATCGGGACTCACAACCTGTCGGTATTTATGAATGTAAAATTCGCCCAGGCGAGTTATTGGCCAATTTTCTATACGGTTCTAAGAAGAGTAGCGGGTTATTAGCCCTGAAAACTCTTAAATATAATCCAATCAAGCAAAAGTATCATAAACGATTGGCACGATATTTATCTTGGCAATGGAGAATTCGCCAAAAAGGAGCAGATTATTTCAGACCTTACAGTATTGGGGGCGATAAAGGACTTCTAAACGTTATGGGGATACAAGAAAATGGACGGTATGGTTCAAGGATTAAAGAGCATTTTGAAAATATCCTAGATACTTTACAGCAGGATGGAATTATAAATGAATGGAAGTACCTTGAATCTTTTAATGAATCAATGGTTGAAGAAAATAAAAACTGGTTTCATGACAATTGGATAAATGCTAAGGTTCAGATTGTGCCTCCAACGGAAATTACCGTTCAAAACAACAAAGAGTATTTATCATTGGAGATGGGCGAGTCTGAACAACAAGAAATGAATTTTGCAGCAATCTTAAGGAATATGACGAAAAAAGAAACCGCTGCTTCCGAAGTGATGGAAATGGATGTAACTCCTGAAAATATGAAACAAACTCGACTCAATCGTGGACAAAAATTAGCAGCGGTCGCAAAAGAAATCGGAATTTCGCACACGACTCTTTCAAGATATGAAAATGGAAAAATTTCTAATCCAACTGAGGAAAATATGTTAAAAATGAAAAATTGGTTAAATAAATTATAATAGCTCCTTATTCCAACCACTTTTCAATATAATAAATAAATATTGTGATTGAAAAAATCAAAGATGAAATAAACTAATTGTTCCATTATACAGTTATTTCTAGTGTACCTTTAAATAAAAACAGGATGGATCAAGCAGAAATGTTCTACCTAATCCATCCTTCATTTTTATTCCTATAAGTAATTTTCAACTAGCCTGTCTCAATTAATATAATTAATTTGTTGCATTATAATGTAGTTTGGCTGTCGCGATTTCATGGATAGCTCTTATATAACGTGATTTTATACTTTTTTGTTTGTACCACTAATTTTTGATTATCTTTTAATAAGACCAATTCATCTCCAACACACCGCTAACCGGTGTGTTTGCCTCGATTTATAAGCATGTCTATTAAAAAAGTAATAACCAGGCGATTAAATGCAGTATCTAAAACTTCTTTCAAGTTTCCTAATATTTATGCTACGACTAAACTATACGCCTCTATTTTAAATAAATCGTTAGTGGTGGCAAAGTTTTTTCAGGTAGTAACATAGAGAATGGGGCTTCTAAAGAATAGTGTTCCAGACTGAAGTTATATATACCAAATTCACCATCTAATTTAAATGATGCTTGAAATTGTAGTTTATCGCTGTCCAACACTTTGATTGTACTCCCTTTAACGAAGTGACCAATTGTAGGTCGGTCTTTGCCAATTTCAGCAGAATCAGTGAGTTTCATAATTTCACCAAAGTTTTGGAAATCAAATGTTAAATGTTTCGTATCTACATGATCAAGAGTGTATTTTACAATTAAATTTCTTTTACTTTGTTGAATTTGATCAACTTTTAACGTTGCATCGCCACGCTTACTTTTCATTTCAAAACTGTTCTTTTCCAATGGATGGGAAACAAATGATTCAGAATACTGAATATGAGGATAAATCTTCATATACTTAGCGTTTTCGGGTATTTTACCAATTATAGAGCGTTCTTCTGATTCAATGCTATTTCCTACTCTTTTTCTGCCGAATTCGGTTCCTGAGCTTAATACATCGATTTTATGACCTTTATCATCCGTAACTTTATCAATCCGAGCCATATCGTCTTTACCAACCAGTGAATAAATGGCTTTGTAGTCAAGTGTTGCCGACCCTTTTCCAATGGTAAGCGATTCAAAGTTCATTTTTAGTTCTTTATCATCGCTTTGTACGGACTGCACGATATGTATCTTTTTGTTATCCAATTGACGAATCGGAATATCAAACTTCCATTTTCCTTTTACATCGTTAAAGGCTGTAAAAGTGAGAGGCAACGTCACATGCTCTGGGAGACTTTTGTCCGGATAATCAATTAGAATTTGACCAAAGCATCCATCTGGTGTGACTCGACCACCGTACTGGGCTCCCCTATTCCATTTATCACTACCGTCTGCGATTTTCACATCATACAAAAAGTCATTTGATTGTAAACTTAAGTGATCGACCTTAAATGTGACACTAATTCTTCCACTATCATAATAAACACCATTGACTGTTACGCCGACACCATTGCTGACCGCTCTATCGTTTAATTCGGTGACTAGTTTACTTGCAGCAAGATTTTGGCCAACTGAATCATTAAAAGACGAATACATTTTTCCAATGATTGGAACGTCCGCAAATACTCTGCTCATTTGTGGAGAAACAAAGCCTGAACCGAAAAATACAATCACTAGAGAAGAAGCAATCAACGGAATCGAGAATCGTTTTATTTTTCGTATTGCCGGTTTTTCTTTTTGTGCTTTAGATATTCCTTTCTTTATGGCCATATGAAGATCGGGCTGTGGAACCTCTATTTTGTTTATCTCATCATTAAACTGTTGTTTATCCATCCTTGCTCACTTCCCTCTAATAATTTTTTTAACGATTTTCTTGCTCTGTGCAAATACGTCTTTACTGTTCCTTCGGGCACATTCATATGACAGGCAATTTGGTGAACAGATAAATCATGGTAATAATATAGAATAATTACTGTCTGATAACTGTTATCTAATTGCTGAATGGCTGCCATTAAATCAATGTTTTGCTCAGTTTGATTTGTTTTGTTTGTCGGTTCATCGGAGGTTTCGTATTTACTTTCATCCTTGATCTTTATCAATTTCTTCCCTGTACGTAACAACTCATTAGCATTATGTATAAGAATGCGTATCAACCATGTCTTAAAATACTGTGGATTTTTTAATTGGTCTAAAGATAAATAAGCTTTATAAACAGTTTCTTGAACAACATCTAACGCATCCTCTTTGTTTTGTACATATATATATGCCGTTCGATAAAGTTGATTTTGATGCAGGTATATCAACTCTTCAAAAGCAGCATCATCACCTTTTCTTGCCTTTTTGACAAGCTTTATTTCATCCATCATACCCCTCCATTGTCTATGCCTAATCCCTTAAATTGGTCTACTCTTTTTTAAAGCATGTTTTCATTGGGCTAACCCTTTACGGTTGGGCCAAGCATTGTTGCTTTCTTCTTTTTCATATATTAGATGGATTATCGGTATCGTTTGGTTTCAAAAAATTTTATATTATTGATTTCTTTTAAATTCAAACGCTTAATTTTGGAAGTAACTGTTAGCCTTACCAGTAACAAGAGGAACGCGAAGTATGTGTTATTGGTGTTACTTCTAGTTAGCCTAATAACTTAAACAAAGAAAGCGTTAATCTTTCTTCGATTAACGCGCCGATTGTTGAAGATCGTTATTGAAGTAAAGCACCCGTTAATAGAACAATCCTTTTTTATAAAACAATAACTATTCCCAGCACTATAAAGGCAACACCAGTTAATAGGACGAAATTTTTATATACACTTGGTGGAAATTTAATTAATAATTTGGCTCTGTTAAATTTAAATGTTGATTTTTAAATAGTAAATTGGGGAACCTTCATTTATAAAGGTTCCCCATGCTTCTTCAACTAACGCACCCGTTTGTTTATGGATATTACTTCACAAAGTTTGTTCTCCGTGTTGAATTCTCTTTTTATCTAATGAAAAAGATGCCTAATAAAATGAAACAGACCTTTGATTAACCAGATAACAACGTTTCCGATGCCCTCCAGTACCAAATCCCAAAAAGTTTCCTTTACTCCTTCTTTTATAACTCCATCCTCTTTTTTCTTGCGTTTCATCCGAAATGGCTTTTTCATACTTCCTCCCTCAAATGTCTATTAACAAAAATACATTCTTTTACTAATCTGTCCCACGTATACAGTATCAGCAAAAAAACATTGATATGTTGTACGTTGAAAACTATGGGAGATTTCAATTATCAACATTTACCTTTAACACAGCCAATAATTTAAATAATAAATCCCATTCTATAAATCCACTTATACTAATGTCTTTGTAATCCTTACTTTTCATTCTAAATAAAGAAGAAAAGAGTATAAATCTCCCCCATACATTAAGCATTGCCCCTATGAATAATGTCATTATATATCACCTAACCTTTTCGCATTTATCCCCATGGTTAGTTCTGTCTTGAATAGCTAAAATCCTTCTTGTTCCACAAACCTGCCTTTTAACTGATTAAAGACCAAGAAAAATGGACTGCTGAAAACAGTCCATCGTTGTTCAATTCTTGCGCCCGATTATGGAAGATCAAGAAGGAGAGATATCTTCCCTCCTTTATTTTTTTACATAAGGTTTTAATCCTATAAACTGAATTAAACTCAACCATGCAAAATGATTACCCTTTTAACTTAACTGCTTCTGCTTCAATCGCACACTATATAATCTCATCGCCTCAAGACTACCTTCAGCCTCAAATACCCCATTTTCGATCATTTTCTTCAACCGATACTCTAAGAACAAATCCCATATAAAGTGGTCTAAATGCCCTAAAACATCTCCAATTAACCTAGCCGATTTAAAAAATTCATTTGTTTTGCGTTTACCATGTAGCTTTTTTGCTCTGTTTATTATAAATTCGTCATAATAGTCTTCATGAGCACCTTCTATTCTTCCGTTTCTCCATATTCTTAATGTTTCTTTATTTTCAGTAAGGGAAAGCCATTCCTTTTCAAAATCTCCCTGTTCATGTTGTGTAAGAGGGGGTTCATCCATTTGTTTATAAATCGCTTGTAGCTTATCTGGAGCCAATTCACCAGTGCTAAAAATCGTATGTTTCCGTTTACCTTTGTTAAATAGGTTGTTAAATGCCTTTGTCGTATTTATAGCGAAAATATCATTATTTTTTTCCTTTAAAAGTTCCACGACAAAACGAAGTCCCGTCTGCTCCTCAGCATTTTCAGCAGCCCACAAATAAATAGGAATATTTTCTTTAATAGACATAATTTGATTAACAGCTCTGTTGAAGCTTTCCTTAGATTCATCGAACTCTACATCTTCATCAGACAAGTTATTTTGCAACCAATTATACCTGGACTGTTTTCCAACTTCTTCATTAAATTTCCAGATAGGACCGAAAGAGAACATTTCTTTAATGCATATGACCTTTTCATCTTTATATGCACCGAGTTCCTTTAGTGCTTGTTTTAAACATCCTGCAGGGGAAGCCCCGAACAGAATATGAACTACCTTAATTGGTCCTTCTATTTTATCTTGTCGCTGTTCTGATATACCGAAAAACAATTGGTATGCCCTTTTCATTTCTTCAATAAACCGTTTCTCAGAATACTCATTCTCGTTTAAAAGATGTATTCTTTTTAAAATATGATTAAGTAGTAACCTTGCATCTCTCTCTGGCAATTCCTTAACAACCTTATTTATTTTCTCTATTTCCATAAAAGTACTCCTCATAATTAAATTTTCCTGTCTTCTTATAAGAAAAAGCTGCTTGGGTGACAGCACTATCTTACAACCAACTGATTTAACTAAATAACAATTATTTCAAAATTCCCTGATTTGAGCAATTGCTTTATTCCAGAATATGGCCCAATTCATTAAAAAGAGCGCATTTCTTATTCTAGAAATGCGCCCGGTTGTTGAAGATCGTTATTGAAGTAAAGCTCCTTTTAGTTAATAAACAACACTTCTATAATATGCGATTATCGTAGCATACTCTCCAATTTGTTCTTCACTATCGCCCATTCTTGGTCAATTACACTGTAAAACACAGAGTCTCTTAAATAACCGTCAGGCATAACCATATGATTCCGAAGCACTCCCTCTTTTTCCGCACCCAGTCGTTCAATGGCCTGCTGAGACTTCTCATTTCGACTATCTGTTTTCAACTGAACACGAATGGTCCCAAGTGTCTCAAAGCAGTGTTTCAAAAGAAGATACTTACATTCTGTATTTATTCTAGTTCGCCAAACTGTTGGAGACAGCCATGTCCAACCAATTTCCAAATTACGGTTTGGTAGGGATATATTAAGAAAACGAGTGCTTCCCACAATTTTCCCCGAATCCTTATCGAAGATAACAAAAGGCAATTCGTTTCCTTGCTCTCTTGCTTGAAGTGCTCCATTCACAAGATACTTCATATCTTCAATCGATTGAACCTTCATTGGCATGTATGCCCAAATATCTGGATTGTTTCCCGCATCAAATAATTCCTGCACGTGATAATCTTCCATAGGTTGTATTTTTACTCTATCTCCTATTAGTACTACTGGTGTTATCTCCATAATTCTTCTCTCCTTTTTTTCTTTGGTATGATTATATAAACAAACTATCCTGTATTAAAGTGACAGTTTTTTATTTTTTATAAGTGACAGATAAAAGAGGGAGATTAAGCAACTCATCTTCCACTAATTCTCCATTTAACGGATTAACGACCATGACCATGAAAAAATGGACTGCTTTTGCAGTCCATAAATTCTTTAATTCTTGCGCCCTATAATGGAATAACTGAATAGTTTCTATTGGCTGGTTTATTTGAATAAGAAAATATCCATCAAAAGTGGCACCGTAATATCTTCAACTCTTGTACCTGTTGAATAGGAGGTTATTTTACTTCTTCAATTATGGATTCTCCTTCACTTTGGTCAGTATCTGTCCATTTCCATTTCTCATGTAATCTAATTCTTCCATCTGGGAGGGTTTCTGGAGTAGAGTAACATTGACCGCCTCTTATTTCGTTTCTTGTGTTTACATGGTTATATCTAAACTGTAAACTACTATTGTCCTTTACTATTCCAATTAGTGTCCCTTTAACAATTTCTCCTCCACTATATGTTGCTGAGAGGATATTCCCTTCTTGTTTGTATTCAAAAATCGTTTTTGAAGAAACTTCTCCGTTTGCTTTATTTTCAATTGAAACAAATTTCCGTCCATTATAATTTATCAACATTTTATCCTCCAATAGTTATAAACGCGCCCGATTGTGGAATAATGGTTATAATTTTAAAAAATTATTTAATATTTTCATTCCCTTGAATAATTAATTACTTATACAGTTAGAAGTTGCCTATCCAATAATTGAAATAAAGCTTGTGTTCCCTTTTCACCTTTTCCTTGAGATTCAAGCTCTTCATACAAAGATTTTGCTAACTTTAAACCCGGAGTAGATAAATTCATTTCTTCTGCTGATTCGATTGCTATTTTCATATCTTTAATAAAATGTTTAATATAAAATCCAGGTTCAAAATCGCCTTTAATCATTCTAGGTCCTAGATTACTTAAAGACCAACTACCAGCTGCTCCTGTTTCAATACTTTTTAATACTGTATTTGGATCTAGCCCAGATCTGGTGGCGTATAATAAGGCCTCACATACTCCAAGCATATTAGAAGCAATTGCTATTTGATTACACATTTTTGTATGCTGGCCAGCCCCAGCTTCCCCCTGAAGTACAATATTGGTTCCCATTAATTCAAAAATAGGTAAAACAGCTTTATAGTCTTTTTCAGCTCCACCTACCATAATAGCTAACTTTGCTTGTCGTGCTCCAATATCTCCTCCAGAAACAGGTGCATCTAACGTATGTATACCTTTTCCTTTTGCTTTGTTATAGATTTCACGAGCGAGGATAGGACTTGAAGTAGTCATATCGATTGCATATGATCCTTTTTTTGCCTTATTTAAAATACCATCTTCCCCCAAATAAATTTCTTTAACATCTTGAGGGTAACCTACCATGGTAATAATGATATTTGCTTTCTCAGCTAATTCTCCTACTGTATCTACCCATGTAGCTCCTTTTTC